>CAYLZN010000067.1:7929-21314 GCA_964387935.1 uncultured Vicinamibacteraceae bacterium | reverse complement strand
CTAGCCTACCCGAGTGCGGGCCGCCGAATCACGCGGCGGCCGTTTGAAGTAGACTGCGCGCTCATGACACGCCATCCCAGAGTCTCGAGACGGAGGGTGCTGGGCGGGATCACCGGCACGGCCGCCCTGGCAGCCACGCGGCGCCTGGCAGCCGCGCCCGGGTCCGTGACCCTCTCCCGCCAGGCCCCGCCGCCCGTCCCCGCCAACGACCGGATCCAGGTCGGCCTCATCGGCGCCGGCATGATGGGCACCGAGAACGCCACGACGGCCCTGAAAGTGCCCGGCATCGAACTGGTGGCCGTCTGCGACCTCTACACGGGCCGCCTCGACCAAGCCCAGTCAACCTGGGGCCCAGGCCTCTTCACCACCCGCGACTACCGCGAGGTGCTCGCCCGCCCCGACGTCGATGCCGTCATCGTCGCCACACCGGATCACTGGCATCGCCAGATCTCGGTCGAGGCCCTCGAAGCGAAGAAGGCCGTCTACTGCGAGAAGCCGATGGTGCAGACCCTCGGCGAGGGCGAAGCCGTCATCGCGGCGCAACGGAAGACGGGCGCCGTCTTCCAGGTGGGCAGCCAGGGCCTCAGCTCGGTGGGGAACGAGAAGGCGCGGGAACTGCTCGCGGCCGGGGCCATCGGACGGCTCAACTACGCCGAGGGTTTCTGGGCGCGCAATTCACCCACCGGCGCGTGGCAGTACGCGGTGCCGCAGGATGCGTCGCCCGAGACGGTGGACTGGGACCGCTTCCTCGGCTCGGCGCCGAAGCACCCGTTCGATCCCATCCGGTTCTTCCGCTGGCGCAACTACCGCGACTACGGCACCGGGGTCACCGGGGACCTGTTCGTGCACCTGTTCTCCAGCCTGCACTTCATCACCAATTCGCTCGGGCCGACGTCAATCATGGCCACGGGCGGCCTGCGGCATTGGAAGGACGGCCGGGACGCCGCCGACGTCATGCTCGGCATGTTCGACTACCCGGAGACGTCGGCGCATCCACCCTTCAATCTCTCGCTGCGCGTGAACTTCGCCGACGGCACCTCGGGCAGCACCTACCTCCGCCTGGTGGGTGCCGAGGGATCGCTCGACGTCGAATGGGAACGCGTCGTGCTCCGCCGGAACAAGGCCTGGGATCCCACGCGGGCGATCCAGCCGGCGTTCATGCACGATCCCGAACCCGCGGCGGACCTCGAGCGCAGCGCGCTGCTCTCGACCGCCGCGACGACGTTCCTCGCCGACCCCGGGTACAAGGGTGCGCACTACGATCACTTCACGCACTTCTTCAATGCGGTCCGCGGCCGCGCATCGTCAATCGTCGAGGACGCCGTGTTCGGCTACCGCGCCGCCGCGCCCGCGCTGGCGTGCAACCTGAGCTACTACGAGCAGCGCGCCATCGGCTGGGATCCCGTGGCGATGAAGATGGTGAGGTCCGTATGAGTCGAGTTCGTGTGAGCCCTGGGATCGCCTCCGCCTTGTGCGGGCTGTTGCTCGCGACCGGCCCGGCGTTGGCCCAGGCGCCCGCGGGCGGGCCCGCGCCCAACACGCTCACGCCCGCCGAGCAGACAGCCGGATGGACGCTGCTCTTCGACGGAACGACCACAGCCGGCTGGCACGGGTTCGGCCGCGACTCCGTCGTCGGCTGGGAGGTCGTCGCCGGTGAACTGATCGCCCTCGGCAAGGGCGGCGATCACGCCAACGACATCGTCACGGACGCGGAGTTCGAGCACTTCGAATTGAGGGTCGACTGGAAGCTCGCGCCGCGGGCCAACAGCGGCCTCTTCTTCAACGTGGTCGAGCAGGGCTATCAGATGGTCTATGCGACCGGGCCCGAGTACCAGCTGATCGATGATGACGGCTGGCCGGACAGGCTCGAGGACTGGCAGAAATCCGGGGCGAACTACGCCATGCACCCGCCGTCGAGGCAGGCCGCGAGGCCCGTGGGCCAGTGGAACACCTCGCGGATCGTCGTGGACCACGGCAAGGTGGAGCACTGGCTCAACGGCGAGCGGGTCGTGGCGTACGAGCTCTGGACGCCCGAGTGGGAGCGCCTGGTCAAAGCCGGCAAATGGAAGGACTTTCCGGGTTACGGCCGCGCGCGCAAGGGCCGCATCGGCCTTCAGGATCACGGCAACAAGGTGTACTTCCGCAACATCAAGGTCCGCACGCTGCCTGCGCGCCCGACCTCGAAGCCGCCGGGAGAAGACTGGGTGCAACTGTTCAACGGCAGGGACCTGACTGGCTGGGAGAAGGTCGGCCAGGAGGACTGGTCGGTCATCGACGGCGTCATCGTGGGGAAGGCGGCCTCGACCGCGTACGGCTACCTGGAGACCGACAGGGACTACCAGGACTTCGAACTGCACCTGCGGTTCAAGTGCGTCGGGACCGGCAACAGCGGCGTCTATTTCCACACGCGGTTCAAACCCGGGACGGTGGACGTGAGCCAGGGAGCGCAGTTCGAGATCGACTGCAACGTGAACCGGCATACCGCCGGCGTCTACGGGTTCGGCAGGGGCTGGATCGTGTGGCCGGCGCCCGAGAACGAGACCGTGGTGCGTCGGAACGAGTGGAACGAGCTGCTCTGCGTGGTTCGCGGCAACCGCTACCTGGCGCGCCTGAACGGCGTGCCGATGATCGACTTCACCGATCCGCACGCGCCGTTCCTGGACGGCCCGATCGCCCTGCAGCTCCACTCAGGGGGCGACGGGCACATGCAGTTCACCGACATCTGGATCAGGGACCTGAGACGCTAGGAGACCCATGGCCACATCGAAGCTGACCATCGACGAACGCGAAGCCGGTGACGTCACCACGCTCGTGCTGACGGGCGAGATCACGCTGGACGACGGGGATCTGGCGATGCGGAAGTGCATCCACGGTCTGGTGGATCGGGGGCGGATCAGGATCCTGCTGGATTTGGGCGGCGTGAGCTACATCGACAGCGCCGGCATCGGCATGATTGCCGCCAAGCTCAAGACCCTGCGCGAGCTGGGCGGCGACATGAAACTCGTGAACCTCAACACGCGCGGTCAGCGGCTCTTCGGCATGACGAAGCTGCTCATGAACTTCGAGACCTTCGACAACGAAGAGCAGGCGGTCAGGAGCTTCCAGTTCAAGGCACGGTAGGCGGCGTACCACGCGCGACAGGGATCGGCGTTACTTGATCCCCACCACCATCGAGTCCGAGCCGACCAGGTGCTCGACTCGTGTCGCCGAGAATCCCGCCGCCTTCATCCAGTTGGAGCACTCGGCTCCCGTGTAGTCGAAGCCCGCGGCCAGGTCGCCCTGCGCCGTGCCGACGTCCACGAACGTCCGATGCTTCCACGGGAAGGTCCGCGCGATCGCCATGTTGGCACCACGGCTGATGCCGGTGTCATCAGCAGAGTGCTGACCCCTTGAGGAGCCGAGCCTCAGAACGTGAACCGCAATCCGAGCCGCACGAGCCGCGGCGCCACCAGTTCCAGCGGGTTGCCGAACGACGTCGACGCCGCCTCGCGGAACTGCCGCAAGACGACGCCCGTGTTGAAGACGTTGAACAGGTCGAGATCGAGGGTGGCGCTGGCGCGTCCGAGCCGGATCTTCTTCTGCACGCGCAGGTCGAGGAGGTGGAGGCCCGCGTAGCGGCCCGCGTCGATGTCCCGATCCACCAGCACCGGCGTGAGCCCGAGCCCGTCCGGACGATTGATCGTGATGATGTCCCCGCGCGGATACCCCTGGCGCCCGTACAGCGCGCCCGCCACGTTGATGCCCCACGGCAACTCGTAGAGGCCAGACAGGCTGTACAGCCACGTCGCGTGGAGGATGAACTCGGAGAACGGCTGCAGGTTCACGGCGAGGCCGCCGTCCACGAAACCGCTCGCCAGCGGGATGGTGGGATCGAACCGCGGCGTCGGGTCCTGGATGGACTGCGCCGGATCGTCGAAGTACTCGTGCTGTTGCTGCAGGGTCACGTGGCCACGGACCATCCAGCGGTTGGCGAGCCGCTTCGTGCCGACGAGGTCGACGTTCCAGGAGCGCTGGGCGTACTCCTCCCGGTTGGTGAGCACGCGCCCGTTGCCGGGCGGGAGCGAGGTGCCGGGCGCGAGCCGGTACACCGGCGTACTCGACACCACGGTGCCAGAGCCGGCAGTCCGGTACTCCACGAACGAGTCCCGTGTGAGGCCGATGAAGGGAGCCCAGGTCGCGTTCGAGGCGCGACGGAAGCCCACGTTCACGCCCAGGGAGAATTCTGGCATGACCTCCCGCTCCACCCCTCCGGAGAACCCCTGCGAGGCGGGAGAGGAGATGTCGGGATCGACCTGGTTCGGCGAGTACGGCGCCGCAGGGTCGGCCGGGTTCACGTTGGTGACACTCCCGGTCGGGCCGAGCAGCTCCGACGTCTGGGCGAGGTGATCACCATTGGTGTCCCGGAACGTGTACTGAATGGTCGCCGCGCGCGCCGCGTTGTCGAACGTGCCCACGGCGTATCCCATCTGGCTCGAGAACCGCGCGTAGCTGGCGCGGGCGATGGTCCGATCGGTCAGGCGGACGGTGGCACCCACGCGCGGGGACAGGTCGCGCCAGGTCCGGTCCGACCCGCCCGAATACTCGAGCGGTGGCAGGACGGACGGGGCCAGGCCGTTCCCCCCCGTCTCCGACGCGACGTTCCGTGCGCGCTGCGCGTCGAATCGCAGCCCGAGGTCCAGGGTCCATCGGCCTGCGGTCATGACATCGCCCAGGTACAGGCTCGTCGTCGCGGTCTCGGACGCGACCGCCGCGGCGCGCGTCAGGTTGGCGAAGCCCACCCCCGGTGGCAAGCCGAGCCGCTCGGCGTTGACGATGGTGAAGGTTCCATCTCCGGGCCAGCCCGTTTCCTCGAGGGACTCCGTCTGCCGATAGTGGAATCCGAACCTGAGGTCGTGCCGCCCTCGCGCCCAGGAGCCGTCGAGCTGAGTCTGGTACTGCGGGCGTTCGCTCGACGAGTAGTTGAAGCTGCCATGCCAGATCTGCGTGGCGAAGTCGCGATACGCCTGGGCATCCAGGCCACCCTGCGGCGTCAGCCTGAACGCCACGTCCACGTACGCGAACTTCGCCGACAGGAAGAGCGCCGGCCCGAACACCTGTGAGACCTCGGCCTTGTAGATATTGGTCGCGCCACTCTGGTCCCACGTCGTTTCTGGTGGGCGATCGACGCCCGCGGCGCGACCGTCCTTCAGCTTCTCGCCGCGGTGATACAGGAACGACAGCCGGCTGGCCGAGCCCATCTGCGCATCCACCCGACTGGCCAGCGTGTTGACGATGCTGTTGTCGGGGAATCCGTTGATGGCCAGTTGGCGAACGTCGGTGCGTCCTGCCGCGCCCCAGAACCAGGCCCTGCGCTCCCAGAGGGATCCGCCGCCGTCGGCGCCGTACTCCGCAAACTGCTGGATGCGGTTGCCGGAGAGGCCTTGCGCTTTCAGTGCGTCCGCGATGTTCTCCCCCTGCAGCGCGTCGTTGCTGAAGTACGTGCGGCCGGAGCCGCGCCAGGCGTTCGTGCCACGCTTCGTGACGAGATTGATCGCGAGCCCGCCCGTCTGCTGCCGGGAGTCCAGGCTCCCCGTCGTGAACTGCGCTTCCTCGAACAGGTTGAAGTCGTAGTAGGTGGTGCTGGTCCCCACGGCGGCCATGTCCGTGATGGTGACCCCATCGATGCTCCACATCGTGTTCGACCCGTCGTCGCCGCGCGCCGCGAACTGCGCCTGGGTGGTGCTCTCGGAGCCCCCCACGTTGGGGCGCGAAATCGAGACCCCGGGCACGTGCTGCATCAGCGCCCACGGGTCGCGCGCCGTCGGGATCTCGCTCAACATCACCTGGTCGAAATTCGAGACCTGGCCGTGCCTGCGCACGTCGAGCACCGGCGTCGCGGCGGTCACCACGATTTCGGCTGTCACGCCGGACACGACCAGTTCGACCGGGATCTCGATGCTCGTGCCGACGCCCACGAGCAGGGGCTGGCGGACGTACGGCGCGAAGCCCTCGAGCACGGCCTTCAGCGAGTACGAGCCCGGGTCGAGGTCGGGAAAGCGAAACTCGCCGCGGGCACCGGTGACGGTCTCGATCGGCGCGATCAGGTCCGAGGTCAGCTGCACCACGACCCCTGGCAGCACCGCCTTCGTGGCGTCGTGCGCAGTGCCGTAGATCGTGCCGCGCTGCACCTGGGCAACCGCGGGCACTGCGAGCACGAGGCCGGTTGCCGCGACGACGATGGTTCCAAGCAGAGTGCGTGGGGGCGACATCGATGGCTCCTGGCCGCGCTACCAGCGCGGCGGCTTCCGGTTCCACCCCGGGGCAGGCTCGAAGCCGAGTCGATACCCGTTCGGGGAAGACGCGTCCTCGACCACGCGGAGGTTGGTGAGCGAGCGAAGGCGCTCGAGGAGGACCTCGCGTGGCAGCGTGTGCAGCGGCTGACCTTCCGGCATCGGCCACACCCGCACCGTGCCGTCGTCGGCCGCCGAGGCGATCCGACGTCCACCAGGCTCGATCGCCAAGCCCGAGACGAAGGCGTCGTGACCAAACAACAGGTGGGGTTCCTCGCCGGTGAACGGCCCAATCCTGAGGGTGCCATCGCGGCTGCCCGTCGCGACGACTGTGCCCGACGGATGCCAGGCGACAGATGTGATCTCGGTACCGTGCGTGGCGAGGTCCCGCGACCGGCCTTGCTGCAGGTCGTGCACGAATGCCGTCCCGACAATGCCCCCCGGCCGCAACGCCCCCCGGAGCCCGAGGATGTACCGACCATCTGGACTGCCGGACGCGTTGGCGACGCCTTCGTGCAGCAACGTCCAGGTCTTCGCCTCGATGTCCCACAGGCGAAGGCCGGCCGGGCCAGTGGACAGCAGGTGCCCGTCCGATGTGAAGGCGACTCCGCTGATCATGCTGTTGTCGCCAGCGTCAAGGACCTGCACGCCCCTGGTGCCGAGATCCCAGATCTTGACCACCGCTTCGCCCCGAGACGTCAGCTCGCCACCGAGCCCACCCCCCGCCGCGAGCCGCTGGCCGTCGTTGTCGAACGCGAGTGCAGCCACAATGCCGTTGAAGCCCTGGAGTCGCTCTGGCTGACGCCCATCGATCGGAACCAGCCAGACGCCCTCCCGCAAGGTGGCGACCGCGATGACATCGCCGCGTGGTGACGCTTCGAGATTCAGGATGGGTGCGGGGAGATCGATGGTCACTCGATCGGCAACGCCACGCGCGTGCATCGGCCAGATGCACAGCTGCCCCTGGGGCACTCCCCCGGCAGCAATCCATTGACCACGTGGATCGAAGATGACGTCACGGAAGCCCTTCTCGGGTCCCCTCAGCACGAACGGATGATTTGAAGCCAACGGCCAGAGCGCCAGCCATCGGCGGCCTTGCGTGGCGACCCAGGAGTTCCCGGCGTCGAAGGCCACTCGTGGCGCCTGATCGCCTGTCTGCAGCACGAGCGGATCGGCATCCACCGGTCCATCGAGATCCCAGACCTGGACCTCCGGGGCACCGTTGGTCGCGGCCAGCCACCGCGCGTCCGAACTCGAGGCGACGGCGGCAGACGTGCCCGCGGGCTGATCCAGCCGCGGTGCCGGCAACGGCGTCCCACTGCCACGCGACCAGGCGTGCCCCCGCCCCTGATCGTCCCAGGTGAAAATCCGCGTGCCGTCCGAGGCGACCACGAATGACCTGACGGAGCCTGGCACCACGATCTGCTGTTCCGGGCGGCCGACACCGTTCAACGAGGTCTCGTAGAGGCGCTCGCCATAGACACTGAGCATCGAGGTGCCCGACGGATCGAGATCGAACGTCCCCCCCGCCCCTCGGGGACCCGTCACGACCTGGGAGGTCGGTTGTGGCGATGAACCATCCAGCGGCCAGATTCTGATGAGGCGTCTCATGCGTCCGTCCGGGGTCGGCTCGGCAAATGAGCCGGTGATCAGGCGGGGCCCTCTCACCATGCCCCATCGAAAGGCCCCGTCGATCCGCTGCACCTCCTCGCCCGTCGAGACCGAGTAGATCCTCAAGGAATCCGACCGGGTGACGACCACCGACCGGCTGTCGGCACTGAAGTCGCCCCACGCGAAGTTGCCAGGCGTGCGAACCCCCGGAATCTCCCGCCGGGCGGACCCGTCGCTCGTCCACAGCCGCACCGTGCCGTCGACCTGGTTCACCGCGGCCAGCCAGGTGTTGTCGCGGGAGAAGCTGAGCGACGATGTTCCAACGGCCGACTGGACTGCGGAAAGCACGAATGGCACGGGCCCTTGCCAGAGGGCTCGCAGGGCAAAGAGCCGCACGTGCGGCGTGTCGGCGCGTTCGAGGCTCGCGAGCGCGTGGGCGAGCGCCGCTCCTGGGTTCTGCTCCAGCTCGACCTGTCCGAGCGCGTAGAGCTGCTGCGCCTCGGCCTGCCTGGCCGCTGCCACCGCCTGCCCGCGTGCCCCCTCGCTCCGGCGCCAGAGAACGCCCATCGCCGTGGCCATCAGGATCGCCGTCGTGACCACGGCCGCCAGGGCCGCGTGCCGCTGACGGCGGCGGCGCAGCGCACGGGCCGTCATGGCGCTCGTGAACGTCTCCTCGGCCGCCGAGAGTGTCCCGGGGTAGCGCTCGCGCCACAGCTCGAATTCCCGAAACGATGTCCCGGTCCAGAGCAGATCGTCGGGCTTCCCGCGCTGCTCCCAGAGCCTGGCGGCCTGCCGGAGCTGATCGCGCAACTGCGCCCCATCCTGATCCTGCGTCTGCCACCGCACGAGGCGCGGCCAGGCCGTGAGTAGCGACTCGTGCACGATCTCGACGCGGCGGTCGCCCGTCGTGGTGTCGGCCGACTGCACCTCGTACGCGGTGAGGAGCCGGGCGTCGATGAGCGCGTCGAGCACGTCTCCGGCCTGCTGCCGGCGCGAAGCCGACACGCTGGCCGCGTCGCGTGACGTGCCGTCGGCAAACACGGACAGCAGTTCCTCCCGGCCGAGCGTGGCGCGCGTGCCCTGCCCCGTCACCAGGTTGCGAAACAGCTCCCGCACGAGCGGCACCCGGTCCTGGCCGATGCGTTCGAGCGTGGCCTCCGCGTGCTGCGCCAGCGCTCCCGCGACGCCACCGATCTCGTCGTACGCCGCCCGGGTGAGGAGGCCGCGCTCGCGATCGCGTGTGTCCCACAAGCGCGACATCGCGAAGGCGACGAGCGGCAGGGCGCCGCGTTCGCCCGCGACCTGGGCCAGCATCTCTTCGACGACCGCCTCGTGCTCGAACCGATAGCCGCACTTGAGCGCAGGCTGCACGAGCGCGCGACGCAGGGCGGCACCCGTCGGGGGCCCGATGGCCGTCAGGTGCGAGAAGATCGGCGCCAGGCTCTCGAAGCGATGGCAGTGGAACAGGAAGTCGTCGCGCATCGAGAGCAGCACGTGCACGTCGGCGTCGAGGGCCAACCGGCCGAGCAGCTGCACGAACCGCTCCTGGACGTCCGGCGGACTTTGGGTGAACAGCTCCTCGAACTGGTCGAGGATGAGCAGCGCCTGGACGTGCCGGCGACGCCAGCGGCCGACGACCTCGACCGCGGTTGCTGGCTGTTCGAAGTCGATCAGCCTGGCGACGGCCTCGACGTCGCCCGACAGTTCCGGCGCGAGCGCCTGCGCGAGTGCGGCAAAGGGGCGATCACGGGGCGCGGCGATCACGACCCGCCAGCCGTGCGGCGCCGTGTGGGCCAGACCGGCGCGCAGGAACGAGCTCTTGCCGGCGCCCGACGGGCCCATCAATGCGATCAGGTGCGCCCGCTCGAGCTTCTTCCACATGCCCTCGATTTCGAGTTCCCGGCCGACGAAATAGCCCGCGTCGCGTTCGGTGAAGGCCGCCAGGCCTGGATACGGGCGGAGCCCTTCGTCGCCGCTGGTCCGCAGCGTCACTTCCTCCAGCGCGCGCGCAAGCGCCGACGCCGTGGGGTACCGCTCGGCGGCGACCGGGAGCACGGCCCGACCGAGCACGGCTGCCCACGGCGTCTTGCCGACGCTCGGCGGAGTGGCTTTGACACCCTGCCAGACCGCCTCGCGCCGCTGCCGATCGCGAACGCCGTCCGGAGCGACCATCTCCGCCAGGACGATGGCCGCCGAGAACAGGTCCGCACGGAGGTCGACGGCCTCGCCGCGGGCCTGCTCGGGGGCCATGTACGCGGGGGTGCCGGAGATGGTCTCTGCGCGCACCGGCGACACGGCGCGAGCGATGCCGAAGTCCATGACGACCACACGGCCCGACCGGGTCACCATCACGTTTTCTGGCTTGATGTCGCGGTGCACGAGCCCGGCGACGTGAATGGCCTCGAGGCCGGCGAGCAACTGCGAGGCGACCTCGCTCGCCTCCTGGAGCGAGAGGGGACTGCGCTCCCGCAGCACGTCGGCCAGCGTGGTTCCGTCCACGTACTCCATCGACACCAGCTCCCGGCCGTCGATCTCCACAAGGTCGAACACGCGGCACACGTTGGGCGAAACCACCTCGCGCGCCGCACGCACCTCCTGGCGCAGCGCGGTGAGCGCCCGCCCGTCCGCAAGGAGCGCCGGGTGCACCGCCTTCAGGGCGACGTCCACCTGCAGCTTGAGATCGAAGGCGTGGAACACCTCGCCCATACCGCCGACGCCGAGACGCGCGCGAAGGCGATACCGGTTGCCGAGGACCTGGCCGGAGGACAGCGAGGGCGTCGTGACACGCCCCGTCGGCAGCGGGGCTTCCGCCTCGCCCGCCGCTGGCAGGTCCGCGCGGTCAGTGAGCCCCAACCCGAGCAGGCACGACGGGCACAGCCCAGCCGCCCACGGCTCCGACGTGAGGGGAGCGCCGCAATCCGGGCACCGGTCGGGTTCTGAGGTGACAAGAGACATGTCGGCTTTCGGCTCACGGCAAGCGGCTCAGGCCAGCGGCAACTGGCCACTGGCCACTGGCCACTGACAACCGATACCTGACAACCGATACCTGATGAGAAACGGATCCGTGCGGAAAAGTCACGCGCCGAGGCTACCGCCAGGGCTGGAGCACCCCCAGCAGGTAGCGGACTTCGTCGTCCACCTCGGCCGGGTCGGCGACCGTGTCGGCGATCTCCTGGCGCAGGAGCTGGCCGTAACGCTGGCGGAGGCGATGCACGGCAGCCTTGACGGCCGTCTCGGTCATGCCCAGATCGCTCGCAACTTCGCGATAGTGGGCGCCTCCGGACCCCGTGAGAAACAGCCTGAAGCGGTCGAAGCGCTCGGACTGCCCCGAGGCTTCGGCGCGGAGGCGCTCCATGGTGCGCTCAAGCACGGTCAGCCCCCACCGCCGCTCGAACGCCCTGTCGGGCGTGAGCTGGTCCTCCGGCTCGTGCTGATATCGGTCTTCGGCTTCCCGCGTGTCCAGAGAGAGCGCCACGCGGCCGCCGCCCTTCTTCAGGGTGTACGCCTTGTCTCGTTCCCGCGACAGGAAATGCTCCAGCGAGGCCAGGAGAAAGGACCGGAAGCGCCCTCGAGACTGATCGACTCGCCCAAGGAAGTCGCGGCCCAGAAGATCCGCGAAGAAGGCCTGCGTGAGGTCCGGCGCCTCGTCGGCCGAGTGACCGCGACGCCGGACGTGCGCGTACAAGGGATACCAGTACGCCTCGCACAGGGCTTCGAGCGCGAGTCTGGCCTCGCTGTCGGTGCCGTCGCGGGCGGCCAGCACGAGGCTCCACTGGGTCGTGGCAAAGCGTCTGCCGACACGCGTCGCTCCCGAGCCGGTGCGAGTCGCCTCTTCGGACATGGGTGAGCGGCCATCATAAGCCAGATTGGGAGGGGCCGGCGCATGCCTGAGGCGGCAGGCGGCTCAGGCCCTGCGCCAGCCCGGTCGCCCGCAGGGACTAGTCAGGTCGTCGGCGCGCTGGCGGGAAGCACGCGCCGGCACAGCTCCCGAGCCCGCGAGCCCCGCGCGGTAGACCTCGCCCATTCCGCCCGAGCATGCCGCCGAGAAACCCGACAGCAGCCAGGGTCGAGTGCCAGGCGGGATCGTACGGGAGTGCGTCGGACTGCGCGTGTGCTGGAGAGGCTGAGGCGGCCAGAACGAGCGCTGCGAGACCCCACGGAATCCCTGCGCGCGCATCTTCTTTCCCTGGGCCCGCTGACGTGGGCGCCACGATGCTCCGATCGCCGCGATTTCCGTGAGCGTTCTACGTTCGGGACAGGCAGAACCAGTCGTGGTGGAACCAGCAATCAGAGCTGGAATCATGAGGATCACGACGAAGGCGGGCCAGGGACGTGGGAGGGCCCTTCATGAATGCCTGTCCCAGCGCCGCGTTCAGGACTGGGTCTCGAAGTCCAACGGCGGAGTAGATCATGACCATCCCGAGGAGGCGCGCGTCATACGTCAGTGCGGAATTGGTGGCCGTGAGGCGCACGGCGTAGCCCTTTCCCAGCGGTGCCAGTCCTGGGAACGCGCAGGTGAGCGGCAGGACGAGGCGGCCGCCTGCGTCGAGCGCGTCCAGCCAGCCAGGCTCGGGGTGCGTGACCCCGGCGTGGACGAGAATCGCGTCAAAGCGCTCGCCCTCGAGCCGGCGCCCGTCATCCACCCGAACGTCGACAGCGTCGTATCCGGTCAGGGCCTCGCGAGCATGCCTCGCGAGAACGTCATCGACCTCGACCGCCACGACGCGCCCCGTCGGCCCGACGCACTCGGCGAGTATTGCAGTGTAGTACCCAAGTCCACAGCCGACCTGGAGTACCCGCCGACCAGGAGCCAAATCGAGGGCCTCGATCCAGGGAGCAATGGCTCCTGGGGCCCCGTTGTACAGCTGACGGTCGGCCCGGATCGCCACTGACACATCCTCGTACAGGTGCCTGGGGTCGGCGTCCGGTGTCGGCCGCGCGTCGCGGTCACGTTCGCCGCGCACGAGCCACGGTCCCTGCGGCAGAAAGCGCTCGCGTGGCACGGTTGCAAACGCATCGACGAGTCGCTGGCTCAGGAGGCCACCGGCGGATCGCAGGTGTTCCGAGAGTTGCTGTCTCATCGTGGAAGTCGAGTCCGTCATGTGCGGGCCACTCCGTGTAGTTGACCGGGCTCACCTCCGAGCGCTTCGTGCCCCAGCCGAAGAGCCCGGTGTAGAAGTTCCTGGCGCTCCCCGTATCCGTCGTGGCGAGTTCCGTCCAGCAGAGACACCCGGGCTCGTCGCGGCGCCCGAGGCCCTGGTGCGACTTCGGCTGCCAGATTGAGATCACCGCCCCTGCGGGTCGCGGATGACCGCCATCCGTCCGTGCTCCATCACGTCGATCGGCCCCATCACGACATGGCCACCCAGCCGCCGTGCGGCCTCGGCGGTCTCGTCCGCGTTCGCCACGCAGACATAGGACATCCAGTGCGGTGGAGCCCCCTGGCTCCGCATCTCGGCATTGAGCTGGTAGCCTGCGCCGATGCGGCGGCCTCCCAGGAGGAAC
>CAYLZN010000067.1:0-7919 GCA_964387935.1 uncultured Vicinamibacteraceae bacterium | reverse complement strand
GGAACGTGGTGTAGTACTCACCGGGCACCATCTCGGATTCGGTGACGTCCCAGCCGAAGACGCTCGTGCAGAACGCCTTCGCGGCCGCGTAGTCCGACGTGCCAAGCTCGGGCCAGCAGAACGATCCGGGCGGGTTCGTCGTCACCTCGGGCATGTCGATCTCCTCAGGCTGTCCTTCGATGCAGTTTCGGGAGCGAGATGCGACCATATCACGGGCCACTGACACCTGGCGACATGGCGCTGCCATCGCTTGATTGTCCCTGTGGCTCCCCGGGGAGGTACCCTCGCATGATGTGCCGTCTGCGCCTGTCCATCCTGCTGCTCCTGACCACGGTCTCGGGTGCACTCGCTCAGGAACCCGTCGAAGCGCTGTTGGAGCGGCGTGGTACCGCGTTCGCCGAGGCCATGAAATCCCAGGGTGATGCCCTTGCCGCCTTCGCGCGCGACCACCTCGAGTCCCGGCTCGGCCGAGAGGGGCGCGAGAGCCAGTTCATCGAGCGAATGCGCGCCACGACGGCCGAACTTGGCGGCGTCGAGCGGTACAGCGTCCAGGTCCTCGGCGGTGCGCGGGCCGTGTTCGTGTACTGCAAGCACGCCAGGAATGGGTCGTGGCAGAACTACCAGTTCCGCGTGATCGCCGAAGACGGCCACCGGCTCCAACTCGTGTTCCGGGCCATCGCAATCGAACCGCTGGCGCGCCCAGGTGCCCCGCTCGGCAGCGGGGAGGCGAGCCAGTGGCTGCAGCGGTTCCAGGCGCAGCTGCAGGCACAGCAGCCCTTCTCCGGCGTGGCCGTGGTGAGCGGCCGGGGACGGGACATGTTCAGCCTGGTGCAGGGTACCGCGGATGCGAACGCGAACGCACCGGTGACGCGGGCATCACGGTTCGGGATGGCGTCGGGCTCGAAGATGTTCACCGCGGTCGCGGTCCTTCAACTCGCCCAGGCGGGCAAGCTCTCCCTCACCGATCCGCTGGTCAGGCACCTGCCAGACTTCCAGGCCGCCGACTTCGCAAGGCGCGCAACGATCCACGACTTGCTGACGCACACCGCTGGCACGGGGAACTACTGGGACGCGGAGTACGAAAAGGCGTGGGATTCCATCACGGAGCTGCGGCAGATGCTCCCGTTCGTCCTGCGTCACCTGGGTGCGTCGCCGCCGGGGACGTTCAGTTACTCGAACTCCGGCTACGTGCTGCTGGGACTCGTCGTCGAGGCGGCGTCGGGGATGAATTACTACGACTACGTCCGGCGGCGCATCTTCGAGCCGGCGGGCATGAGTGCGACCGGTTTCCCGCGGCGCGGCGAGGCGTCGCCGGGCGTGGCGCTGCCGTACGAACCCGAGATGGATGCTGGCGCCATCAAGCCCGGTGTCTACATTCCGGTCACGCTCGGCGCGCGCGGTTCGTCAGCAGGGGGGGCTTCCACCACCGTCGACGATCTCCTGCGCTTCGCCGACGCGCTCAGGCGCGGGGTGCTGCTCGACAAGGCGCACCTGGCGCTGTTGACCCGCAGCCACGTGTCGTACAACCCGCCCGATGTCCACTACGGCTACGGCACGATCGTCGAGACCGCTCGCGGCGTCACGGCCTACGGGCACGGCGGACAGGCGCGCGGCACCTACTTCGACTTCAAGGTGTACCCCGAGCGCGAGACGGTGCTCGTGGTGATGTCGAACTACAACACCATCGCCGGGCCGGAGTTCTCGTCGGCGCTGGATCACCTGATTCGCAACCCCGCGCCCGCGCCTCGGGAGGGCGACGACGCCGCGGAGCTGGCTGCGCTGCGCCAGCACTATGTCGCCGCCTTCAACACGGGGAACACGGAGGGCGTGCTCGAGCTCTACGCTCCGCACGCCGCGCTCGTCAGCGACGGCGGCACCTTCGAGGGACATCCTGGAATCGCCCGCTGGCTGGAACCCGGGATCGCGGCCGGGAGCCGCCTGGAACCGATCGTCGCGGAGGCAGGCAAGGTGTCCGGAACGCTTGCGTACGAGACGGGGCGGACACGACGACACGTGGGCACCGAACTTCACCACGGCCAGTATCTGATGGTCTTGGAGCGCCTCGGAGGGGAGTGGAAGATCGTGCGGCACTTCTCGATTACCACCCGCTGAGGAAGAGAGCCGCTCGCCTCGCGCCCGACGTCGCACGTTGCCCTGGCCGATGGCCGGCGCCCGGCTTCTCCGTGCCGCCGCCTGTCTGGCGTCGCTCGGTGGGGTGTTCGCGGTGCCGGCGGCTGCGGCCCTGATCGTATTCTCGGCCTCCGGGGCCAACGCGGCTTCGACCCAGGCCACGGTCGATTCTTTCCGCACCGCGCTCGGTGTGAACAGCGGTCTCGGCCCGTGCACCGGGGCCTGCGTGCCCGGCGTTGGGCGACGGGAGATCAACTGGGACGGCGTTCCGGACAGCTTCTCGTCCGGGGGCGCCAACCCGTTTCCCGGTGACTTCTTCAATCAGCCGGACGGGAGCCCGGCCGGTCGGGTGCGGGGGGCCCAGTTCGCGACGGGAGGCGCCTTCGAGGTCAGCGCCGATTCGGACTCCGACGGTGATGGCAACCCGGGACCCGTGGCGACGCTCTTCGGCAACCACAGCCCGGACAACGCTGCCGACTTCGCCGCGTTCAGCGCGGAGCGGATCTTCGGGCTGGTCGGCACGAACCAGATGGACGTGCTGTTCTCGGTCCCCGGCTCGCCGGCGACGTCGGCCACCGTACGTGGCTTCGGAGCGGTGTTCACCGACGTCGAGGTGCAGGGATCGACCAGGCTCGAGTTCTTCGACGTCAATGGCCTCCTGCTCCATGCGGCCTCCGTGGCGCCCTTCGTCTCCGGCGAGTCGGAGTCCTTCAAATCACTCTCGTTCCTGGGCGTGACCTTCGACACCGCGAGCGTCTTCCGCGTGCACATCACCAACGGCGGATTCGACCTGAACCTCCAGCAGTTCGGCGCCGACGATGCCACCGCGATGGACGACTTCATCTACGGTGAGCCGACGGCCGTGCCGGAGCCGGGGTCGATGGTCCTGGTGGCTACCGGCGGAGCGCTGCTCCTTCGGCGCCGGCGCTCGCGAGGGCGGGAGCGTCGTCAGGGCACTTGCTTCGGCGCCGGTGCGTCCAGGACCTGTACGGTCCCGTTCATCGGCAGCACGGCGAGTTTCTGCCCGTCGGGTGAGAACCGGGCCCCGTAGACCTGGACCGGGAAGGGCACCGTCAGCAGTGACTCGCCGGTGTCGGACGCCCACAGGCGCACCGAATAGTCATTGGACGCAGACGCGATCCGCGTGCCATCGGGCGAGAAGTCGACGCTGTACACGAGCTCGGTATGGCCCTCCAGCGTTCGGCGAGGCGCAAGGTCGGGGACGCTCCAGATGCGGATTCGTCCGTCGCCGCCGCTCGTCGCCACGACCTGGCTCGATGGTGCGAACGCGACGCCATAAACGCCGCCCCGGTGCGCCTCGTTCACGTGGGTCTCCGACCCGGTTGCGAGTTCGAGCAGGCGCAGCTCGCCCCCCGTCCAGGCGATGGCCAGCCATCGGCTGTCGGCGCTGAAGGCGGCGTCGTAGATTTCACCCTTGCTGCCGGAGACGACCCGCGCCACCGAACCGTCCGCCGCGTTCCGCAGCTTGCCGTGCGGTCGAGACGAGGGGCAGAAGACGAAGCGGCCGTCCGCGCTCCAGGCTATACCGGCCGCTCGCCCGTCCTCGACGCGCTCCCAGGTGGCCAGCACGGTCCCGTTCGAGGCGTCGATGAGCTGCAGCCGTCCATCGTTGCCTCCCGACACGAGCCGTGTGCCGTCGGGGCTGAACGACACGGCATTGGCGGAGCCCTCGTGAGTCGACTTCGCCCAGAGTTCACGACCAGTGGTCGCATCCCACATCGTCACGGAACCGCCCCAGGCGGCCGTGGCCGCCCGTTTTCCGTCGCGCGTGAAGTCGAGGGCGTAGATCGCACTCTCTGAGACCTGCCCCCACACCGTCGGTCGCAGGTCGGCAAGGGCCCCGTCCCACCAGCGCAGCGTGCCGTCCGCGCCGCCCGTGGCGATGCGGGATCCGTCGGGAGACACCGAGAGTGCGTTGACCGAAGCGGTGTGCCCGTGCAGCACGCGCAGGAGGCGATGTGACATCGTGTCCCAGAGCCGCAGCGTCTCGTCGCTCGACCCGGTGACCATCCACGGGTCCGATGGCGCAAACGCGACGGTGTTGGCCCACCGCGTGTGACCCGCCAGCTCGCGCACGAGCGTGGCGTCGCTCGTCCGATACAGGCGCGTCAGACCATCCTTCGCGACGACGGCGAGCGTCGCGCCGTCTGGTGAGTAGGCCAGGCCCTGCATGGCCGTGTAGCTGCCGTCGGTGGGACGGACCTTGACCTCTGGTCCTGGCTGGCCGTTACCCGGGACGGCAAAGAAGCCGACCCACCCATCCCAGGTCGCGACGGCGAGCTGCTGGCCATCGGGTCGGAATGCGAGTGCGGGGATGGGCTTGATGCCGTACGGCGCCTTCCAGAGGAGCGTCCGGGACTCGAAGTTCCAGAGGTACACCCAGCCCACGACGCCCTTGCCCCGCTCGACGGTCCACGTCGCGGCGGCGAGCAGGGAGCCGTCCGCGCTCCACGCCACGGCACCCAGGCCGTTGCCCAGCTTCTCGAAGCTCGCGACTGGCTGGCGCGTGCCGTGGTTCCACACGCGGAGCGAGCCGTCAGATCCCATGGCGGCCAGGTGCGGGTGACCGGGCCGGAACGCCGGTGACCACGTGGACGCGGTGGGTCCGTCGAGCACGCTCGGCGCGCCAGTCTCGACGTTCCAGACCTTGACCGTCTTGTCGGTCGACGTGGTGGCGAGGTGCCGTCCGTCCTGGCTGAAGGCCACGCCTGTGACCGGCCCGTCGTGCGCCGGTGTGGACTTCAGGCTCTGGTCCGCCAGTGCCTCGAGGTACCGCCACTCCCAGCCACGATGGGCGGCCGGCGCCTCCGCCAGCCACCCGACCGCGGCGGAGGTTTCGTTCAAGCGCAGTGCCCCATCGGCGGCGGCGATCGCCGCCCGATAGAGGGCCCAGTCGGAGGCTGCACCGAGGCTGACGCCGGCGGCCACGACGAGGCCGCAGACCAGTTTCCCGTTCACGACAGTTTCTCCTTCACGGGCATCTCCTGCTGACGACAGCCTAGGCGCGGCGAGGTGCCCGCCGCTTGTAAGAATGCGCACTCAGTCGAGGATCATGCCCTGCGTGCTCGGGTCGCGCAAGGCGAGGAATCCTGTGGGCGTGGTGCCGGTGAACGCGCGGAACTCGCGATTGAAGTGCGATTGATCGTAGAAGCCGCAGTCGAGCGCGACCGCGGTCCAGTCCACGTGCGGCGCGACGCGAATGCGCTCCACCACCCGGGAGAACCGAACGAGGCGGGCGAGTTGTTTCGGCGAGAGGCCGACGCGCTCGCCGAGTTCCTGTTCCAGGTACCGGGCACTGCAGCCGAGTTCCTCGCGCAGGGCACGGGCCTGCACCTGTCCCCCGGTGTCCAGGATGCGCTCCACGGCGCGTGCTGCCGTCGGGTGGGGGAGCCGTCCTCGTCGTCGGCGATCGCGCAGGAAGTCCTCGAACAACAGGAAACGACCCGGGATCGACGGGGTCTCCTCCAGGCGCGTGGCGAGTTCATCGGCCGCGCGTCCGAGGATGTCGTCGAGCGGGACGATCGTCGAGGCGATCTCGCGACCGGCCAGCCCGAGCAGGGGCCCGGCATGTGCAGGCTTCAGGCTCGCGGCAATGAGCTGCGCGGCCGTCGGGCTCTCGATTTCGAGGCAGCGCGTCTGGAGGCCGGAGACCCAGTGCCTGCGGAAGTGCCGCGGGGCGTCGCCGTCTCCACCGTGGACGGTCTGGCGGCCGCCGAAGTTGATCATCAACTCCACGGTCTCGCGTGGGAGCACCCTTTCGCGGAAGGCCACGGTCTGGGCCTCGGTGGCCCAGAGGGCGACGACGGCCTCGGCGAGGTCGGGTGACGGCGTCCAGAGGCACAGCCGCCACGCGCCGACGGGCGACGTGAACTCGAGCGCCCGAAGGCGGGTCGCAATGGAGGGTGGAATCAGCGCATCCGGCACTTCAGGTCCTCGGTGACGCCGGTCGCCGGATGCATCCAGGTCACGGTCGCCTCGTTCCCTTTGGTCCAGAACGTCACGTTCTGACCCTCGCACTTCGCGCCGCTCGCGGCCCGCACCTCCCAGACCGTGACGCTGCGGTCCCCGCGCTCGAGTCGAGCCGTCGGCGGGTCGGTGTCGAAGAAGGTGGCCACCACTTCGTTGGCGGGGTTGTTCTCGCAGGCGTAGAACACCGGCTTCCTCGGTGCGACCAACTGCCACAGCGCCTGGAGCTCAGAGGTGCGGATCTTGTACTGGCCCTCGACGCACTCGCGGACCGACTCGGCCTTCCAGCTCGCGGTGAGGAAGACGGGGTTGGCCGCGTTCTGCGCCTTCCAGCACTCGTTGCGACCCTTGACCCACCCGCGCTGCTCGGCGCGCAGTGTCGCAAGCTCCCGGCCCTGAGCCTTCGCGGTGGCCGCCTTGAACACCTCGTCGAGCTTCCGGTCCAGCGCCGCCAGGCCCGCATCCTTGCAGACGAGCGATTCCACCTCGCCCTGCGCCTTGGCACAGTCGAAGGTGGGGCTCTGCGCCGCCATCGCCGACGGGCTCAGCATCAACGTCGCCGTCATCACCGCCCGGATCACCCAACCCGTCATGCTCGTTGCTCCTGTCATCCCTGCGACTCGCTGACCATCATCATAGTGCGGGCCGTGACCGCTCGCGCCTGGCCCTGCGCCGCCCGCCGCTGTGGCCGCAAGCCGCTCGCCGCAAGCCGCAAGCCGCTTGCTTGAGACGCATGCAGAGCCTATAGTTGATGCATGCAGTACACGATTCGGGGGATTCCCGCCGCCGTTGACGTTGCGATCCGGCAGCGTGCCCGAGCCACGGGGAAAAGCCTGAACGAGACCACCGTCGAGGTGCTCTCGGAAGGTTCGGGAATGGCCGGTTCGCCGAGAAGGCGCAGGACCCTCAGGGATATCGCCGGGACCTGGCGACGTGAGCGGGCGGTCGACCAGGCACTCGCCGATCAGGATCGGATTGATCCGGACCTCTGGCAGTGAGGGTCGCGCTCGACACCAACCGGTACGTCGACCTCTGCAAAGGGGTTGAAGAAACGGTCGTTCTGCTCGAAGAAGCCGACGAGGTCCTCCTGGCGTTCGTCGTGCTGGGAGAGTTGCGCGCGGGCTTCTCGCACGGCCGTCGGCAGGCTGACAACGAGCGCACCCTTCGCCGCTTTCTTCTGAAGGACGGGGTGCGGGTCCTCTTTCCCGACGACCAGACCACCCACCACTACGCCTCGGTCTTCCGGCAACTTCGGACCCAAGGCACACCGATTCCGACCAATGACATGTGGCTGGCGGCGCTGGTTCTCCAGCACAACCTGGCCCTCCATGCGCGCGACCGGCACTTCGACCACCTCCCCCAGCTCGTTCGCGTCTGAACCCATCGCAGCCTGCCGATAGCCTCACTCCGACAATCGGCTTGCGGCCTGCGGCGCACGGCGCGCGGCCAGCTCGGCGCGGGAGGCGTGGGCGTCGTGTACCGCGCACGCGACACGACGCTCGGACGCGATGTGGCGCTGAAGGTCCTGCCCGGGGCGCTCGTCGCCGATGGGCAGCCGGTTCCGCCGGGTGCGCCGCGGCGGCGCTGGCGGCGTGCCTGACTCCCCGCGTCCGCGCGAGCGCGAACCTGTGGCACGGGAGCCGGTGCGGGACGTGAGGGATTCGAGCCCGCCGGCCGAGCCAGCGGCGCGGCGCTGGCGGCGTGCCTGACTCCCCGCGTCCGCGCGAGCGCGAGCCTTGGCGAGCGATGGTGCGGAAGGGGGGATTCGAACCCCCACGTTCTTGCGAACGCCAGCCCCTCAA
>CAYLZN010000066.1:0-21950 GCA_964387935.1 uncultured Vicinamibacteraceae bacterium | reverse complement strand
CGCTGACGCGCATCCCGCAGCTGCGCGAGGAGTTCTGGGCGCGGGTGTCGGTGCCGGGCGAAGCCAATAACCTGAACAAGAACCTGGAGTATGCCGGGCGGGTCGCGGACTACCTGGAGTTCGCGGAACTGCTCGCGTTCGATGCGCTCGAGCGGCGCGAGTCGTGCGGCGGGCACTTCCGAGAGGAGAGCCAGACGCCGGACAACGAGGCGATGCGGAACGACGCGGAGTTCTCGTATGCCGCGGCCTGGGAATTCACCGGTGTCGGGCAGCGCCCCGTGCTCCACAAGGAACCGCTGACCTTCGAGTACGTGAAGCCGACGCAGCGCAGCTACAAGTAGCCGGACCGTTGACCGGCCTTTGAGGAACCGTAGATGTCGACGACCCCATTGACCTTGAACCTCCTCGTATGGCGACAGGCGGGCCCGACGGCCCCGGGGCGGCTGGTGTCCTACCGGCTGGAGGGCGTGTCGCCCGAAATGTCGTTCCTGGAGATGCTCGACGTCCTGAACGAGGGCCTCATCAGGAACGGCGACGACCCCGTCGCCTTCGATTCCGATTGTCGCGAGGGCATCTGCGGCACGTGCGGCCTGGTGGTCAACGGAGTGCCGCACGGCCCGGACCCGGGGACCACCGTCTGCCAGTTGCACATGCGCCGGTTCCAGGACGGGGACACCATCACGATCGAGCCGTGGCGGGCCAAGGCCTTTCCGATCCTGAAAGACCTGGTGGTGGACCGCACCTCGTTCGACCGGGTGATCCAGGCGGGTGGCTACGTCTCGGCGAACGTGGGTGCGGCCCCGGACGGCAACGCCATTCCGGTGCCGCGGGATCTCGCCGAGCAGGCGATGGACTTCGCCGCGTGCATCGGGTGCGGCGCCTGCGTGGCGGCGTGCAAGAACGCCTCGGCGGCGCTGTTCACGTCGGCCAAGATCTCACACCTCGGCCTGCTGCCCCAGGGGATGGCCGAGGCCGACCGGCGCGTGCTGCGGATGGTCGATCAGATGGACGCGGAGGGATTCGGCAGTTGCTCGAACGAGGGCGAGTGCGAGGCGGTGTGCCCGAAGGAGATCTCAATCGCGGGCATCGCGCGCATGAACCGACAGTACTTCCGGGCGACGATCTGGCGGCGCCCGGAATCGTCGGCGACGGGATTCGGGGGCTAGCGGGGGTAGCGCGGGGTCAGGTCTTTACTTTTTTCGTATGGCTCAGCTGACGCCCTCAGCTGAGCCATATGCGAAAAGTAAAGACCTGACCCCTGGTTTACACGCCGATGACCGTCGTCAGTTCCTTCACCGCCGCCGCCGATTTCATCAGCGCCGTCTTCTCGTCCGGCAGCAGTTCAATCTCAATCACCTGCTCGACGCCCTTCGCACCCAGCTTCACCGGCACGCCGAGAAACTGATCGTTGACGCCGTACTCGCCCTTCAGGAACACGGAGCACGGCACGATCTTCTTCTTGTCCTTGAGGATCGCCTCCACCATCTCGGCCGCCGCGAGTCCCGGCGCGTACCACGCGCTCGTGCCCACGAGCTTCGTGATCTCGGCGCCGCCGTTCGCCGTCCGCGCGCAGATCGCGTCAATCCGGTCCTTGGGCAGCAGCGCCGTAATCGGAATCCCGGCCACCGTCGAGAAGCGCGGCAGCGGCACCATCGTGTCACCGTGCCCGCCGAGGACGAACGCGTGCACGTTCTCCACCGAGACGTTCAGCTCCGTCGCGATGAAGGCCCGCATGCGCGCGGAGTCCAGAATGCCGGCCATCCCGATGATCCGCTCCCGCGGGAAGCCACTGAGCTTGTAGATGGCCTGGGCCATCGCATCGAGCGGGTTCGCGACCGGGACAATGATGGCGTTGGGCGCGTACTTGACGACCTGCTCGGTCACCTGTTGCATGATCTTGTAGTTGACCTGCAGCAGGTCGTCTCGACTCATCCCCGGCTTGCGCGGCACCCCGGAAGTGATGACGACGACGTCCGAATCGGCGATCGCCGCGTAGTCGGCCCCGCCAGTGAGCCGGCTGTCCGACCCCTCGATCGGGCACGACTGCAGGATGTCGAGCGCGATGCCGGCCGCCTTGGTGTCCGCGATGTCCACGAGGACGACGTCGGCGAGTTCCAGGTTGGCCACAGCCCGCGCGACAGTGGCGCCCACGTTCCCGGCGCCCCCCACTACCGAAACCTTGCGATTCATGACTGCGCTCCCGCGGTTGACTACATGTTGCCGATGATGGCGTCCGCAAACTGCGAGGTCTTCAGTTCCGTCGCTCCCTCCATCTGGCGGGCCAGGTCGTAGGTCACCTTCTTCTGCGCGATCGTGCGCTCGATCCCCTGCTCGATCAGGCTGGCAGCCTCCTTCCAGCCGAGATAGCCGAGCATCATCACGCCCGACAGCACCACCGACGCCGGATTGATCACGTCCTTGCCGGCGTACTTCGGTGCGGTGCCATGGGTCGCTTCGAAGAACGCGATGTCGTCACCGATGTTCGCGCCCGGCGCCATCCCGAGCCCCCCCACCTGCGCCGCACAGGCGTCGGACAGGTAGTCGCCGTTCAGGTTCGGCGTCGCGAAGACGTCGTAGTCTCTCGTCCGTGTCAGCACCTGCTGGAACACGCTGTCGGCGATTCGGTCGTTGACGAGCACCTTGCCCTCGCGGCTGGCGCCCTGCCAGACCTCTTCCTCGGTGACCACCTGGTCGCGGAACTCCCGGGTCGCCACCTCATAGCCCCAGTCCCGGAACGCTCCCTCGGTGAACTTCATGATGTTGCCCTTGTGCACGAGGGTCACGGTCTTGCGGCCGAACGAGATGGCGTGCCGGATGGCCATGCGCACGAGCCGCTTGGTGCCGAACTCGGAGATCGGCTTGATGCCGATTCCCGAATCCGGGCGCACGCGCTTGCCCATTTCCCGCTCCAGGAACTCGATCAGCTTCTGGGCCTGCGGGGTGCCGCGTGCCCACTCGATGCCGGCGTAGACATCCTCCGTGTTCTCTCGGAAGAGGATCACGTTCATGTACTCCGGATGTCGCACCGGCGCCGGCGTCCCCGCGAAATAGCGCACCGGGCGCACGCAGGCATACAGGTCGAGTACCTGCCGCAACGTCACGTTGAGGCTGCGGATGCCGCCACCGACCGGCGTGGTCAGCGGCCCCTTGATGGCCACGCGGTAGTGCTTCACCGCCTCGATGGTGTCGTTCGGCAGCCACTCGCCATAGGTATCGCGGGCCTTCTCGCCGGCCGCCACCTCGAGCCAGACGATCCGCTTCTTGCCTCCGTAGGCCTTCTTGACGGCCGCGTCGAAGATCCGCACGGACGCGCGCCAGATGTCGGGACCCGTCCCGTCGCCCTCGATGAACGGCACGATCGGGTCGTCGGGGACGACGAGGACGCCGTCCTTGCGGGTGATCACGTTTCCTTCGGCAGGCGGTTTCAGGTGGGCGAACTGCGGCATGGTGACTCAGGAGGAAAAAGGCTCGCGGGAGTGGAACCGCACGGCCGGCGGCGCACCGGCACGAGAACTGGGTTTTAGGTCACATCCCCGCGGGCGCGTTACGACTTCTTCACAGGATCTGTGGAAAACCTTGTGCAAAAGCGCCCCGGTTGCCACGGTCCGCCCTTGCCATTCCGGCGCGTCGAGCGGATTGCACCATCGTGGTGCGCGCGTGATCTCCGGGGGGACCCCACGCGAAAGCGGGGCAATTATAGATCAGGGGTCGACGGGCCGCAGGGCGAGCGAACGATCGGTCCCGCATCTGCCGTACGCCGTGCCGTACGCCGTACGCCGTACGCCTTCCCTTCATCGCTTCAGTTCGAGCGAGACGACGTGCTGCGTGACGGTGTCCAGCACCTCGACCGTGTCGGCGCCGATCGTGGCGACCTCGTAGCGTTGGCCGATGCGTTCGCCCACACGCACCAGATACACGTCACCAAACGCCGCGACGATGGCCGTCCGCACCGTGCTGTCCCCTTCCGCCTGCTCAGCCATTCCGACCAGCCGCAGCAGCGGGGGCGGCGGCTCGGTCGCCCGGGCCACCTGGTCTGGATCGGGCACTGGTGTGACGGCGCGCACAGACCGAGGCTGACCGCCGGACTCACGGACAGGCGCCGCACGAGCAGCGTACCTGAACGGGTTGCGGCCTGGCACTCGCGGCGTGGGCGCGTCCTCGAGGTGCCGACGGAGGCGCGCGGTCTGTCGCTCCACGTCGACGAGCACGTCGATGGGCGCGTTGACCGCCGCCGTGGCGGGCTTCGCGGCGGTAGTCGTCGGGCGTGGCCCGGTCAAGAAGGTGGACGGCGCCAGCGAGACCGCCGCCAACAGCCCACTTCCGATGTATGCAAGCCACCGAGCGTCCATCGGCCTTCTTCCCGTGTTCTATCCTATCCCGAGACGCGGGCCGCGCGCGCGGCTCGTGCTACCATTCCCCGTGCACGGCCGCGGGCGTTCAGGACAGACCACGCCACACGTGGTAGCCATCATCCCTGCGCGCTACCAATCGACCCGACTCCCCGGCAAGCCCCTGATTCCCATCGCGGGTCGTCCACTGGTCGAACACGTCTTTCGCCGCGCGTCGGCCGTCCCTGGCATCGCCCGGGTCATCGTGGCGACCGACGACGAACGCATTCGCGAGGCGGTCACCCGCTTCGGTGGCGAGTGCGTCATGACGAGCCCGGCGCACCGCAGCGGCACCGACCGAATCGCCGAGGTCGCGGCGGGCCTGCCGTGCGACCTGGTGGTGAACGTGCAAGGGGACGAACCGCTGCTCGAGCCGGCCTCGGTCACCGCCGGCCTCTCGGCCTTCGACGACGCCGACGTGCAGATCGCCACCCTCCGACGTCGACTCGACTCGCCCGCGGACCTGAGCAATCCGCACGTGGTCAAGGTCGTCGTGGACCAGCGGGGCGACGCCCTCTACTTCTCCCGGGCCCCCATCCCCTGGGCCCGGGACGCGGAGGCGCACTTCACGCCCGGTGTCACGTTCAAGCACATCGGCCTCTATCTCTATCGGCGCGACTTCCTCCTGGCATTCGCCTCCTGGCCACCTACGCCGCTCGAACAGGCGGAGTCCCTGGAGCAGTTGCGGCCGCTCGAGCGGGGCCACCGCATCCGTACCGTGGAGACCCCCTACGATTCCGTGGGCGTCGACACGCCCGAGGATCTGGCCCTGGTCCGTCACCGTCTCGAACCCCGATGAGGAGCGCGCTGTCGTCATGTCCGCCACCCAACGCCCCGTCAAGTTCATCTTCGTCACTGGCGGCGTGGTGTCGTCGCTCGGCAAGGGCCTCGCCGCCGCGTCGATCGGCTGCCTGCTGGAAGGTCACGGGTACAAGGTCACGCTGCAGAAACTGGACCCGTACATCAACGTCGACCCGGGCACGATGAGCCCGTACCAGCACGGCGAGGTGTACGTGACCGACGACGGCGCCGAAACGGACCTGGACCTCGGCCACTACGAGCGATTCACCGAGTCGGTCGCGACGCAGAACCACGCGTGGACGACTGGCAAGATCTACCTGTCGGTGATCCAGCGTGAGCGCCGGGGCGACTACCTGGGCGCGACGGTGCAGGTGATCCCGCACATCACCAACGCGATCAAGGAAGCGATGCGCTCGGTCGCCGACGGCGTCGATATCGTGCTCATCGAAATCGGCGGGACGGTGGGCGACATCGAGAGTCTCCCGTTCCTCGAAGCCATCCGCCAGTTCCGCCAGGACGTCGGCCGGGAGAACACGCTGTACATCCACCTGACGCTCGTCCCGTTCATCGGCACGGCAGGCGAGCTCAAGACGAAACCCACGCAGCACAGCGTTCGCGACCTCCGGTCGATCGGCATTCAGCCCGACATCCTGCTGTGCCGCACCGATCGGCTGCTGCCGCCGGACATCAAGCGCAAGATCGCCCTCTTCTGCGACGTGGACGAGGAGGCCGTGATCACGGCGCGCGACGTCCGGTCGATCTACGAGGTCCCGCTCGCGCTGGCCGCCGAGGGCCTGGACGACATCGTGCTGAAACACCTGCACCTGCCTGGCACCGAACGGCGCATGCAGGCCTGGCACGACCTGGTCGAGCGGATGAACACCCCCGAGGACGAGGTCACGATCCACGTGGTGGGAAAGTACGTGGGCCTGGAGGACTCCTACAAGAGCCTCAACGAAGCGATCGCCCACGGCGGGTTCAAGCACCGCCTGCGGACGAGGATCGCCTGGGTGGACGCCGAGGCGCTCGAGCAGGAGCAGGGGGCCGGATTGCTCGACGGGGCCAACGCCATTCTCGTGCCGGGTGGCTTCGGTGACCGCGGGACGCGGGGCATGATGAAGGCCGCCCAGGTGGCGCGCGAGCGGCGCATCCCGTTCTTCGGGATCTGCTACGGGTTCCAGTGGGCGACGGTCGAGTTCGCCCGCAACGTGTGCGGTCTCGCGGACGCCGACTCCACCGAGTGCGCGCCCGACACGCCGACGAAGGTCATCTACAAGCTGCGCGACCTGCTCGGCGTGGACGACCTCGGTGGAACCATGCGTCTGGGGTCCTACACGTGCCGGCTCAAGTCGGGCTCCCTGTCCCACCACCTCTACGCGAGCGACGTGATCCACGAGCGGCATCGCCACCGGTACGAGTTCAACAGCCTCTACGAGCAGACCCTCGTGGACCACGGGCTCGAGATCGTCGGGCGTTCGCTCGACGGCAAGTTCGTCGAGATGATCGAGATCCAGGGCCACCCGTGGTTCGTGGCCGTGCAGTTCCATCCGGAGTTCAAGTCGAAGCCCCTGCGCCCGCACCCGCTGTTTGCGGGTTTCGTGGAAGCGGGGTATCGTCACAAGCTCGCACAACGCGCGGTGACGCCGCCGCTCGCCCAGGAGGTCATCGGCTGACCATGGAGTCCGCACCGACCACGAGGTCCGTCCCCATCGGGGCGGTCACGCTGGGGGGCGGCTCGCCGCTCGCCCTGATTGCGGGTCCGTGTGTCATCGAGAGCCGCGCCCACGCGATCGACACGGCCCTGGCGGTGAAGGCCATCGCCGCGGCCGCGGGCGTGGGCTACATCTTCAAGGCGTCGTTCGACAAGGCCAACCGGACGTCGATCCGGTCGTTCCGCGGCCCAGGCGTGGACGAAGGGCTGCAGGTGCTCGCCGAGGTTCGCGAACGGGCCGGTGTCCCGGTCCTCACCGACATCCACGAGCCCTGGCAGGCAGCTCGCGCCGCGGAGGTGGTGGACGTGCTCCAGATTCCCGCATTCCTCTGCCGGCAGACCGATCTGCTGGTGGCCGCCGCACGCACGGGCAAACCGGTCAACATCAAGAAGGGGCAGTTCCTCGCGCCGCTCGACATGCGTCACGCGGTCGGCAAGGTGACCGACGCCGGCGGCCGCGCCATTGTCCTCACCGAGCGCGGCACGAGCTTCGGCTACAACAACCTCGTGGTGGACATGCGGACCTTCCCGATGCTCCGCTCGCTCGGCTGGCCCGTGGTGTTCGACGTGACGCACAGCCTGCAACTGCCTGGCGCGGGCGACGGCGTCACCGCCGGGCAGGCGGAGTACATCGAGACGCTCGCCTCGGCCGGCGTGGCCGCGGGCGTGGACGCCGTGTTCCTCGAGGTCCACGAGCGACCGGACGTGGCCCGCAGCGACGCGCAGAACGCGCTGCGCCTGGACCTGCTGCCGGGCCTGCTGCGGCGCCTGACACGCATCGACGGAGCCATTCGCCCATGAGCCCGACCGCACCCGGGTCGGGCACGCCAGCCGACGTCTCGCTGGCGCTCGCCCGCCAGGTCCTGGAAACCGAAGCGCAGGCGATTCTCGCCCTCATCGGCCGCCTCGACGATAGCTTCGAGCGCGCGGTCACGCTGCTGGCGGAGTGCCGGGGCCGCGTGCTCACGGCAGGCATGGGCAAGTCCGGCATCATCAGCCGCAAGCTGGCCGCAACCCTCTCGAGCACCGGGACCCCGGCCTTCTTCCTCCACCCGGCCGAGGCCATCCACGGCGATCTTGGCGCCATTCAGGCGAATGACGTCGTCATCGCCCTCTCCTACGGCGGAGAAACCCAGGAGATCCTGCGTCTGCTGGAGTACATCCGGCGTATCGGGGCCCGTCTGATTGCGATGACCGGCAACCCTCGTTCGACGCTGGCGCAGGCCTCCGATGTGACGCTCGACTGCCGCGTCGACGAGGAGGCGTGCCCGCTCAACCTCGCGCCCACCGCGAGCACCACCGCGGCCCTCGCGCTCGGGGATGCCCTCGCCATGACGCTGCTCGTGCGCAAGGGCTTCCGGCCGGAGGACTTCGCCCAGCTCCACCCCGGCGGCCGGCTCGGGAAGAAACTGATGCGCGCCGAAGCCCTCATGCACGGAGGCGAGTCCACACCCTCGGTCGGACTCGCGACGCCCGTACGCGACGTCATCTACGAGATGTCGCGCAAGGGCCTGGGCATGACCTGCGTCGTCGATGACGTTGGCCGGCTCGCGGGCATCATCACTGACGGCGACCTGCGACGCCACATGCACACGCCCCACGTGATCGACCGGACGGCCGCGGAAATCATGACGCGAACGCCACGCACGATCCCGGGCTCGCTGCTGGCCGTCGAGGCGCTCAAGATCATGGAAGAGCGCAAGATCTCGTCGCTCATCGTGGTGGACGACGATCACCGGACGCGCGGAGTCCTGCACCTCCACGACCTGTGGCGCACCGAGCTGTTCTGACAGCCATGACCCTCGACGACAAGGCCGCCCAGGTCCGGCTCCTCCTGTTCGACGTGGACGGCGTGCTCACGGACGGCACCGTCTCCATGCACGAGGACGGAGGGGAATCCAAGCAGTTCTCGATCCGCGACGGCACGGCCATCGTCCTCGCGCATCGGGCCGGCCTGCTCACCGGCATCCTTTCCGGGCGCCCGTCCGGTGCGACTGCCCGGCGGGCCGCCCAACTGGCGATGGCGATCGTCGAGCAGGGAACGCAGGAGAAACTCGTGGTCTTCGAGCGACTGCTCGCGGAGCACCACCTGCGGGAGGCCGAAGTGGCCTACATGGGCGACGACCTGCTGGACCTGCCCGTGCTCCGACGCGTGGGCCTCTCCGCCTGCCCGGCAGACGCCGCACAGGAGGTACATGACACCGTAGACTGGGTCAGCCGGTTCGCGGGCGGACGAGGCGCCGCGAGGGAGCTGATCGAGTTCGTGTTGCGGGCGCGCGGAGCGTGGCCAGCCCTCGTGGCGCCGTTCCTGGAACCACCTCGGTGATGAGCGAATACGCGCTGCTGCTGGCCGTTCTCGTCTCTCTCCTCGTCGGCTTCGTCGTCGGCAAGGTGGCGGAGCGCTATCGGCTGCAGCAGGGGCAGCTCGTGGACCGGCGCAAGGTCCGGGGGTCGCCCCACTACCTGCAGGGGCTCAACTTCCTGATCTCAGGTCAGCTGGACCACGCCATCGAGGAGTTCCAGCGGGCCGCCGCGTTGAACCTGGACGGCGTCGAGGTCCCGATCGTGCTGGGCAACCTGTACCGCGAGAAAGGACAGGTCGGACGCGCGATCCAGACGCACCAGCAGATCCTGCAGCGTCCGCGGCTGAGTCCCCGTGAGCACTCCTACGTGCTGCTGTGCCTGGGATTCGACTACCGGCGCGGCGGTTTCGTGGATCGCGCGCTCGAAGCCTTCAGGGAAGTCCTCAAGCTCGACCCGCAGAACCGCGACGCGCTCGCGAATCTCGAGAAACTCCACGCGGACCAGCATCAGTGGAAAGACGCGTACGAGATCAGGCAGCGCCTGGCCGCTGCGTCGCCTCCGGACCAGCAGGCCAGGCACCGATCGATCCTGGCGTTCCTGGAGAACGAGCTGGGCCGCGACGCCCTCAAGCGCATGGACTATGCCGAGGCCACGCGCTGGTTCCGCGCGGCGCTCGAGCGTGAACCGGCGACGGTGCCCGCCTATCTGAACCTGGGCGACGTCCGATTCCACGAAGGCGACCTGGCGGGTGCCGCGAACTGGTGGGAACGACTCATCCGGGTGGCGCCAGATCGCGCCTACCTCGCCTTCGATCGTCTGGCGTCGGCCTACGCACAGATGGGCACGCGGGACCGTTTCGCCGCCCTCTGCCGGGAGATCGTGGACGGCAACCCGCAGGACTGGCGGGCCCGCCTGGCGCTGGCCCGGCACGTGGCCGCTGACGGCGATCCTCACCAGGCCTTCGACCTCGTCCTGGAGGCGCTGGCGATCAATCCCTCCCCTGTCACCCTTCACCAGGCGGCGTGGCAGATCCTGTCGAGCCTCCGGTTCGAGCCGCGCCAGGTGGAGCGGTACATGACCGCGAACCGCGAGGCGGTCTTCTTCCAGGATCCCCACGTGTGCGTGCGGTGCCGCTACCGGAGCACCGAACTCCTCTGGCAATGCCCGCACTGCCACGAGTGGAGCACCTTCGTCGAGGAGCGACTGACGCCGGCGCGCGACGAGGGCGAGTGGCTGAACCAGCCGGGGCGATGAGCATGCTGCGCGTCGGCCTCACGGGCGGCAGTGCGACCGGGAAGAGCTACGTGCGGGCCCGCTTCGAGGCGCTCGGCCTGTCCACGGTGGACGCCGACGTCCTGGCCCGGGAGGTCGTCGAGCGCGGGACCCCTGGACTCGCGGCCCTCGTCGAGCGATTCGGCGCCGAGGTGCTGGGGCCGGACGGATCGCTGGACCGCCCTCGACTGGGCGCTCGCGTGTTCGCGGACGCCGCGGCCAGACGCGACCTCGAAGGGATCATCCACCCGCGCGTCTTCACGGCGGTCTCGGAGTGGTTCGATGCGCGCGCGGGGGAGGGACTCGCCCTCGGAGTGGCGGACATCCCGCTGCTGTTCGAAACAGGCCGGGCCGGGGACTTCGATGTCGTGGTCGTGGCCGCGTGCCCGCCCGTGTTGCAGGTGATGCGGGTGCAAGCCAGGGATGGCCTGAGTGAGACCGCGGCGCGCCAGCGCCTCGCGGCGCAGTGGCCCATCGACGAGAAGGTCCGGCTGGCCGACCACGTCGTACGGACCGACCGGTCGTTCGCGGACACGGACCGGCAGACCGAGGAGGTCTGTCGCGCCTTGCGGGCGCACGCGGCCCGCGCGTGAGGTCAGCCCCGCTGCTCGGCCGCGACGATGGTGTTGTGCATCAGCATCGCCACCGTGAGTGGGCCCACGCCGCCCGGCACGGGGGTGAGGGCGCCGGCACGGTCGGCGACGGCAGGATCGACGTCGCCGAGCAGCAGTGAACCGTTCTTCTCGAACTGTTCCCGACGCCTGGAGCCGGGCGGGCAGACGCGCTCGACGAGCGCCGCGTCGGTGACGCGGTTCATGCCCACGTCGACGACCGTTGCTCCCGGCTTGACGAAGGCCGGCGTGACGAACGCCGGCCGCCCGATGGCCGCCACCAGGAGGTCGGCGCCTGCCGCGATTCGCGCGAGGTCGCGCGTCTTCGAATGACAGATCGTGACGGTGGCGTCGCGGTGCAGCAGCATCATCGCCATCGGCTTGCCGACGATGTCGCTGCGACCGATGACCACGGCGTGCTGGCCGGCCAGGGGGATGCCCGACCGGTCGAGCAGTTCGACGATGCCCGCCGGCGTGCACGCACGGAGCCGCGCCCGCTTCTGGACGAGCAGGCCCACGTTGAGCGGGCTGAACCCGTCGACGTCCTTGGCCGGCGCGATGGTGTCGAAGACCAGGCGCTCGCCATCGTCACCGAGGGCGGGGGGCAGCGGCGACTGCACCAGGATGCCATCGTGCGTGCTGCTGCGATTGAGCCGCCTGACGACCCCGAGGACCTCCTCGAGCGTGCTCGACGCAGGCAGGTGCTCCAGGTCGACCGAGAAGCCGACGTCCATGCCCGACCGGATCTTGTTACGCACGTAGACGTGGGAGGCGGGATCGTCGCCGACCAGCACGATCCCGAGACCTGGCCGGCGCCCGTGCGCCGCCACGAAGGCCGCCACCCGAGGGCGCAATTCGTCCCGGATCTGGGCCGCGATCGCGTTGCCGTCCAGCAGTCTCGCCGTCATGCCCTTGCCCCCACCCCGCGGCGCACCAGTCCCCGCGATTCCTGCTCGAGACCCTTGAGGCTCTCCGGGTTGCCCAGCACGAGGATCTCGTCGCCGCCGTTCATCTGGAGATCGGCCGCCGGATTGAACTCCATCCGCCCGTCCGCGCGTCGGATGGCGACCACGATAGCCCCGAACCGCTGGCGCAGGTTCGCGGTCAGCAGCGTCTGCCCGGCAAGACCGCCGCCGGCGTCCACGGGAATCTGTTCGAGCGCCAGCTCGAGCGGCTGGGCGCTGGTGGCCAGCTGGAGGAAATCGACGACCGCCGGCCGCAAGGCCGTCTGGGCGATGTGGTGCGCCCCGAGCTGGTAGGGCGAGATCACCCGGTTGGCACCGGCCCGTTCCATCTTCCGCCGTGCGTCGTCGCTTTCCGCTCGGCCGATGATGAACAAGTCCGGCCTGAGCAGCCGCGCGCTGAGGATGATGTACACGTTCTCGGCATCGGTGCCGGCGGAGGCAATCAACGCACGGGCGCGATCGATGCCGACCCGCTTGAGCGTCTCCTCGGCCGACGCGTCCGCCGCAACCGCCAGGCTGCCCTCCTCGATGATCTGGTGGACCCGCTCCGGATCGCGGTCGATGACCACGTGCGGCACCTGCTGGCGGCGGAATTCCTCACCAATGATCCGCCCGATGCGCCCGTAGCCGCACACGATGAAGTGCTTCGAGAGATCGTCAATCATGCGAGTCCGCTGGCGTAACTCCCACCGATGGAGGAGGCCGCCCTCGACGACGCGGGCGACCAGGAGCGTCACCGTATAGAACACGGTGCCAACACCGCTGATGAGCAGGACGACCGTGAAGACCTGCCCGGGAATCGTCAGCGGTTGCACCTCGCGGTAGCCGACGGTCGTGACCGTGATGACGGTCATGTAGATCGCATCCCACAGCGGCCAGCCCTCGACGACCACGTAGCCTGCCGTGCCCACGCCGAGCACCAGCAGCACGAGGATGAGCGCCAGGCGCGAGGGCTGGATCCACCACGCGAAATCCGTGATGCGGCCCAGGCCGGGACGGGCGGCACGCGTGACCGCCACAACCCACCTCAGGCCGAGCGGCGGGCCGCGCCCTGCAGCAGTCGGCCGATGACGGTGATGACCGCGGCGAGACCGAAGAGGCCGAGGCCCACCATGTCTGCCTGGTGGGCCGTGACCCCGATCTCGTGCCAGCGGGCCGTGTTCTCGGTCGTGATGCCGAATTCCGTCATGAACCCGAGCAAGGCCATGAAGAAGCCGTTGAACAGGGCGAGGTAGCCGAACATCGTGACCGTGTTCGCGAACTCCTCGAAGCCCGTGCGCCCCGCCTGCTCCTTCACGTCGGCGAGCGGGCTGTGCCGGCGTCCGTAGAACCAGTAGATCAGCATGCCGAGGTCGAGCCACACGAGGAAGCGCACCCAGGTGACCACCGACAGGCTGAGCATCAGATACAGGCACGAGATCACGCCCAGCACGGGGAACATCGAGCCGCCCGGCACACGAAACGGCCGGTGCGCGTCGGGCCGTCGCTTGCGCAGCACGAGCACCGCAAGACATACCACGACGAAGGCGAACAGCGTGCCGATGCTGGTCATCTCGCCGACCACGTCGATCCGGAGGAAGCCGGCGAAGAGCGCCACCACCACGCCCGTGATGATGGTGGTCACGTACGGCGTGCGGTAGCGCGGGTGCACCTTGCTCACGCCAGCCGGCAGCAGCTGGTCGCGGCTCATGGCGAAGAAGATGCGCGGCTGGCTCATGAGCATGACCAGCAGCACGCTGGTGATGCCCGCCACGGCGCCGGCCGACACGAGGCCCGCCGCCCAGTCCTGGTTGATGACCGCCAGGGCGAAGGCCACCGGGGCGTTGAGGAACTGCGCGTCGCTCTTGTATTGGGTCACCGGGACGATGCCGGTGAGCACGGCGGCCACGGCCAGGTACAGCACGGTGCAGATGACGAGCGAGGCGATGATCCCGATCGGCAGGTCACGCTGAGGGTTCTTGGCCTCTTCCGCCGTGGTGGACACGGCATCGAACCCGATGTAGGCGAAGAACACGATCGCGCCTGCGGCCATGATGCCGGGCCAGCCATACGGAGCAAACGGCGACCAGTTCTCCGGCTTCACGAAGGTCGCGCCGGCCGCGATGAAGAACACCACCGCGGCCAGCTTGACCGCGACCATGGCCGCATTGAAGCGCGCGCTCTCCCGCACCCCGATCACCAGCAGCCACGTGATGACGAGGACGATGAGGATGGCGGGCAGGTTGACGATCGCTCCGGGCGCGGCCGTCGGGGCCGCACGCATCCACACCGGCAGATCGAGACCGAACCCGTGCAGGATGCGCTGGAAGTACCCGCTCCACCCGATCGCCACGGTCATGGATCCCACGGCGTATTCGAGAATGAGGTCCCAGCCGATCATCCAGGCGAACACCTCGCCCAGCGTGGCATAGGCGTAGGTATAGGCACTGCCCGAGATGGGAATCATGGACGCGAACTCCGCATAGCAGAGCGCGGCGAACCCGCAGGCGAGGCCGGCGGCCAGGTAGGAGATCATGATCGCGGGCCCGGCCTGATTGGCAGCCGCCGTCCCCGTGAGCACGAAAATCCCGGTCCCGATGATGGCGCCGATGCCGAGCAGGGTCAGGTCGAGGGCCGACAGCGTCCGCTTGAGCGCCTTGCCCCCGTGCTCGACGTCCCCGACGAGTTGCTCGATCGACTTCGTCTTCAGCAGGTTCGAATCCATTGACCCTCCGTCGGTCGTGCTGCCCGTCGGCAGGCGCGCCCCCCCGCCCCTTGGCGAAAGCCCGGGCATTATACCTTCGGGTCAGCCCCGCCCCGGGGTGGGGAATCAGCCCGCGGCCGCCAGGCTGGCGCCCGCGGGTCGGCGCGTCTCGCGCTGGAACCGGTCCATGAACGCCGTACTGAGCCGCCCGGCCACGAAATCGGGCTCCGCGAGCACGCGAAGGTGCAGCGGGATCGTGGTGTGAATCCCCTCGATGACCGTCAGTTCCAGGGTGCGCCGCATCCGGGCGATCGCCTCGTGGCGATCGCGGCCATGAGCCATGATCTTGGCCAGCAGCGAATCGTAATAAGGGGGCACGGTGCACTCCGCGTGCGCGAAGGTGTCCACGCGCACCCCGGGCCCCCCCGGCACGCTGAACGCGCGAATCGTCCCGGGACTGGGCGTGAACGTCTCAGGGTGCTCGGCGTTGATCCGGCACTCGATGGCGTGGCCCCGGAACTCGACGTCCCCCTGCTTGAACGCCAGCCGCTCCCCCGCCGCGATCCGGATCTGCTCCTTCACGATGTCCACGCCGGTCACGAGTTCCGTGACGCCGTGCTCGACCTGGAGGCGCGTGTTGGCCTCGATGAAGTAGAAGCGACCCGACTGGTCCATCAGGAACTCGAAGGTGCCCGCGTTGGTGTACTGCGCAGCCCTGGCGGCGTCGACCACGGTGCCGCCCATCTTGCGGCGCAGCTTCTCGGTGAGCACCGCGGAGGGGCCCTCTTCGATCAGCTTCTGGTGGCGTCGCTGCACGGAGCACTCGCGTTCGCCGAGGTGCACGACGTTGCCGTGGTGGTCGGCCAGTACCTGGAACTCGATGTGGCGGGGAGCCTCCAGGTACTTCTCGAGATAGACGTCGCCGACGCCGAACGCGGCCTGTGCCTCCCGCTGGGCTGTCCTCAGCGCAGAGGCGAGGTCCCCGGCATTGCGCACGATGCGCATGCCGCGCCCGCCTCCGCCGGCCGCGGCCTTCACGATGACCGGGTAGCCGAGGTCGCGGGCGACCTTGAGCGCGCTCTCCTCGCTCTCGACCGGCCCGTCGCTGCCGGGGAGGATCGGCACGCCGGCCTTCTTCATCATGCGGCGCGCGCGGGCCTTGTCGCCCATGAGGCGGATCGCGTGCGGCGAGGGGCCGATGAACCGGATGTGACAGGCCTCGCAGACCTCCGCGAGGTACGCGCTCTCGGAGAGGAACCCGTAGCCGGGGTGGATCGCCTCAGCCCCCGTGATCTCGGCCGCACTGATGATCGCGGGCACGTTGAGGTAGCTGTCGGCACTGCGGGCAGGGCCGATGCACACGGCTTCGTCGGCAAATCGCACGTGGAGCTGGTTCTCGTCGGCTTCGGAGTACACCGCCACGGTGCTGATCCCCAGTTCCTTGCACGCGTACAGCACACGGAGGGCGACCTCCCCGCGGTTGGCGATCAGGATGCGCTTGAACATGGTCACCGGGCCTTGATCGCGAAGAGGCGCTCGCCGTACTGAACGGGCTGCCCGTTGTCGACGTGGATCTTGACGACCTCCCCGTCGTACTCCGACTCGATCTCGTTCATCAGCTTCATGGCCTCGATGATGCAGAGCACCTGGCCCTTCTTCACCACCGTGCCGACCTCCACGAAGGCCGGGGCCCCCGGCGCGGACGCACGGTAGAAGGTGCCGACGATCGGTGAGGTGACGATGGCGAATTCGAGCCCCTCGTCCTGGTCGGAGGGCGGCGAGAGCGACTCCGTCGCGCGCCCCACGGGCGCGAGGACGGGCCCGCTGGCCGGCAAGCCGGCGGGCGCCGCCACAGCCACCACCTGGGGCGGGACCGGAAGCGTGCCGTGTCCGGAGTCCTTGCGCACGCGCAGTTTCATCCCCTCGTGCTCGAGTTCGAACTCGACGAGGTCGTGGTCACGCACCATGTCCAGGATGCGCTTCAGGTCTTCGATGCTCATGTCGGTCATAAGAGTCGTTCGTCGAGGGGCACGTCGGTCAGGCGTTCGCACCCGGCTGCCACGACCGCCACATCGTCCTCGATCCTGACGCCGCCGAACCCGGGCAGGTACGCCCCCGGTTCGACGGTGCAGACCATGCCGGGCTGGAGGGTCGCCGGCGGCGGCCCGTCCTCACGGCGCTTCCCCAGGCGCGGGTCCTCGTGCACCTCGAGCCCGAGGCCGTGCCCGGTGCTGTGCCCGAACGCCTCACCGAGGCCGTACGAATCCAGCACCGCACGCGCGGCCCCATCGACGACATCGGCAGTCACGCCGCCGGCCACGGTGTCGAGCGCCGCCTGCTGTGCCGCCTGCACGGCGCGAAACAGGCGTCGCTGCCCGGCGGTGACCACGCCGAGCGCGACCGTGCGGGTGAGGTCGACGCAGTAGCCGTGGAACACCCCTCCGAAATCGAGCAGCAGCAGGTCACCATCCTCGAGGGTGCGGTCGGAAGGACGCGCGTGCGGCAGGGCGGAATTGGGCCCGGAGGCGGCGATCGTCTCGAACGCCGTGCGGTCGAAGCCGGCCCGCTTGATCCGCGCGTCCAGCTCGGCCGCCACCTCGCGCTCCGTGCGTCCGAGCGCCCGTACCGCCTGCAGGGCCTCACGGGCCACGTCCGACAGCCGCCCCGCCGCCTCGCGGAGGAGCCCGAGTTCGAAGTCGTCTTTCACCACGCGCAGGCCTTCGACGATGCCCTCAGTGACGACGAGTTCTCGCCCGGGGTGGGCCGAGAGCAGCCGCCGCCACGACGCGTGCTCCGCCACGGTCACGTGACCGGCTTCGAACCCGATTCGCCCAGGCCCGATGTCGGCCAGCACTCCTACGAGGGTCTGGGCATAGCTCCCGTCCACCGGGGCGAGGTGCGTCGCCGGCGGCGCGTGGTCTGAGGCCAGGAGGCGATCGACCGCGGCACTGTAACGGAAGTCGGTAATCAAGTAAAGCCGCGCCCGGGTCACCACGGCCCAGGCGGCGCTGGCGGCGAGGTTGGTCAGATAGAAGACGTTCGGCAGGTGCGTGACGACGAACGCCTCGAGTTCCCGGGAGACGAGGGCATCGCGGACGCGAACGTGCCGCGAGGCCAGGGCCGTCGCCGGCGAGAGCATGGTCCGAGCATGTTACGCGAAAACCGTGAGGAACGCCGCGTCAGCCGTTGGCGGCCTGCGCGGGCTGCGGGCCTCTGGCGTGCTCGATCAGGGCCAGGAACTGCTCCAGCGCACGCACCTGGCGGGCTGCGGTCGCAGCGTCGACGAAACGCCACTCGCCCGGCAGGTCCGCGTCGGAGACCAGATGCAGTGCGGGCCCCGGACGGGCGCCCGCCTGTGGGGTCGTCCCCTCGTCCGGCCGCGCCTGCCGCCCCGAGGCGGGCTGGAAGGGCACGATGAGCCCCCCGACCGCCGGAGCCTCCTGACCGCCGATGCGTCGCTCGAGGCCGAGCACCGCCTCTCGGAGCCCGGCGTCCTGCGGCGCGAGGGCGGCGGCCACCCGGTACCGGTCGAGCGCTGCGGCCGATTCGCCCCGCCGCAGGTAGAGCTCGGCGAGATCCCGCTGGGCCGCCAGATTCTCGGGGGCAGCCTCGATCACGCGCGCGAACTCGGCGACAGCCGCGTCGGTGTCGCCGAGGGCCGAGAGCGCCCGGGCCAGCGTCACCCGCGCCGACACATACTCCGGGTGCTGCGCGAGACCGTTCCGGCACACCTCCACCGCCTCGGTGAGCAGGCCGGCCCGGCGATACTCCTCCGCGAGGGCCGCAAACGCGACCGACGCCGGGTCCGCGAGGACCCGGCGTCGCAGCGCGTCGATCCGTGAGTGATCGACCATCACCGGGAGTTTACAGGACGCTGACGGTCTTCACGACGGACTTCTTGGCGCCCGTGTTGTCGTAGACGGTCAGCACCACCGAGTAGGTGCCTGCCGCCGTGTAGCTGTGAGTCACACGCTCCCCTTCCGCCGTCACGCCGTTGCCGAAGTTCCACTCGTACCGCACCAGGGTCCGGCCGGCCGGCGGTTGCGAGAGCCGCGCGTCGAAGTTGATCGTGCCTCCAACGGTCGGGGCCGTCGGTGAGTAGGTGAAGTCGGCCGTCGGGACGAGATCCGGCCCGAGGGTGACGCTCTGCGCCGTCGTGCCGGTCTTGCCGACGTCGTCGGTCACCGTGAGCACGACGTTCCAGCTGCCCGGCGTCGGGAAGCGATAGGTCACCGTGACGCCAGACGCCGTGGCGCCGGTCCCGAACGTCCAGTCATAGGAGACGATCGAGCGGCCGGGGGCCGCCGTGGACGCCGACGCATTGAAGAACACCTGCTGCAGCACCTCGGGGCTGGTGGGCGAGAACGAGAACGAGGCGGTCGGCGACAGGCTCGCGGTGACATTGACGAACGCCGTGGCCTTGTCCGTCGTGCCGCGATCGTTGGTGACGGTCAGGGTGACCACGTACGAGCCCACGGTGTGGTAGCGGTGGCGGGTCTGGGCCCCGGTGCCGGTCGTGCCGTCCCCGAAGTCCCACGCGAAGCTCACGGCGCCAGCCGACTGTGAGGCGTCGAAGGCGACCTCCTGACCCTGCGTGGGCGCCGTGGGCGAGAACGTGAACTTCGCCCCCGGCTTGGTCTCGGGCGGCAGGATCACGCCGGACGGGACGAGCCGAATGGTGACGGCGCGCCCGATCGCGGCATTGAAGTCCGTGCCAGCCGGCGTGGCCACGACCTGGAGCATGGTCTCGTTCTCGGCCGAGTTCCCGGCCGGCGGCCCCGACGGCGCGGTGTAGACCACCGACGCGCGTCCGTCGGACCCCGTGGTCACCGACTTGGTGGAGAGGCGTCCGTAGTCCTGCACCACGCCCGCAAGGGCGGTCTCGACGCGGAGGCCGACACCGCTGGCTGCCTGGCCGTTGGCGTTGCGAACCGTGATCACGATGGTGGACTGCGAGGACCCGTCCTTCGTGAGCACATCCGGGTTCGCCTGCAACTGGACGGACATCCCCATCTCGGAGGGGCCCGCCAGGTCGGGCGGTTCCGCGCTGTCGGTGGTGCACGCAGGTGCGGCGATGAGCGTCAGGGCGAGCAGGGACCAGGCCCCTCGTGCGTAGCGGGTTCGAATGCTCATGGCGGCCCCCCGGCCGTCTCGATGGTTGCCGTGTGTCGTCGGTGTCATGTGCATGGCGAGCCCGCCTACTGTGGATCCGCCCAGTCGGCGAAGTTGATCGACATCGTGCCGGTCACCGACACGTCGTTGCCGGCCTGGTCGCGCCCATAGAAGGTCACGTCGGCAATGGTGGAAATGACGATGGCGCCGCCAAGCCCGCCGAGGTTCGCCAGGGGCGGCTCGAGTTTGGCCTGCGCGCGCACGAGCGAGAAGGCGCCGCTCGAGGGAGCGCTGCCGACGGTGAAGGTCATGGCCCCGTCGAAAGCGTAGGGCACGTCCTGGCCCGGCGTGTTGCGGCCATCGGAGCGCCGGAACGACACGCGATAGCGGGTGATCGTGACGAAGTTGTTGGTCGTGGGCGACGTCGGATTGCTCGGCGTGCCGATGTCCTTGAGCGCGAGGCGGAGCCGGACCCGGCCGGGGTCCTCGAAGACGCTCCCCTTGGTGCGCACGTCGGACTGCAGCACCGTGCTGAAATCCTGGTTGGTCGATCCGCCCGACGCCCCCTCGAGGGCCTCGATGATGAGCAGGGACCCGCTTTCGCCGCTGCGTGTCACGTCACTGGCACACGACGCGCTGAGCAGCCCGGCCAGGGCCGGAATCACCAGGCCCGCCCGCCACCGACCATTGAAAGCTCTGACCTTCACCGTGACCTCCGTAGTCTGAGAATCGTCGAGCCTGGTCATCCCTTGATGATCCGGGGCGTGAGGAAGATCAACAGTTCCTGGCTGTTGTCGGACTTGTTGTCGTTCTTGAAGAGCCAGCCGAGCAGCGGCAGCCGGTGGATGCCGGGAATCCGGTCCTGGACGTCGCGCTCGGTGCTCACGAAGATGCCGCCGATCACCGTGGTCGCGCCGTCGTTCACCTGCACCTGGGTGTTGGCGCGCTGCGTGTCGATCGGGGGAATGCCGTTGACCGACCGCGTGTAGTCCGGCGACCCGTTCTCGACGAAGACGTTCATGATCACCGTGTTCGACGAGGTGATCTGCGGGCGCACGCGCAAGGTGAGCGTCGCGTCCTTGAACTGCACCGTGACGGTGTTGTTGGCCACCGTCTGGACCGGGATCTGTGTGCCCTGCGAGATGTCGGCCTCGACGTTGTTCTGCGTGGACACGCGCGGGGTCGAGAGGATGCGCACCTTGCCGGCGCGTTCGGCGGCCTGCAGTTCGACGTCGAGGTTGAAGGCGCCGTTGATCGAACTCGTCGCGATGCCAAGCAGCGACGTGGGCGAGTTGAGCGTCCCGAGGTTGGAGGCGCCCCCGCCCGCGATCTGGTTCGGATACACGAGGTTGGTGGGGTTGCCGAGGCGCTGCGAGGCCTCGAAGCTCATGCCCCAGCGGAAGCCCAGTTCGCGCAGGAAATTGCGGTTCGTCTGGACGATCCGGGCCTCGATCTCCACCTGCGGCTGGGCCTTGTCGAGCGTGCCGATGAGGGCGTTGACGGCCTCGAGTCCCCCGGGCAGGTCGCGGATGATCAGCGTGTTGGTGCGCTTGTCCACCTGGATCGTGCCACGCGGCGTCAGCCCCGCGCGGGTCAGCAGCGGCACCATCTCCTCGGCTTTCGCGTAGCTCAACGTGCGCGTCTGCATCTGGAGTTCACCCGAGAGCGCCTTCGCGTCGGCGAGCTTGCGCTTCTCTTCCTGCTCCTCGCGGAGCTTCGAGACCGGCGCGACCCGGACGATGGAGCCCTCGACGCTGTAGCTGAGCTGATTGGCGCGCAGGATGGTGTCGAGCGCCTGGTCCCACGGCACGTCGCGGAGTGCGACGTCGACGGTGCCCTGCACGGTGGGATCGATGACGACGTTGAGGCCGGTGATCTCCGAGAACGTGCGGAGCACGGCCCGCAGGTCGACGCCCTGGAAGTCGAGACTGATCGGGTGCCCCGTGAACTGCCGCTCCTGGCCCGGGTCGCCGGCGACGGCGCCGCGCGCGGTCTGAACAGCCGGGACCGTGGTCGCCGGTGCCGGCGTGGACGGGGTCTGCGCGGCAGCGGCCGGCGCGGGTCGCGGCGCTGGCTGCGGTGGCGTGTCTGCCGGCGCCGACG
>CAYLZN010000065.1:0-22022 GCA_964387935.1 uncultured Vicinamibacteraceae bacterium | reverse complement strand
GTTCTCCTTCAACGCCTTTCCGGATCCGTTCAACGCGCCGTTCGTGCGGACCGACCGCCTCGTGCCGACCTCGGGCGCCGGCGGCAACAGCCTGAACGCCAGCGCGCTCTTCGCGCTCGGCGACATGCAGACCCTGCGCGTGAAGTACCTGCGGAGGCGCATGGACAGCATCGGCTTTCCGGATTTCGCGCCGCCTTACTTCTTCCAGCGCGTGTCGCTCCCGTACAGCGACTTCGATCGGCTGTCCGCGCGGTACGAGGCCCGCGCCCTGACGCCGTGGTTTTCCAACCTCAAGGTCTCGACGTACTACCAGGATCAGAAGCGTCTGCTGCGGAACGAGTTCCCGGTCCAGTTCCCGGTGCCGTCACCGGCGTTCTTCCCGATCAACGTGTACCAGCTGCAGATCCTCGCGGACACCGAACAGCGTGTCCGCACGCCTGGCGTGGACGCGCAGGCCACGTTCCTCGCCTCGCCGGCGCACGTGCTCACGGCGGGCACCACGCTCTACCGCGACGGGAGCCGGGACACGCGCCGGAACGTGTCGCAGAACACGCTGGTGGGCAGCGTGATCATGGGCCCGAGGGGCCCGCAGGCCAACGTGCTGGCCGCCCCGCAGCTGGTTGGTGGTCCCACGGTGACGACGCCCGTGCGGGTGCCGGATGCGAGCTTCCGCGACATCGGGGTGTTCGTGCAGGACGAGTGGGCGGTGGCGCCCAGCCTCAAGGTCGTGGCAGGGCTGCGGTACGACCATTACCGGGTGGTGACCGCGAACACGCCGGGGTACGACGGAGGGGCACTCGCCGAGGGCGCCACGCCGCCCATCGATCCGTCGGCGCTGCCCAATCCCGCCGGCGACTCGCTGTCGCGCCAGGCGATCACGGGGGACCTGGGCCTGGTCTACCGCGTGAACGACGCGGTCAGCGTGCTCGCGCACTACGGCCGCAGCTACCGCCACGCCAACCTCGAGGAACTGCTCTACTCGGGGTCGGCCACCGTCGGCGCCATCGTGCCGAACCTGAACGTCGGGCCGGAGACGGGGCACAACGTGGATGTCGGCGTGAAAGTCCGCACGCCGCGCTACGCAGGGTCGGTGTCCTACTTCAACAACACCTACGACGGGTTCATCTCCACGGAGATCGTCGCGACGACGCCGACGGGGCCCCTCTCGCAGGCCATCAACTTCGCCGACGTGCGGATCCAGGGCGTCGAAGCTGACGCGCAGGTGCCGCTCACGCTCGGGCGGGCGCTCGTCACGCTCTTCGGCAACGTCGCCTACGCGCGCGGAGAGGTGCTCAGCGGGACCAACCCGCTCTCCGGCGTCTCGCTGGCCGGCACCCCGCAGGACAACATCACGCCGTTCAAGTCGGTGACGGGCGTGCGCGTGGCCGACCGCCGCGATCGCGTCTGGATCGAGTACGGGAACCGGTTCCAGGCCGACGTGGACCGCGTGGCCGTGACGCTCATCGAGTCGCCCTACCTGATCGCCCAGGATCTGTTCTCGCTCCAGGGCTTCACGATTCACCGCCTGGCGTGGGGTGTCACCCTGCCGCCGTCCGGGCGCGGCGATCGGCTCGGGCTGACCTTCGCGATCGAGAACCTGGCCGATCGCTTCTACCGCGAGCAGTTCCAGTTCGCCCCGGCGCGCGGCCGCAGCTTCACCGTGGCCCTCCACGTGCGGGGCCACTGAGGGGGAGGCGCATCATGTCGCGAACGTTCGTGCTCGGGCTGTCGCTGGCGCTCGCCGGCTTCGGTCCCGCGGCCGCGCAGGCCGGCTCCGGCGCGAGACCCGTGCCGGCCATCGAACTGGTGGGCACCGACGGATGGCAGGACCACTTCCCGTTCAGGCTCGGTGATTCGTGGACCTACGACTGGAGGACCGAGGGCCCGAGGGCCCCCGCGGGCACGGCGAGCCGCACCCGCGTGTTCGACGGCACCACGTTCCTCAGCGACCAGGTCGGCTACAAGCTGGTGAGCGATGACGGGTCTGCGCACGTGTTCTCCTTTCACGACGGGATCCTGTCCCTGCACAGCACCCTCGAGGCGGGGCGCTACTACGACTACGATCCGCCCGTGGTCATCGCCGCGCCCGACTTCCGCGTCGGCGACACCCGGCTGGTCGAGCATCCCGAGGCGCGGCGCCGCTTTCGGACGTCGCTGCTGGGCGTGCAGTCGGTGACGGTGCCGTTCGGCACCTTTGCACGGGCCCTGGCCATTCGCGTGGAGATGGATGGGCCCGAGTACTCGTCGGAGGCGACGCACTACTTCGCCCCGGGAGTCGGGCTGGTCGCTTACCAGTACACGCTGCTGGACACCGCGACGCGACGCCTCGTCCTCAAGGTCGATGCGAAGCTGCGCCTGGCGCGTCTGGCGGGGCAGCACGTCGCGTCGATCGGCGCCCTGCCCCCGACAACGCGTGGCCGCGGGGCAACGGCCGGCGAGGACCGCGGCCTGCGGGACCTGCTGCGCGAGGCGCTGGGCCGTCGTTACACCTGGGGCGAGGGATTCCCAGGCTTTGCGGGCGACGCGACGCTCGTCGAGTCCGGCAAAGCGCCCGTGCGCGGGCGATTCGTCGTGGGCCCGGACCTGTCGGTCAAGGTCGAGGCTCCTGACGACGCGGCGCGAGCGGCGCTGCGTCACGAACTGAGCTCGTTCGTGACGCAGCGCAAGGACACGGTCTTCGACCTCTGGTACGCGGAGACGACGTTCGCCCGCGGCGCCGCCCGCGCCGACGGCGCCATCGTGGCGGTCGCGGTCGGCGATCCGCTCGCCACCACTTACACCATCAAGGACGGGGACGTGATCGAGGTCGGTCGTTCCATGGGCCGCGTGAGCTATCTGGTGCGCGAGCGGTCGCGGCTGAGGACGGACGACGGACGGTCGATCACCGCCGACTACGAGGTGTCGTTCCTCGGGAACGAAGCGCGGCAGGTGCTCTCGGTCGAGCGAACGAAAGACGACTACGGGCGACTCGGGAGCCACTGGGTGCCGCAGCGACGGACCGTCGAACGGCAGGAGGGCACCGGGGTTCCCGTGTCCAGGGAACTCGTGCTGTCGAACCTGAGAACGCCGTAGACCGATGTGGGTAAACAGTCGAGCTAGGCGCGTGATCGGGCGTGGCGCCAGAAGGGCAGAATTCCTGACGGTTTCTGGCAGATGTCTTTGAACGCTAAAGTCCGGTTGCGGATTATCCGAAAGTTGAGTTGTTTGTCTCGACTCGGGCGGACTATGATTCTTCGCGATCCGCGGCCCGGGCTCTCCTGGGCAGGCCGCGTCACTTTCTGGCGCAGTCGAGACGAGTCGGCCGTGCCACTCATCAAGGAGATTGGGCGTGTTCCGTAGACCAGCCACCGTGTTTCTCACCCTCCTTCTCGCCACGGCTGTCTTCCTGACGGCCGGCTCCGGCATTGCGGCCGCTCAGTCAGGCAGCGGGGGCTACAAGACGATCAAGGCACTCGGCGGAGCGAGCCGTGTGACGCCCCCGATTCGCAACGAAGCCGCCCTGAAGAAGACGTTCGCGACCAAGGCGAACCAGCGCGCCATCAGCCAGATCCTCGACAAGGCTGGCCTGACGAGCATCACGCCGCAGGTCATGACCGCCCTCACCCAGGGACCGGTCACCGCGATGTCGGTGGCCCCGGGCACCACGATGGAGTGGATGGGGTTCAGGCGTGCCGGCAAGGCCGACGTGGTGCGCATGGTGCAGTGGGGCGGCGCCAAGCCCTTCGACGGGTTCGCGTTCGACGTGGACACCGGCGAACGGCTGTATTCGTTCGTCGTGCCCAAAGCCTGCGGGAACCTCGCGCTGGTAAAGTCGGGCCCGAGCCCGGAAGTCGCCAGGAGGGAAGAGGCCGCACGCCGTGAGCAGCAGCAGCAACAGCAGCGGCAGGAGGAACAGCGCCGCGCCGAGCAGCAGAAGCGCGCCGAGGAGCAGAAGCGCGCCGAGGAACAGCGGCGTGCCGAGGAACAGAAGCGTCAGGAAGAGATGCGCCTGAAGACGCCGGTCGCCTGCTCGGCCACGGCTGTCGCCACCAAGGTCAGGGGCGGGTGGCAGGTGGACGTCGACGGCTCGGCGAGCGGCAGCGGCCAGGTGGCCGCGAAGGCGGCGACCTTCGAGGTGTTCGGTCCGGATGGCAAGGCCGTGTCCTTCGACCAGGGTGGCAAGACGGGGACCTCCGGCAGGGTCGAGGCGCCGTCGTGGAAGACCAGCTTCCTGATCAAGCGGGCGAAGGGCGGCACCTACACGATCAAGGCCAATAGCGAGCCGCTCGATCCGCGCGGCACGCCGAACAGCTGCCAGACCACGTTCGTGATTGCAGACACCGACACGATGGACTGGTTTGCGGACGGCGCGTTCGGCAAGCAGCGCCGGAACTACGAAGTGCAGCAGTCGCCGACCAGCGACCTCACCGTCGAGCCCGGCTTCTGCGACCCGATGATCGGCCTCAAGGCGGGCCCGATCTTCTGGTTCAGCGACTTCCGCGCGAGCTTCGCGCCGGCGGCCGGCATGGCCTTCATGTTCGGCGATCTCGGGGACTTCGACTTCGGCGACAACGAGTACAACAACGTGTCGTTCCTCCTCGAGGCGGTCGTCAACTACCACTTCAGCGAGCGCGGCGCCTACATCGGCACCGGCCTCGGCTGGTGGGACGTGTTCGACGGCGACCACAACACCGCCAACTGGATCGTGACCTTCGGTGTGCCGATCCAGGAGCGCCTCTACTTCATCGGTGAAGGGCGCCTGTTCTTCGACGCACCCGATGGGGCCGACAACAACTACCAGATGTGGGGCGGGCTGCGGTACATCTTCCGCTAAACCCGTGACCCGGACCGGCACACCGCCGGTCGCGTGAACGAGCCCCAGGGGGGTCGGGTCTCCAGGCCCGACCCCCTTGGTGCGTACGGGCGTCCTGCGTGCGCAACTTGGCACTCGTCGTTACAGAACCGTGCGGCGCCACCAGCGTCCATTGTCTGTAACCTGCTGATTCCAAACAGAGTCGGTCAGGGAACACCTCTTGCCCATCCTCCCGGTGGCCCCGGGGCCGCCCACGCCCGCATCTGGCGTGGCGACGCCGCAGCCGCTGAGGGAGGAACGGCATGGCACGCAGCGCTCACGCGTCGCTTCACCACCTGGTTGCAGGCGCGGTCACCCTGGGGTTGTTCGCTGCCACTGCGGGGCCAGCCGTCGCGGCGCCGCCGAGCGGTCCCACCGCGAAGATGATCGACGAGGTCTGCGCGCTGGTCCCCCCGGATGCCGAGATGCCCGCGTTTGCCGAAGCGGCTTCCGGGGATCTCCGGATCGACGCCATCCTCTCCGGCTACCAGTGGCCCGTGACGTCGGTGACCTACAGCTTCTACGAAGACAGCGTCTTCAACGGGACGTACTACGGGTCCGAGACGGGCGTGAAGGAAGTGAGCGAAGCGGTCAAGACGAGCGTCCGCGCCATCATGGCGTGGTACAGCGCGGCGGTGAACGTCTCGTTCGTCGAGGTCACCGAGACGACGAGCACGGTGGGCCAGATTCGTATCCTGCGCTCGAACAACCCGAGCTACGCCTACGCGTACTACCCGTCGACCACGGCGATGTTCCACGTCGCGGGTGACGTGCATCTCAACCCGAACTACGACCGCACGGGCGACACCAACGGATTCCAGAACCCGGCCGGCTACCACGGCTACACCACGTTGATTCACGAGATCGGCCACGCGATCGGCCTCAAGCACCCGCACACCGGGTCGCCGACGCTGCCCACCGCCGACGACAACCACTCGCACACCGTCATGTCGTACCAGTTCCCGGGGAATTCACCCGGCACGCCGATGCCGTACGACATGCTCGCCCTGCAGCACATGTACGGGGCACGCCCCCTCGCCTCTGGGAACGACACGTACACGTTCACCAGAGCGAGCGTCGACCAGTACCGCCTGGGGAGCGTGACGTCGATCACCCCCTCCGGCTCGACCAAGCAGCTGATCTGGGACAGCGGCGGCTACAACACGATCGACCTCTCCGGCATCCCGGCCAGCGGCGCGGGCTATCGGCTGGACCTGAACCCCCTCGGCTGGCTCACCACCAACGATGCGTGGCAGACGACCTACGTGGCCAATGGCACCAGCTTCGGGCCGAACGTGTGGGTGCGCCACGTGATCAACTCGGGCGGCCACGACACGATGTACGCCAACAGCCAGGCGAACACGTTCGCCGGCTACGCGACGTCACGCTACACGGGCAACGACGTCATCCACGGCGCCGATGGCGAGGACGTGATCGACCTCTCCGGCTACTCACCCGGACAGGTCACCCAGACGGCGTCGGGCAACGACCTCGTGCTCGGGCTGGGCGGGAACGGCAGCATCCGACTCGTCGGGTACTTCGTCAACGACCCGCCGACCATCGTGTACTCCGTGCCGGCAACGCCCAGGGTCAGCGTCAGCGACGCGAGCGTCACGGAAGGCAACAGCGGCAGCACCCAGGTGGGGTTCACGGTCAGCCTCTCGGCGCCAGCAACGGGCACCGCGACGGTCAACTACGCCACCGTCAACGCGTCGGCCACGGCGGGCAGCGACTACACCATCGCCAGCGGCACGGTGACGTTCGGCGCCGGCGAGACGCAGAAGACCGTCTGGGTGACCGTCGTCGGCGACACCGTGGTGGAGCCGGACGAGGTGTTCTCTCTGATGTTGTCGGGCGGGTCCGGGCTCGAGATTCTCGACGGCCAGGGCAACGCCACCATCGTCAACGACGACCAGCCGGTGAACCAGCCCCCGGTGGCCGTGATCAGCGCTGCGCCGACGTCCGGCGTCGCGCCCGTGACGGTCGCCTTCCTGGGGTCAGGTTCCTACGACCCTGATGGCAGCATCGCCGCCTACGCGTGGAGCTTCGGGAACGGCGCCACGTCCACTGCGGCCGACCCGTCCTACACGTTCAACAACGCGGGGACCTTCACCGTCACGCTGACGGTCACCGACAACAAGGGCGCTGCCCGATCGACCTCCACGACGATCACGGTGCAGGCGCAGGCGACCGCGACCCAGGTGTGGGTGGGCAGCCTGACCATGGCCGTCGGGCGCCGCGCGGCGGGACCGTACGGCCAGGCCACGCTGAGAGTCGTCGACGCGGCCGGCAACCCGGTACCGGCGGCGACCGTGACGGCGAAGTGGACCGGCCTCGTGCGCTCGACGCAGACCGGGACGACCGATGCCAACGGACAGGTCGTGTTCAAGTCCAAGTCGCTGAAGACCGCGGGCACGCTCAAGTTCGCGGTGTCGGCCGTGGTCAAGACCGGCTACCTCTACAACCCCGACCGCGGCGTGCCGATGCCCGTGACCGTCGTCGTCCAGTAGTGACGTTCGCTTGACCGCTGTGCAGGGCGCCGATAGTGTGTCGGCGGCATGCTGTCTCCCGCCGACCGCCCTCGCTTCGACCCGGCTGCCGCCCGCGCACTGGCCCGTGCGCTGTACCGGCTGGACGGGGCGGTGGCGCCGCTCCCCAGTGAACGCGATCAGAACTTCCTGGTCACGACGCCGGCCGGCGAGCGGTTCGTCCTGAAGATCTCGAACGGCACCGAGGACCCCCTTCCGCTCGACGCGCAGACGCTGGCGATGGAGCGGCTGGCGGACGCCGGGCTTCCGTGCCCGGCGGTGCGGCGGTCTGCGGTAGGGGCACGCATCGCCACGGCAGTCGGCCCCGACGGAAGATCCCACTTCGTGCGGCTCGTCACGCACCTGGACGGCGTGCCCCTGGCGCACGCGCGCCGGTTCACGCCGGTCCTGTGCCGCGCGATCGGCCGGCGCCTCGGAGAGATCGACCAGGAGCTGGCCAGCTTCGATCATCCCGGCGCGCATCGCGAGTTCCACTGGGATCTCGCGCGGGGCCTCGACGTGGCCCGCGATCGCCTGTCTTTCGTCGAGGACGCTTCGCTTCGGGCTCTGGTGCGTGATGTCCTCGCCGCGGTGGAGTCCAGGCTCGCCCCCAGGGCGGATCGCCTGCCCCGAGGCGTGGTTCACAACGATGCCAACGACTTCAACATCCTCGTGTCGGAGGGGCCGCCCTTCGATGCCCGCGATCCGGAGGTCACGGGCATCATCGACTTCGGCGACATGCTCTGCACGTGGCTCGTCGCCGAGCCAGCCACCGGGATGGCCTATGCAATGCTCGACCGGCCGGAGCCCCTGCGCGTCGCCGCGCAACTGGTCTCCGGCTATCACGAGGCGCGCGCGCTGACCGAGGACGAGCTCGCCGTGGTGTGGCCCTTGGCCCTGCTGCGCCTGTGTCTGAGCGTGTGCATCGGGGCAGAGCAGTGCCGGCGGCAGCCGGACGTCGAGTACCTGGCCATCAGCCAGGCGCCGATTCGACGGACCCTCCCGCGGCTCGCGTCGGTGTCCCCGCGCTTTGCCGAGGCCGTGCTTCGCGACGCGTGCGGCCTTGCGCCCGTGCCCGAGAGCCAACCGCTGGTGGCCTGGCTGCAGTCGGCCTCGTCGCGGTGTGCGGCCGTCATCCCGTACGACTTGCGGACTGCGCCGTGCGCGGTTCTCGATCTGGGTGTGGCCAGTTCCATCGTCAGCGCCGTTCCCGCAGAGAACGCCGAGGGTGCGCTCGCGCCGCGCATCGCGAGCGCCGTCCGGGCGCAGGGGGCGGAGGTCGGGATCGGGCGGTACGGCGAGGCTCGGCTGCTCTACTCGTCGGCGCTGTTCGGGACCGGCGAGGAGGCGGCCGACCCGCAGTCCCGTGCGCTCGCCGACCTGCGGACCGAACGCCGGACGGTGCACCTCGGCCTCGACGTCTTCGCGCCGGCTGGCACGGCCGTACGGGCGCCCTGGCCCGGGATCGTGCGGGTGGTCGCCGACAACCGGCAGCCGCAGGACTACGGCCCCGTCGTGATCCTCGAGCACGAGGCCGAGGCCGGCGGTGTCTTCTACACGTTGTACGGGCACCTGTCGCGTGCCTCGATCGCCGCCCTTCCCGAAGGCCTGTCGGTCGATCACGGTCAGGCCTTCGGGACGATCGGCGAGCCGTACGAGAACGGAGGCTGGCCGCCGCACGTGCACGTTCAGCTCATCGTGGACCTGCTCGGACTGGGCGCAGCGTTCCCGGGCGTGTGCCGGGCCAGCGACGCGCCGGTGTGGCGCGCGTTCTCACCGGACCCCAACCTCATCGCGGGAATCCCGGCCCGGCGGTTTCCGCGTCCAGCGCCGGACAAAGCGGCGACGCTCGCCATCCGACGCGCGCGACTCGGACGCAACGTGCGCGTGGCCTATCGAGAGCCGTTGAAGATCCAGCGCGGGTGGATGCAGCACCTCTGGGACGATACCGGCCGTCGGTTCCTGGATGCCTACAACAACGTGCCGCACGTCGGTCACTGTCATCCGCGCGTGGTGAACGCCTGCCGCGCGCAGGCGGGCCTGCTCAACACGAACACGCGCTACCTGCACGACCTCGTCAACGAGTACGCCGAGCGGCTGGCACGCACGCTGCCGGATCCGCTGAACGTCTGCTACGTGCTCAACTCGGCCAGCGAGGCCAACGAACTCGCGATCAGGCTTGCGCGTGCGCACACCGGGGCCCGGGACATGATCGTGCTCGACGCCGCCTACCACGGCCACACGAGCACGCTGATCGACCTGAGTCCCTACAAGCATGCGGGGCCTGGCGGATCGGGGGCCCCGGACTGGGTGCACGTCGTGCCCCTGCCCGACCTGTATCGCGGTCCGTTCCGTCGCGACGATCCCGCGGCCTCGGCGAAGTACGCCGCCACCGTCGAGGCCAGCGTGGAACGCCTCCGCGCCCACGGCCGGCGCCTTGCCGCCTTTCTCGCGGAGACCTGCCCGAGTGTCGGCGGCCAGATCGTCCTCCCGGACGGCTACCTGGCCCGTGCCTACGCGTTCGTGCGCGCCGGCGGCGGCCTCTGCATTGCCGATGAAGTCCAGACGGGCCTGGGGCGAATCGGGACCCACTTCTGGGCGTTCGAGGCCCATGGCGTGGTGCCGGACATCGTCGTGATGGGGAAGCCGCTCGGCAACGGGCACCCACTGGCGACCGTCGTGACCACGCCGGACATTGCCGCATCGTTCGACAACGGCATGGAGTTCTTCAGCACGTTCGGCGGGAACCCCGTGTCGTGTGCCGTTGGTCTGGCGGTGCTCGACGTGGTGGCGGACGAGCAACTCCAGGCGCACGCGCTCCGTGTGGGACAGCGCCTCCTGGACCGCCTCGCACCGATGGCGGAGCGCTTCGAGATCGTCGGCGACGTGCGCGGCTCGGGCCTGTTTCTCGGGGTCGAACTCGTGCACGACCGCGACAGTCGCGAACCGGCCGGCCGCGAAGCGGATTACGTCGTGAACCGGATGCGGGAGCTTGGTATCCTGCTCGGGACGGATGGCCCGCATCACAACGTCCTGAAGATCAGGCCTCCGATGCCCTTCAGCGAGCTGGACGCGGACCTGCTCGTCGCTACGCTGGAGGAGGTCCTTGCCGCTGAGACCGGCTAGCTGCGTGCTCGCGTTGGGACTCACGCTCGCGGCCGGCGGGTGCGGGGGAGACTCGTCGTCGCCTTCGGCGCCGGGCCCGACGCCGAGTCCGCCTCCTGTCGGCGAGCGCGTGCTGGTGGGCGCGGGGGACATCGGGGAGTGCGGCCTGGCGGGCGCCGAAGCCACGGGACGGCTGCTCGACGGGATCGCCGGCACCGTCTTCACGGCCGGCGACAACGCGTACTACCAGGGAACCGCCGAGCAGTTCCGGCAGTGCTACGACCCCTTCTGGGGCCGCCACAAGGGACGCACGCGGCCCGCGCCAGGCAACCACGACTACGAATCGCCGAACGCCCAGCCCTACTTCGACTACTTCGGGGAACTCGCGGCGCCAGCCGCTCCCGGCTTCTACGGCTTCGAGCTCGGCGCCTGGCAGGTCTACTCCCTGAATTCCATGATTCCCATCGACGCCGCGTCGTTCCAGCTCCAGTGGCTGCGCCGGGAACTGCAGGCCGTCGCGCCGCCGTGCGCGTTCGTCATCGTGCACCACCCGCGCTTCAGCTCCGGGCCAAACGGGAGCGACCGGCGGATGCACGATCTCTGGGGCCTGCTGTACGAGGCCGGTGTCGTGGTGGTCGTGGCCGGCCACGACCATGACTACGAACGGTTCGCGCCCCAGGATCCCGACGCGCGCGCCGACAACGCTCGCGGGATCCGGCAGTTCGTCGTCGGCACCGGGGGGGCGAACCTGTACCGCTTCGGCCGGGTCCTCCCCAACAGTGAGGTGCGCGGGGAAGGGGCGTGGGGCGTCATCAAGTTCACGCTGCGATCGGGCAGCTACGACTGGGAATTCGTCCCGGTGGCCGGCGCGACCTTTCGCGATTCCGGTTCCGGCACGTGTCACTGACGCCTGCTACCGACCCCTCAGTGCGGCGACCTGCGCCTTGACGATTCCGCCGCGCGCCGAGGCGAACGCCTTCAAGAAGGTGATGTCGGTCTCGAAGTCGTCATTGCTGAACGGCTTGTTGACGTCCTCCCGCATGGCCTGCCGGATCTGCAGGTACTGGGTCGACACTTCCTGCTCCAACCACGTGGGCGGCAGTGGCGCGCCCGCACCCGTCTCGACGTCCCGCTGATCGGCTGACGCCTGCACCTCGAGCAGGAACGCGAGATAGCGCTCCCGCCACGCCGGCGTCTCGAGCATGCGGCGGCTCAGGATGTTGTCGGTGGTCCCCTGCATCACGGCGTGATCGAGCGTCTTGAACGCGTTGTCCTTGTCCCAGACCAGGAAGCGGTACTCGTTCTTCTTCGGTCGGCGGTACAGGTAGAAGTTGTTGAGACCCGCATAGCCGGTCAACCCGTCCCACTCCGCCACGAACTGCTCGAGCGCGAGGTGCCTGAGGAAGTCGTCGGGGTTCAGGTACTCGGCGATCTCCCGCGCGAAGTCGCTGCTGCCGTTGGTGATGCGGACGAGTGCCTCGATCGGGGCGTAGAGTTCGGAGGTCGAGTCCTTTTCGCGAGTCTGCGGTGAGAAGAAGGGCTGATAGGCCTCGAGCGCCGGGCCGCGGTACGTGAAGTACCAGGGTTCCTTCCAGCGGTACTCGAACAGGAAGCCATCCGGATCGAGTCCCTCCACCCGCTTCAGGAATCGCTTGTCGATGGACTCGACCACGGCGTAGAGGCCGACGTAGGTGCTGTTGACGTACAGCTTCGCGTGCGCCTCGCGCGACGCCGGGAGCCCCAGTCGCCTGAACAGCTTCATCGTCAGACGCTCGCGCAGTCCTGAGGCGTCCTGGGTGAGGTTGTCCAGCACGAACGACTTGAGCCCCAGGAACTCCTGGTCCGTCGAGAACTGGTCGAAATCGACTCGCAAGCCCGGCTTCTTCGCATTCCGGCTGCCGAACCCCCGAGAGCGGATGCCGACGTTGTAGACGGTCTGCCCCCGCCACACGAGGTCGCACGGGTAGTACGTGTTCTCGAGGTAGGTCAGCTGGAGCTTCTGCCAGTCGCTCGAGTGGATCCGCAGGTGAAGCTCGTGGACGACTGAATCGTCGAAGAACGCGTCGGACGGGTCGGGTGCCGGCTCAGGGGCAGGAACGGGAACTGGCGTCTGCGCGAGGGCCAGGGTCGCGTGGAGCGCCACCAAGAGGGGAGCGAGGGGCAGCGGAACGTGCCGGCGAGCCGTCGCCATGGAATCCTCCATGCCGGAGACTACGCGCGCGTCTCACCACCGGTTCGCTCGACTGGCTACATCGCGAACGCGAACCGCGTGACGTAGCTCCAGAACACCTCGCGACCCGGGATGGGGCTGCGGGCCAGATCCTCGAAGTCCTCGCGGATCGCGTTGAACTGTACCTTGCAGTACCGATTGAGGTACCAGTTTACGCCAAAGGTCCAGGCGCGGATGCTGTTACCGAGGATGTTGGCGGCCCGGGGATTCCGGAACGGAGGACCCGGGTGGTCGCGGCTCCCGAAGCGGGCGAACTCGTACCGGGTGCCGACCTCGACCGCGCCGAGCCCGCCTTCGGTGAGGAAGTCCCGGCGGGGGCGGACGCGGCCCGACTTGTTTTCGCCGGTGATGAGCCACGTCCCGCTGACGTAGAACCCCCGGCCGAGGACGTCCGGGAGATCCTCGTTCGAGATGCTCTGGCCGAAACGCTGATCGAACATGTGCAGCAGCTCGGCCTTGAGCGAGAACGGCCCCGGGGTCCACTTGACGTCCGCGCCGAAGCGCCGACGGTCCCCTTTCACGTAGACGGGCGGGAACACCACGAACTCGCTGGTCGAATCCAGGCGCAGACTGTAGAGGCCCTCCGGGACGCGACCGGCGCTGATCGAGACGCCGAACTCCGCACCCTTGACGAAGTCGACGGCCCGAAGCGGCCGGCCCGTCACCCGGGCGATCAGGGTCGGGTCCGCGCCGGGGTTGTCACCAGCGCGGGCGTTGGTGCCGTCGTGGGCGAACACCCCCGCAGCGTATACAAGACCCTCGTCGAGGAACTCGCCGCTGATCGCGCCGCCCCAGTCACGCCCGGGCGCCATCCGTTCCACCATGCGCGTCCGGTAGATGAAGTCGAGCTGGGCCGCGCTGGTCATCTCCTCGAGTGAGAACGGGGCCTTGAACCGCCCGCCCTTGAACTGGATCGCCTTCCACCGCGCGTAGTTCACCCACGCATCGAGGACGGGTTCCTCGTCGCGCATCTCGGCCTCGAACTCGAATTCGACGTCCTTGAACAGCCTGCCCTTGAAACCGAGCCGCTTGCGCGCCATCTGGAACGCGCCGTCTGGCGGGTCCAGCTCGGGCCGGTACACGCGCACGTCGCCCTGTAGCTTCATCTGGAAGTCGAGCCGGAACACGTCCCCGAACCGGAAAGACGGCGTGTCGTCCCACACGACGCGGAAGCCGGCGTCTGCGGGACTGGTGCCCTTCTGCGCAGCCTGGCCCGCCGTACTGGCGACCTGCGGGGCAGTCGCGGGCGGGTCGGTCGGCTGCGCACTGGAGAGGCCGGGTGCGGCGAGCAGCCCCAGGCTCAAGCCTGCGGCGGGAAGGAGGAGGGACGACCTCATCAGGCGATGCTCTTCTTGGGGGCTTCCCACGACACCGACCGCACGCCGCGCTTGCCGTCCGCCAGCAGTTGACTGCTGAGGTCCTCGAGCGAGGCCTCCGGAGGCAAGAGGGCGTGGTACTTCACCACGACCTCCTTCTCCTCCTGTTCCACCTCCCGGGGTTCGACGGTGACGCTGTTCCTGGCGAGCACGCCCTGTACGTGGCCCATCGGGAACGTCGGGCCGTCGGACGCCACTTCCAGGACCATCGGCCGCACGCGCTGCTCGGCGGCCCGCGAGAGCAGCATGAGGAACACGCACAGGAACGCCGTCGCCAGTCCTGCGGCCGCGAAGGCGCCGAGCCCGATCGCCATGCCGAGGCCCATGAGCAGGAAGAGGACCGTCACGTCCTTCGGGTCATCGACGGGGGTGCGGAATCGGATGATGCTCGCCGCGCCCGCGATGCCGAAGGCGCGCGCGAGCGAATCGCCGATGATGATCATCATCATCGTCCCGGACACACACAGCAGGACCTGCGCATGTTCCATCGCTTTGTTCTGCCGGCCGGTCCCCGAGGGGCGATGCACGGCCGTGACGAGCAGGCCCACGAGCGCGGCTGCCAGCAACTTCACCAGGACGAGCGTGGGCCGCCACAACGTGAGGCGGGACGGATCGGCCGAGGTCTCGTTCAGCACGCTTCCCGTCGCCAGCTGCGGAAGACCCGCCAGTTCATCGGTCCACCGCAGGCCGCCGGCGACGAGCCCCGCGCAGAGCAGGACGCCGCCGGCCGCGAGGCCGATCGTTCGCCAGGGCACCTCGCGCGACCGCGCGTCGTCCAGCGTCTCGAAGATCGGGAGGACGGAACCGAGCTGAGCGAGCGCCAGGACGTGCTTCACCTGCGCGTTCGCGCGCGCGAGGCGGAATACGACCCCGCGGCGCTGCGCCGTGGTGTGGGCGCGCACGATGGCTCTGACGCCCGCACTGTCGATGTGCGAGACGTTCTGGAGGTCCGCGACGACGTGGTGATAGCCGTGGCGGATGAGATCCTGCGCCACACGCTCGAAGTCTTCCGCGGGGCCACCGGCCACCAGGGGGGCCCGCGGCGATACGATCAGGCAGCGACCGACGTGCTGCAGGGAGACGTCCACGTGAGTTCGCGGCGCATCATAACACCCGCTTTCGGGTGTTACAACGCGGTTACGAGGATTCGAGGCTAGAATACCTGCCGCCATGAGCGTGCCCCAGCCTCCACCCGCTGCTGACCCTGCCGAACTGGACCGCCTTCGCCGCCGCGCCGCCGACACGATCCGCTGCCTGGCCATGGATGCCGTGCAGAAGGCGAATTCGGGACACCCCGGCATGCCCATGGGCATGGCCGACGTGGCCGTGGTGCTGTGGTCGCAGTTCCTGAAACACGACCCGGCCGCCCCCGACTGGCCCGACCGGGATCGGTTCGTCCTGTCGGCCGGCCACGGGAGCATGCTCCTCTACTCGCTGCTCCATCTCTCCGGCTACGACTTGCCCCTCGCTGAGCTGAAGGCGTTTCGGCAGTGGGAGAGCCGGACGCCCGGCCACCCGGAGCGCGGCCTCACAGCCGGCGTCGAGACCACCACCGGGCCTCTCGGCCAGGGCATCAGCAACGCGGTCGGCATGGCGCTCGCGGAGCGTTGGCTGGCGGCCCGGTTCAACCGGCCTGGCCTCGACGTCGTGGACCACCGCACCTGGGTGATCGCCAGCGACGGCGACTTGATGGAAGGCGTCTCGCACGAGTCGTGTGCCCTCGCCGGGCACCTGGGCCTCGGCCGCCTGATCGTCCTCTGGGACGACAACGGGATCAGCATCGACGGCCCGACGAGCCTGTCGTTCTCCGAGAACGTCCTGGCACGGTTCGAGGGATACGGGTGGCACACCGCGCGCGTGGACGGGCACGATCCCCAGGCGGTGGCCGACGCCATCGAGGCGGCGCGCCGCGAGACGACGCGCCCGTCGATCATCGCGTGTCGGACGACGATCGGATTCGGCAGTCCAAACAAGCAGGGCACGTCGAAGGCCCACGGCGAGCCGCTTGGCGTCGACGAGGTGACACTCGCCAAGCGCGCACTCGGGTGGCCCGAGGACCGGCAGTTCGACGTGCCCCCCGAGGTCCCGGCCTTCCTCCAGAGGGGTGGCGCCGCCGGGGCCGCGCGCCGCGAGGAGTGGGTCGCGTTGCTCGAGCAATACCGTGTCGCACACCCGGACCTCGCCGTGCAGTTCGAGCGCACCCTGCGCGGCGAGCTGCCCGAGGGGTGGGAGGCGCACCTGCCGGCGTTCCCACCAGACAAGCCCATCGCCACGCGCGCTGCGTCAGGGGCGGTGATTGCGGCGATCGTCCCGCACGTTCCCGGCCTGCTCGGAGGCTCGGCGGACCTGACGCCGTCGAACAACACGCTGCCCAAGGGCGCGCGGCCACTCACACGCGACGAACTCGGCGGTCAGTACATCCACTTCGGCGTGCGCGAGCATGGCATGGCGAGCCTGATGAACGGGATGGCGCTTCACGGCGGGCTGCGACCCTACGGTGGGACGTTTCTCGTCTTCTCGGACTACATGCGCCCCGCGATCCGTCTCGCCGCGCTCATGGAACTCCCCGTGGTCTACGTGTTCACGCACGACAGCATCGGCCTCGGGGAGGACGGCCCGACCCACCAGCCGGTCGAGCAGATCGCGAGCCTTCGGGCGATTCCGAACCTGGTGGTCCTTCGCCCCGCGGACGCGACCGAGACCGTCGTGGCCTGGCGCCTGGCGCTCGAGCGCCGGCACGGGCCGACGGCGCTCATGCTCACGCGCCAGGCCCTGCCCGTGCTGCCGGGCGATGCGTCCCAGGCTGCGCGCGGCGCCTATGTCGTCCACGAATCCGCCGCGCCAGAGGTCATCCTGATTAGTACGGGTTCCGAGGTGCACATCGCGCTCGACGCGGGCCGTCGGCTCGCCGCAGAGGGCATCGCGGTCCGCGTGGTCTCGATGCCGAGCCAGGAGGTGTTCGAGGCGCAGCCCGCGGAGTACCGCGAGCAGGTGCTGCCGGGCCACGTGACGGCCCGCGTGGCCATCGAAGCCGCCGTCCCCTTCGGCTGGGACCGCTATGTCGGCCTTCGCGGCCGGATCATCGGGCTCAACCGGTTCGGCGCCTCGGCGCCGTACCAGACCCTGTACCGCGGTCTCGGCCTCACGGCCGAGGCCGTCATCGACGCGGCGCGGCAGGCGCTGGCCGCTCGTTCCTGACGGAGACTCCGCATGAAGATTTTCCTCGACACCGCCAACCTCGACGAGATCCGAGAAGCCGTGGCCCTCGGGGTCGTCGATGGCGTCACCACGAACCCGTCGCTGCTCGCCAAGGAGAAGGGCAGGCCCGACGACATCATGCGCGAGATCTGCCAGCTCGTGGACGGCCCGATCTCGGCGGAGGTCATTGCGACCGACGCCGACGGCATGATCAGGGAAGGCCGGACCTGGGCAGCGTTCCACAAGAACATCGTCGTCAAATGCCCCTGTACCGTCGACGGGCTCAAAGCCACCAAGGTGCTGGCGGCCGAGGGCATCCGCGTCAACATGACGCTCATCTTCTCGCCGACCCAGGCCCTGCTGGCGGCCAAGGCCGGGGCGCGATTCGTGTCACCGTTCGTGGGACGCCTCGACGACATCTCGACGCCAGGGATGGAGCTGGTGGCGGACATCGTCCAGATCTTCGAGAACTACGGGTTCAACTGCGAGGTCCTCGCGGCCAGCCTGCGGCATCCGCTGCATGTCGTCGAGGCGGCGAAGATGGGGGCGCACATCGGGACGATGCCCGTGAGCGTGTTCCGGGCGCTCATCAAGCACCCGCTCACCGACATCGGCCTGAAGCGGTTCCTCGAAGACTGGGAGAAAGCTCGCAACGCAAAGGCGTAGGGGGCGTACGGCGTACGACGTACGGCGTACGGCGGCGTACGGCACGGCTGACACGAGGCACAGGGCACCGGGCACGAGGCACAGGGCACCGGGCACGAGGCGCAGGGCACCGGGCACGAGGCGGGCTTGAGGCACCCAGCTTGTGGCACCTACCGATCCGTGAGCCTGATCGACTGCCCGATGCGGTTGAACGTCGACGAGAGCATCGGCAGGTCCTGCTCCGGAGCCACCGTCAGGTAGTAGAACACGCTGCCGTCGGCCAGGAACGTGGTGTAGACACCGAGGCGCTCGACGTGGCCCGTCACGGATCGGTTCACGAGCGGTGTCCCGATCGCCGTGCGACCCGACAGGCGAACGGCCTGCTGCTGGCCCGCCAGACGCAGGTCAGGATTCCCGCGCGCGAAGCCGTCGAGCAGCGCCCTCGTGGCCTGACGGAGGTCACGGGACGCCGCGGGCGCGATGCCGAACTCGACGCCGTGCGTGAACACGGCCTGGCCGCGGACCATACCGAACCCGTTTTCGGGCGCGGCCTTGATCGAGCGGCTCGTGGAATACGCCCGCCAGTTGGATGGCGCGGCAGCCTGGAAGACGCCGCCACCCCTGATCGCCTGGTATTGCGAGGAGGGAGCTGGTATCGGCCCGCCGATGGTGCCGGCGGGCACGGGCTCGCGCCCACCCCCGCCGCCGCCGCGCTCGACCTCCGCCATGGACCGCGCAGGCGGCAAGCTGGCGAACCGGGTCCTGATGCGGTCGAAACCCGACGTGTCCGCACCCGGCATGGCGATGGTCAACTGCGAGGCCTCCTTGGTGATGTAGGCCGATCGGTTGCCGGGGTCCGGGTGGCTGCTCAGCCACTGCGGCCCTCCGGCGCCCTTCGACTTGCGGGTGATCGTCTCGAACATCCGCGCGAGATCGACAGGGTCGTAGCCGGCGCGCGCCATGATCTGCGCGCCCAGGAGGTCGGCCTGCTTCTCGAAGTCACGGCCGTAACGGAGCAGCAGCGTGCCGAGGCCGAACTGGCTTCCCTGGGCGATGGCGGACCCGGCCGCGCCGCCCACGACGGCCCCGGCGATGGCCCCGCCGATGGCACCCAGCTGCAGCCACGGGTTCTGCGCCTTGGTGGCGTTGGCGGTGCCGTGGCGCAGCAGGACGTGGGCGAGTTCATGCGCCATCACGCCCACGACCTCGCCCTCGGTCGCTGCCGCATCGAACATGCCCCGGTTGACGAACATCGGCCCGCCCGGCAGGGCAAACGCATTGATCTCCTTCACGTTCACGGGCGTGAAGGAGTACTCGAACGCCGGGTGGTTCCACTCGGACGGAGCCGCTGCGACGAGCCGTTCGCCGAGCGTCGCCAGGTAGGCCGTGATCGCCTCGTCCTTGATCACGGGATACTGCTGGCGCACTTCCGCGGCCGCCTGGCGCCCGAGTTCGACGTCCTGTTCTGGCTTGTACTTGTTCTTGGGCATCTCGATCCGCGTCTGGCCGAGGACCATCGAGGACGCGATCGCCAGGACGAGAACGACCGTGATCCCCCTGCAATGCCGACCACTCGTCATCTGCATGGGCACGACCATACCAGAAGCGTGCGCGGGCCGGCCATTGTCCCCGCACGGGCGCTTCATCGTTTCCGACGGAAGGGCTGGGGGTGCCGTATGATGAGTCGGTGCGAAGAGCCGCCGTGCTGGGGATGACCCTGACCTCGATCGTGGGCACCGTGTTCGCCTTCCCGGACCAGGCTGCGCGTGGTCCTGCGCGGGCGTCGACGTCGGCGGCCGCCCGTGTCGCCGGCTACTCGTACGACCTCGTGGCCACCTGGGCGCACGACCCGGAGGCGTTCACCCAGGGGCTCGCGTGGCACGCGGGACGGCTCTACGAAGGCACGGGCCAGTACGGCCAGTCGGCGCTCCGCGAAAGTGAGCTGCGCGCGGGCCGGCTGCACGTCTTGCGGCAGCGGGCCCTGCCCACCGACATCACCCTGCCCGCCGACCAGCGACGCTACCAGGCCGCCCGCCTCGCGCACTGGGGATACGGTCCTGGCGAGATCGCGCGGTTCCAGGCGTCCGGCCAGCTGTTCGGCGAGGGGCTCACCGTCTTCGGCCGCCGGATCTACCAGCTCACGTGGGTCGAAGGCGTGTGTCTGGTGTGGGATCTCGCGGACTGGGCGAAGCCCACGCGGGTGCTGCGGTACGAAGGCGAAGGGTGGGGCCTCACGCACGATGGCCGTCACCTCATCATGAGCGACGGGTCGGCGACCTTGTCGTTCAGGGACCCGGAGTCGCTGGCGGTCGTCCGGTCCGTTCAGGTGGTGGATCCGCGCACAGGCGCGTTCGTGACCGGCCTCAACGAGGTCGAGTTCGCACGCGGGAAGGTCTTCGCCAACATCTACGGCACCCGCCGCATCGCCATGATCGATCCCGCATCGGGCCGGCTCGAAGGGCTCGTCCTGCTCGACGGCACCCAGGAGCGCGGCGCGGCGCCGGGCCTTCCCTCGCTCGTCTCGCGCATGCTGTGGGACGGCCTCGACGCGCGGTGGGAAGTGCTCAACGGCATCGCCTACGATCCCGCCGCCGACCGGTTCTTCGTGACCGGAAAGCGGTGGCCCAACCTCTTCGAGATCACGCTGCGCAAGGTCGCCGACGCGCTGAAACCGTGAACAGGGAGCCCCGATGAACGCTGTCATCCCGTCGATCCGCCGTGCCGTGTGCGTGGCACTCCTGGCTGTAGCGGTGCCCGGCCCGGTCGCCGGGCAGGCGCCGCCTGCGCCCGCGACCGAGAACCAGCCGGCGATGCTGCGGCAGAAGCTGGCCGCCGAGATCCGGCGGCTCGTCGACGGCCATGACGGCGTCCTGGGGGTCGCCATCAAGGACCTGACGACCGGAGACGAGGTCGCCATCAATGCGGATCTCGTGTTCCCGACCGGCAGCTCGATCAAGATCCCGATCCTCGTCGAACTGCACAAGCAGGTGACCGACGGCAGGCGCCGCCTGAGCGACCAGGCGCGCGTCACCGACGCGACGCGTGTCGGGGGCACCGGCGTGCTCGCGCACTTCGGGCAGGCGTCGGCGCTCAGCCTCGAGGACGTGGCCGTCCTGATGACCAGGCTGAGCGACAACACCGCGACCAACATGCTGATCGACCTGCTGGGCATGGCGAACGTGAACGCCACCCTGGACGCGCAGGGCCTGTCGCAGATCCGGTTGCGGCGCCGCATGATCGACCAGGCGGCGTCGGCGCGCGGCGACGAGAACACGGCGACGCCTCGGGAGGCGCAGCGCCTGATGGAGAAGCTGTTCAGGGGCGAGATCGTGAGCCGGGCCGTCAGTGAGTCGGTGCTCGCCACGCTCAAGCTGCCGAAGAGCAGCCCGCTGCCGCGCCTGCTGCCCCCCTCGACGGTGATTGCGAACAAGCCCGGCGGCATCGAGGGGGCGAGCTGCGACTGGGGCCTGGTCTATGTGCCGAACCGCCCGTATGCGATCGCCGTGATGAGCACGTACAACGGTGAAGGCGCCGACGACGTGATCGCGCGGATTTCGCAGCTGGCGTACGACTACTTCGCCCGGATGGCGCGGTCGACGAAGTACGGCGTCAGGGTCCCGCTCGAGCTGCTGCCGAAGTAAAATGAGAAGGTTGGCCCCCAGGTGACGGAGTCTTCATGACCCCGCGTGTTGTTCGTCTGCGCCGCGAGACCCTCGAGACGAAGCCCTGGCTGTCTGGCGAGCGCGCCCGCCTCCTGACCGCCTTCTCCCGTACCGCGCCGGCCGCCTCCGTGCCCGTGACGAGGGCCCTGGCTTTCGCGTACCTGCTGGAACACAAGACCATCTACATCGGGCCGGACGAGTTGATCGTGGGAGAGCGGGGGGAGGCCCCGAAGGGCGCGCCGACCTATCCCGAGCTGTGCTGCCACTCGCTCGCGGACCTCGACGTGCTCGCACGACGCGAGAAGATCTCGTTCGCCGTCGCAGACGACGTGCGCAAGGTCTACGCAGAGGAGGTCATCCCGTTCTGGCAGGGACGCTCCCTGCGTGACGTGCTCTTCGAGGAGATGACCGACGAGTGGAAGGCCGCCTACGACACCGGCGTCTTCA
>CAYLZN010000064.1:0-22218 GCA_964387935.1 uncultured Vicinamibacteraceae bacterium | reverse complement strand
CGGTCCTGCGCGCCGAACCTCGTGCCGCACGACAGCAACGGCAACACCGACGCCGACCCGCCCGACCGGGATTCTGACAACGACGGCGAACTCGACGAACCCGGGGCCGTCGCAACGACTCGCGTGAGCGTCGCCAGCGACGGCACACAGGGCGACGACGACAGCGGCGCGTTTCCACCCACCCTGAGCGCCGACGGCCGCTTCGTCGTCTTCGGTTCAGAGGCGACCACGCTCGTCCCTGGCGACACGAACGGCGTGGCCGATGTCTTTGTCCACGACCGGCTCATGGGCACGACGACACGCCTCAGCGTGGCCGCGGACGGCGGCCAGGGTAACGGTGAGAGCCTGCGGCCGAGCGTGAGCGCGGACGGCCGGTACGTCGCGTTCACCTCGGGCGCCTCCAACTTGGTGCCCGGCGACTCGAACACGTGCAGCTACCCCATCGCGGGGTCCAACTGTTATGACGTCTTCGTTCGCGATCGCGACCTGGACGCCGATGGAGTGTTCGATGAGCCGGGCGCGGTTGACACGGCGCTCGTCAGCGTCGCCACCGACGGTTCGCCCGGCAACGACATGAGCGGGGTCGCCGCCATCAGCGCCGACGGGCGCGTCGTGGCGTTCCACTCGTGGGCGACGAACCTGGGGTCCCTGGGCGGAGACCTCGTCTTTCTGCACGACCGCCAGTTCCGGCGCACCACCGTCGTCGGGTGGGTTCCGGTGGCTGCTGGCTCGGACTACGCTCGCGCGCTGTCGGCGGTGCGCGTGGGCATCGCGGGAGACGGCGCGTTCGTCGCCTTCACCTCGTGGGTCCCGCTGCCCGATGGCAACAAGGTTCCCGACGTGCTCGCGTTCGAGCGGGGCGGGATAGGACGCGTGGCGAAGCGCTACGACCCGGCGGGCTCGTCCCAGGGACTCGGCCCCCCGGCCAACGGGCCGAGTTCAGCGTTCGCCGTGAGTGATACGGGACGCGAGGTCGTCTTCCTGTCGGAGGCGTCAGACCTCGTGCTGTCGGATCGGAATGGACAGCCCGACGTGTTCCTGTTCGCCCGCGACAAGGACATGGACGGCCTGCTGGACTCGTGGGAGCGCCAGTTCGGTCTCGACCCCGCGCTCGACACCGGTGACGACGGCAGCGAAGGGGACCCCGATCACGACGGCAGGACCAACGCCGGGGAGTACCTGGCCGGCACTCACCCTCGCGGGTTCTTCACGCTGCACCTGGCCGAAGGCGCCAGCACCAGCTTCTTCTCCACGACCCTCTCGCTGCTGAACGTGACCGGCACGGCCGCCAGCGCCAACGTCCGGGCCCTTCACCCCACCGGCGCGCCCACCGCTCGATACGAGCAGGTGGCGGCGCGAGCCTTCAGCCATGTGCCGGTCGAGGTCCCCGAGAGGAACTGGCTGACGGAGTACGCGATCCAGATCGAGAGCGACGTGCGCCTTGTCGCAAGTCGGACCCTGCAGTGGGACCTGCTGGACGGGTTCGGCGCCCACGCGTCTGGCGCCGCCGACGAGCCTTCGCTCGAGTGGTACTTCGCGGAGGGCGCGACGCACTGGCGGTTCGACCTGTTCTACCTGCTCGAGAACCCCAACGACGCGGTCGCCGAGATCGAGATGACGTTCCTGCGCCCGGCCGGCCTTCCGGTGGTCGCGCGCCGCACGCTCGCGCCGTTGAGCCGTGACACGGTCTGGGTCGACACGATTCCAGGCCTCGACAACACCGATGTCGCCGGAATCGTCCGTGTGCTCAACGGCCGCCCCATCGTGGCCGAACGAGCCATGTATCTCAGCCGACCCGACCAGTTGTTCACGGCGGGACATGCCAGCGTTGGCGTGCCTGCGCCGGCCGCACGGTGGTTCCTCGCCGATGGCGCCACCGGTGACTTCTTCGACACCTTCATCCTCGTCGCGAACCCCGAGACGCGGGAGGCCACCGTCAAGGTGTCCTACTTCCTGCCAGACGGAACGCCGGTGACGACGCAGCACGTGGTTCCGGCCCGCAGCCGCTACACCATCTGGGTGGACGTCGAGGACCCCGCGCTGGCCAACACGGCCCTGGCGGCGCTCGTGGAATCCACCAACGATGTGCCCATCGTCGTCGAGCGCAGCATGTGGTGGCCGGGCCCCTCGTGCGAGACCTGGTACGAGGCGCACAGTTCGCCCGGCGTCACGACACCCGGAACGCTCTGGGCGGTCGCAGACGGCATCGTGGGCATGCGATGGGCCGCGGAGACGTACCTCCTGATCATGAACACGAGCGATCGCGAGGCCCGGGTCCGTGTCACGCTCTACCCGGGGGAGGTCGAGAAGTTCGTGACCGTCGGCCCACACCGGCGGCTCAACGTGCCAGTGGGCGCGCTCGAGGCGGGATTCGGGGTCGTGTCCTGGAACCGGAGATTCGGCGCGCTCGTCGAGAGCCTCGGTGACGACCCGGTGCCCCTGGTCGTCGAGCAGTCGATCTACTGGAGTCCCAGGGACGTCCCCTGGGGCGCGGGGACGAACGTGCCAGGGGTTCGCCTGCGCTAGTGCGCGCGTGACTGCCCCGGCCCTGTTCGAGTGGGCCGACCCACGAGGCGGTTGCATTCCGGCGGGGAATCAGAAGAGGATCGGCGCGTCATGTCTACACATCGCTCGCTGTTCCGTCTCGCTCTCATCGCTGCCCTCGCGTTCGGCCTCGCTGAACTCGTCTCGCACGCGGCTCCACAGACGACGCCACCCGCGCAACCGGCCGCGGCGGCGCGTCCCCCCCTGCCACCGGCCCCGCCCGACGTGGCGGCGCCGCCGGCAGACGCGCAGAAGACTGCCTCCGGCCTGGCCTACAAGGTGCTGCAACCGGCCGAGGGCGGCAGTCGCCCGGGACCGAATGACACGGTCACTTTGAACTACACGGGCTGGACCACGGATGGACGCGCGTTCGACAGCACCGCTGCCCGTGGCAAGCCCTCGACGCTTGCGCTCACCCGCATCATGAAAGGCATGAGCGAGGGCGTGCAGGCCATGGTCGTCGGCGAGAAGCGCCGGTTCTGGATCCCGGAGAACCTCGCATTTGCCGGCATGGAGGGTCGCCCCAAGGGCATGGTGGTCTTCGATATCGAGCTGGTGGGGTTCGAAGCCGACCCGACGCAGGCACCTGCCGACGTCGCAGCCCCGCCGCCAGACGCCCAGAAGACGAAGAGCGGCCTCGCCTACAAGGTGGTCCGGCCTGGCACCGGGACGACGCACCCGACCGAACGGAGCCGCGTGACCGTGCACTACACGGGATGGACGACGGACGGGAAGATGTTCGACAGCTCGGTGGCGCGCGGCAAGCCGGCCACCTTCGGGCTCGACCAGGTGATCAAGGGCTGGACGGAAGGCGTGCAGCTGATGGTCACCGGCGAGAAGACCCGCTTCTGGATACCCGAGAAGCTCGCCTACCAGGGCCAGTCGGGCGCGCCGAAGGGCATGCTGGTGTTCGATGTGGAGCTCTTGCAGATAGAGAAGTAGTTTTCAGTTTCCAGTTTCCAGTTTCCAGTTTTCGGGCCCTGAGTCCCGAGCCTTGGGCCCCGAGCCTGATGGACGCCGCAGATCTCGAGCTGTCGCCCGACGTGATGCGCGACATGGCGCACGCGGTGGTGGGCCGTGTCGTCGAGCACCTGGCGACGATCGCCGATCAGCCCGTGTGCGGCGATGTCGAGGCCGAGGCCCTGTGTCGCGCGCTGCGTGAGCCCGTCCCGGAGGAACCGGCTGAACTCGAGGCCCTGTTGGAGCCGCTGTTCTGCGAGTGGATCCCGCGCAGTTACACCACGCCCAGCCCGGGGTACCTGGCTTACATCCCCGGCGGCGGCCTGTTCCCGGCAGCCCTGGCCGACTTCATCGCGGCCGGAACGAATCGCTATACCGGCATCTTCCACCCCGCTCCCGCGCTGGTCCAGCTCGAGGCCAACACGCTGGACTGGCTGCGCGACTGGATGCAGTTCCCGACCACCACACGAGGCCTGTACACGACCGGCGGATCGATGTCGAACTTCAACGCCATCGTGTGCGCCCGCGAGCGGCATCTCGGCCCCGACATCCGCCCGGGCGTCCTCTACACGTCGTCGCAGGTGCATCACTGCGTGCTCAAGTCGGCCCGGCTCGCAGGCGTCATGCCGGACCGCATCCGCGCGCTACCGGTGGACGCCGACTTCCGCCTGCGGGTGGACGCGCTTGACGACGCGATCGCGCGGGATCGACGAGCCGGCCTCCAGCCGTTCATGGTCGTGTCCACCGCTGGCACGACCAACACCGGAGCCGTCGATCCGATGGAGGCGATCGCCGGCGTGTGCGCCCGGGAAGGCCTGTGGCATCACGTGGACGGCGCCTACGGGGGCTTCTTCCACCTCGTGCCCTCGCTGCGCCCGCTGCTCGCGGGCCTGTCGCGTGCGGACTCGCTGACGCTCGACCCGCACAAGGGGCTGTTCCTGCCGTACGGGACCGGCGCGCTCCTGGTCCGCGACGGGACTTCCCTGCAGGAGGCGCACCGCATTCCGGACTCGGCCGGGTACCTGCCCCCCCAGACCGATCTCGAGGAGTTCTACGATCCGAGCGCGCACGGCCCGGATCTCTCCCGGGCCTTCCCCGGGCTCCGCGTGTGGCTCTGCGTGAAGCTCTACGGCGCGGCGAGACTGCGCGCGGCCATTGCGGAGAAGCGGACGCTCGCCGTCGAGGCCGCCGAGGCCGTCGCGGAGGTCGAAGGCGTGAGGATGGTCGCATCGCCGCAGCTGTCGCTGTTCGCCTTCCACCTGTCCTGGCCGGAATCGACGCTGGCGGCCGAGAACGACGCAACGCAGGCGCTCCTGCTCCGCGTGCGGGATCGCGGGCGCGTGTTCCTCACCGGGTGCTGGGTGGACGGGCGGTTCCTGGCACGCGTCTGTGTCCTGTGCTTCCGGACGCGGCGGGATCGGCTGGACGAATGCGTGCAGCAGATCGGGGAAGAAGTGCGCCGCGAGGTGGCCAGCCGCACCTGACGCGGCCGTCAGGAACAAGCCTTGATCCGTCAAGAGCTGTGTGGCAGTCGTGCCGGGTGCCACGTGCCACGTGCCGGGTGCGATTCAGATCGCGCTGCCGCCCCGTTCCCCGGTCCGGATTCGCACGCAGTCGTCCAGGGGCGTGATGAAGATCTTCCCGTCACCCACCTGACCCGTGCGGGCGCCGCGGATGATCGCCTCGACCGCCTTCTCGACGTAGGCCTCGTTCACCCCGAGCGTGACCTTCAGCTTCTCCACGAGATTGGCGCGGAACCTCTGGCCCCGGTAGATCTCGACCTCGCCCTCCTGACGGCCGTGGCCTTCGACCATCTCCACGGTCAGCCGGTAGTGATCTTCTTCGTCGAGGACTGACTGCAGCTCGTGCTGCACGGCCTCGAGCCGCTCCGGACGCACGATTGCGGTGATGAGTTTCATGCCGGGCTCCGTCAGGACGACACGACCTGGTGATACGCGCGCTCGCCGTGCACGCTGATGTCGAGGCCGTCGCGCTCCTGCTCGTCGGTGGCGCGCAGGCCGAGCGTGGCGCGCAGGAGGGACCCGATGAGCAGCGTCCCCGCCACCGCGAACACGAGTGCCACCCCGACGCCCAGGGCCTGCTTGCCAAGCTGGGTGACGCCGCCACCGAGCGCGAGGCCGGCCACCGGGGTGAAGCAGAACACGCCCGTCAGCAGCGCGCCGAGCATCCCGCCTACGCCGTGGACCCCGAACGCATCCAGTGAGTCGTCGTACGAGAAGCGGTGCTTGAGCTGCACGGCGCCGTAGCAGGCGAGCGCGGCGAGCGCGCCGAACAGCAGCGCGGCGGCCGGGACGACGTGGCCCGCCGCAGGCGTGATCGCGACGAGCCCCGCGATGATGCCCGAGGCCAGGCCCAGGCTCGTCGGGCGCCCCTGGTGGTGCCACTCGAGCAGCAGCCAGGTCAAGGCGCCCGCGGCCGCGGCCGTCTGCGTGGTGGCGAAGGCCAGGCCCGCCACGTGTCCTGCCACGGGGTGCTCGATGGCCACGGCGGAGCCGGCATTGAAGCCGAACCACCCGAACCAGAGCAGGCCTGCCCCGAGCAGCGTCAGGACGAGGTTATGGGGCAGTATGGTGCCACACCCCGGCCGGTAGTCGCGGCGCCGGCCCACGAGCAGCGCGAGCGCCAGCGCCGAGACGCCCGAGGAGATGTGCACCACGGTGCCGCCGGCGAAATCGAGCACGCCATACTCGAAGAGCCAGCCGCCGGGCGCCCACACCCAGTGCGCCAGCGGACAGTAGACGAACGTCGTCCAGAGGAGGACGAACCAGACGAACGACGAGAACTTCATCCGCTCGGCCACCGCACCGCTGATCAGGGCCGGGGTGATGATCGCGAACTTGCCCTGGAACATCACGAACACGAGTTCCGGGATCGCCTTGTCTGCGTAGTCCTTCGTGAAGGGCAGGCCGATGAGGCCCACCAGGGCGGGGTCCCAGCCGATGAATCCGCCCTGGCTGGTGCCGAACGCCAGGGCGTAGCCGATCAGGATCCACTGCACCCCCACCAGCCCCATCGCGGTGAACGAGTGGAGCATGGTCGTGAGCACGTTCTTCCGCCGGACCAGCCCGCCGTAGAACAGGGCGAGCCCGGGCACCATCAGGAGCACCATCGCGGAACTGACGAGCATCCACGCCGTGCTCCCGGGATCGAACGGCGCGGCCCCGGCTGTGACATCAGTCATGGGATCCTCTGGAGACGCCTGCGCGCCGATCGGGGCGCGCGACGCAAGCAATCTATACTGACGTGCATGTCGATTCGAAGCTGGTCCGTTCACCCGGCGATCTCGGCCCTCGCGATCGTCGCGGCGCTGGCGGCCGCCGGCGTCCTCGCAGGCAGCCGCCAGGCAGCCGCCCAGCAGCCGCCACCGCCGGTGCGGCCGGGCTCCTCCTCGTCGGCGGCCTCGCCTCCGCCCGACATGCCCCGCCCCATCGCCGCGCACGACTCGGTGTTTCTCGAGGAGCTCACGTGGCTCGAGATCCGCGATGCGCTCGCCGCAGGTCGCACCACGGTCATCGTCGCAACGGGCGGCATCGAGATGAACGGCCCCTACCTCGCGCTCGGCAAGCACAACTACATCCTTCGCGTGACGACGGAAGCCATCGCGCGAAAACTCGGCGACGCGCTCGTGGCGCCGATCGTCCCATTCGTGCCGGAGGGCACGATCGATCCCCCGGGCGGGCACATGCGTTACCCGGGTTCGATCAGCGTGACGGCCGACACCTTCCGGGCTCTCCTCACGGACATTGCCAGCAGCCTGCGCGCAGGCGGGTTCAAGACGATCGTCCTGCTCGGAGACAGCGGGGGGAACCAGGACGGCATGCGCGAGGTGGCCACGACGCTGAACGCCCGCTGGAACGGCGCGCCGCGCATGCTCTACGTCCCCGAGTACTACGATTATCCCGGCGTCACGCGATGGCTCGAAGGCCAGGGCCTGAAGGAGATCGACGAGGGTCATCACGACGATGTCGGGATCAGTATTCAGGTGATGCTGGTGGACCCCGAACTGGCCCGGATGAAGGAACGCGTGGCGGCTGGCAAGTTCTCGATCAACGGCGTGCCGCTCGCGCCGCTCGACCGGACGCTCGCCCTCGCGCGTCGCCTCGTGGACTACCGCGCCGAGACGACGGCGGCCGCGATCCGCGCGCAGCTCGCCCGGTAGCAGGCGGCTGTGCGCTGACCGTCAGATCTCGATCCACCGGGCCTGGTGGCCCGACCACGCGAGGAAGCGCTCGAAGTCCCCACGCGACAGCCGGATCGTCGCGGTGTTCACGTTCGGGTGGAATGCGAGGAACTCGGCCTGCCGGAGCCCGGCATCGAGAATCAGCCGCACGCGATGCCCGCGATCGTTGATGAGGCCGAACGGCGAGACCGAACCCGGCGTCAGCCCCAGGTGCGTCATGAGGCGCTCGGGTGACCCAAAGGAGAGCCGGTCGTCGCCGATCGTCTTCACCAGGGACCGCAGGTCCGCCTGACGGTCGGATCGGAGCACGACCAGGTAGTGGCGGTCGCCCTTCTTGTTTCGCAGGAAGAGGTTCTTGCAGTGCGTCGCGTCCACGTCGGCCCAATACTGCTCCGCTTCCTCGACCGTCGCCACGGGCGGGTGCTCGAAACGCTGGTAAGGAATCGTGAGTTCAGCCAGCACGTCGTACACGCGCTGTTCGTGCTCGTCTGCCACGGCCATGACGCCACTATACTCGGAGCGTGACCCGTGCGCTCCACTCGGCCCTCTGCGGCGTCGTGCTCGCGACGGTCGCGGTCGTCGGTCAGGAAAACCGCACGGCCGATACCATTCGCCAGGCGCTGCACGCCGGCCGCTACGAGGAGGCACTGTTGAGCCTCCGCCCGTTGCTGGAGCGACCGGGGCAGGCCGACGCGGCGTCCTCCCCGGTCACCGCCGTTGAGGCGGCCCTGCTGGCGGCGCTGCTGACGGGCTCGTGGACGCCGGTCGCCAACCTCGTGCCCGAGCAGTTGTCGCCCAGGGACGCCGAAGCCTACTGGTACCTGCGCGGGGTCCAGGCCGCCCGAGCCGCCTGGCCGGGCGGCCGCGAGGACGCGCTGACCATCGCCCGCGAGTCCGCCGAGCGCCTCGTTCCGCTGGCGAGTCTCGCCGGCGCGTGGAGCCGGGCCGAACTGCGCCGCGTGTCCGTGCTCGCCGCCATCGCTGGGGCCCAGGAAGAACGGGAAGAGCTGACGCTGCTGCTGGCGCATGGCGACCAGCTCCAGGCCCGGCTCCTGGCGATCCGCTCCGGAGAGGATGTCGTCCTGCCGTTCGACGAACTGGCTGGGGATCTGTGGCTGCAGATCCACCGTTTCGACGACGCGCGCCAGCGGTATGCGCGCGTCGTGCAGCAATCGCCCGGACGGACCCGCGCGTGGCTTGGCCTGGCGCGGGCCGCGAGAGACGCCGGGGCCGGCGCCGAGGCTCGCGCAGCCGCGCGGGAGGTTCAGCGCCTGTGGGCCGACACCGCGGCACTCGAAGGCGTAGCCAGTGAACTGCAACAGATCATCGAGGGCTCCGGCGTGGGCCCCGGTGAGGACCCCTGACCGACGGGCATGCCGGCGCCTCTCGTTCCCGCAGCTCCCGCCCTCCGAGCGCTCGCAGACCGCCTGCCGTCTCGCCCGCTCACCCGCTTCGCACCCTCGCCCACGGGCTTCCTGCACCTCGGTCACGTCGTGAACGCGATCTACGTCTGGGGTCTCGCCCGGGCGCTCGGCGGTCGCGTCCTGCTGCGAGTCGAAGACCACGATCGCGCGCGCTGCCGGCCGGAGTACGAGGCCGCGATCCTCGAGGACCTGGAGTGGCTGGGGCTCGAGCCCGACATCGGCGACCCGGCCAGCCTGCGCGGCGGGTCATCTCCATACCGGCAAAGCAACGTGCCTCACGTGTACGCCGAGGCTCTCGAGCGGTTGCGGCAGCGCGCTCACGTCTACGCGTGCGAGTGCTCGCGAAAGCAGATCGCCGACACGAACCCGACAGCCGATGGCCTGGAAACCCGCTACTCGGGACGGTGTCGTCAGCGCGGGCTCCCTCCCGGCCCCGGCCGCGGACTTCGCATGGTCGTGGAACCAGGGCTCGAATCGTTCGACGACGCCAGGCTCGGCCCACAGGCACAGGATCCCGACGCGCAGTGTGGCGATCTGCTCGTTCAGGACCGCCACGGGTATTGGACGTACCAGTTCGCCGTCGTCGTGGACGACCTGCGGCACGGCGTGGACCTCGTGATCCGAGGCGAGGATCTGCTGGCCTCGACGGGCCGTCAGTTGCGAGTGGCCCGACTGCTCGGGCGCGACCGCTTGCCGGTGTTCGTCCACCACGGCCTGCTCGCGGGTCCGACCGGCGAGAAGTTGTCGAAATCCAATCGTGACACCGGGGTACGTGACTTGCGTGCGGCCGGTCGGCCCTCGGGCGAGGTCCTGGGCCTGGCTGCGGCCGCCTGCGGCCTGACCGGGGACCCCGCGCCCCTGTCGCCGCGCGATCTGGCCTCGCTGTTTGCGTGACGTCGCGGCTCGCCTACTTCACGACTCGATCCTCGAGGTCCTGCTCGAGGTCGCAGAACGCGGCCTCTCCGAACCACCGGGCTCGGCGCCGCGCTACGGCATCGTAGACGGCATCCCGCACAGGTCGGGGCACCACTCGAAGCGCTGCGAGCAGGTTCCACGGGCAGTCGAGTCGTGCCGCGATACGAAGGGCCGCCGTGGACCTCGTGCTGATCCGTCCGTCCGTCTCGACCAGCACGACGGTGGACCCGCGTCGCGCCTCGGACGGCGCATGGGCAAGCCGCGCCTCGGCGGCGGGACTCGTCAGCGGCGCAAAGAGGAAGTGCCGCCGGCGGTCGTGCCGCGCGATGAAGCGCACCGACCGGTGGCACAACGCGCAGTCGCCGTCGAACAGGACGATGGGCCGGCCTGACTGCGGCATCATGGTCCCATTATCCGGCAGCCCGCGCGGCGCTCTTGCACCATCGCGCGGTCCTGACGGAGCATGGGCACATGCACGCGGCAACGACGACGGCCGGACGGGGGATCTATCTCAATCGCACGCTGAACCTGCGCGCGATCAAGGCCATCGGCTACGACATGGACTATACCCTGGTCCACTACAACGTCGCCGCCTGGGAGCAACGGGCCTACGACTACCTTCAGCAGCGTCTGGCGGAGGACGGGTGGCCGGTCGCCGACCTGCCGTTTTCGCCGTCGTTCGCGATGCGCGGCCTCGTCATCGACACCGAACTGGGCAACATCGTCAAGGCCGACCGGTTCGGCTACGTGAAGCGGGCCTTCCACGGGCAGCGCCGGGTCGACTTCGAGGAGCAGCGCCGGGCGTACGCAGCAACGCTGGTCGATCTGGCGTGGCCGCGGTGGGTCTTCCTGAACACGTTCTTCTCACTCTCCGAGGCCAGCATGTACGCCCAGCTCGTGGACCGGCTGGACGCGCGACAGCTCCCGGGGGTGATGGGGTATGCGGAGCTGTGGCACCATATCCGTCGGGCGCTCGACGAGACCCACGCCGAAGGACGCCTGAAGGCCGAGATCGTGGCCAGCCCAGAGGGATACGTGGAGATCGATCCGGAGACTCCCCTGACGCTGCTGGACCAGAAGGAGGCCGGCAAGCGACTCCTGCTCGTGACCAACTCCGAGTGGTCGTACACGAAGGCGATGATGCACTTCTGCTTCGACCGCTTTCTGCCGGCGGGCACCACGTGGCGCGATCTCTTCGACCTGACGATCGTGGCCGCGCGCAAGCCGGACTTCTTCACGGCTCGAGGGCCGCTGTTCACCCTGGTCAACGAGGACGGCCTGCTTCGCGCCTGCGTGTCGGGACCGACGGGACCTGGCCTGTACCTGGGCGGCAACGCCGGGCTCGTGGAACAGTACCTGGGCGCCTCCGGAGCGGAGATCCTCTATGTGGGGGACCATCTCTACACGGACGTCCGGGTGACGAAGGACGTGCGCCGGTGGCGGACGGCGCTGATCGTGCGGGAACTCGAGGACGAGGTGGCCGCGATGCACGCGCAGCGGGCGGCGCAGGTGCGGCTCGACGCGCTCATGGCCGAGAAGACGTCCCTGGAGCAGGAACTGGCGCTGGGTCGGCTCCGACAGCAGCGGCAGGCACGGGGGTACGCGCCGCCTGGGGCAGCCGTCCGCGACGCGCAACTTGCCGGGCTGCGTGCACAGGGGGAGAGACTCGATGCCGAGATCGCCCCACTCGCCGCGCAGCTCGGCTCGCTGTACAACGACACCTGGGGTCCGCTGATGCGGGCGGGCAACGATCCGAGCCACCTGGCCGGTCAGGTGGAGAACTACGCCGACATCTACATGTCCCGCGTCTCGAACCTCCTCGGGGCCACGCCGTTCGCGTACCTCCGCGCCCCGCGAGCGGACATGCCGCATGACCTCGACTGGCGGGTCGCGGCGTTGCAGCCTTCCGCGGAGCCGCCGATTTCCTGAACGAGGAGATTCGACGTGGTCGAGGACCGCCAGAGCCCGCCCATCGTGCACGTCGGCTCGCAGAGCGACCGCCCGTCGGAATCCTCCCACTACGAGGCGCTCGAGAGGGCCAGGGATTCCCGGCGTCGCCTCCCGCGGCGCAAGGCGCCACGCCCTGGAGCTCTCCCGGCTCCCGCCTCCTCGGGCCGCCCCGCGCCACACCCCGACGGCATCCGCGGCACGCACCTCGACGTGCTGGTTTGAGCGGTGCCCGCGATCGCCAGCGCCGGCGGTCACCGCGCAGATGAGTCGCCTACCCGGCAGGTCGTTCCGGCAGGCCGCCTTGACGCCCGCGGCATGCGACCGCTACTCTGACGCATGGACCCGCCCGGCTGACCCCGGGCAGGCGTCCGTGCGAACGGCCGGCCCTCAGCCCGCCGTGGCCCCTGCCCCGGACCCGCGTGCGAGTCCAGGTGCCTGCGCTGCTCACCGTGATCCGCGCTACGGCGGCACTGCCCGCCGCGTCTCCGCCACGCCTGGTCCTACTGGCCCGCCCGCCGCATCGACGCCCTTACCACAGAAGGAAGAGTCACTTGAGCGAAGACCGTTTGAAGATCGCCGTGTTCGTCGATTTCGACAACATCGAGATCGGCGTCAAGAACACGCTGAGCAGCTATTTCGACATGGGCGCCGTCCTCGAAGCCATCAAGGAACGCGGCGAGGTCGTCACCAAGGTCGCCTACGGGGACTGGACGCGTGCCGGGGACTACGGCCGGGCCATGTCACAGCACGCGGTGCACATGGTGCAGCGCAACCTGACCCCGGGCGGCGACAAGAACGGCGCCGACATCAATCTCGCCCTCGACGCCCTCGAAATGGCGTTCACCCACAGCCATATCAACAGCTTCGTCATCGTCAGTGGCGACAGCGACTTCATCAGCCTCGTCGAAAAGCTGAAGCAGTACGACCGCAAGGTGTTCGTCGTCGGCGGCCGCGCGTTCACCAGCGTGGTCATGCAGAAGAACTGCACCGAGTTCATCGCCTACGAGAACATCGTGGGCCGCGGGCGCGGCCAGGATCGGGCGCGCTCCGGCGGTGAGACGAATCTCTCGCAGGCCATGCCGCTCGTTCGACGCGCCCTCAAGCTGCTGGCCGACCGCGAGGTCGTGCCGCAGCTCGGCCTGCTGAAGAGCACGCTGCTGCAACTGGACTCTGCCTTCTCCGAGCGTGAGTACGGCGCCGGCAGCTTCAGGGACTTCATCCAGAAGCTCGCCAAGGCCGGCTTCGTCACGCTGAAAGGCAGCGAGCGCAGCTTCCACGTCGAGCTGCGGGAGGGTGGTGACGGCGGTGCCGCGTCCGCGGGTTCGCATGCGCCACTGGCCTTGCAGGTCGTGTCGCAGCCCTCCCAGCCAGCCGCCACCCCTCGCGAGGAAGGCGCCGCACCCGCGGAGGAGTCGGCTGCGGAGCCGGCGATCTCGGGCGACCTGCACCCCCAAGGGGACGTGGTCGCCGTCATCCAGTCCGCCCTCACCCGCGCCACCGTCTCTCGGTGGCCGCTGTACGTCCGGCAGGTCAAGCAACTGATCAAGGTCGTGGACGGCCAGTTCGACGAGCGTCGCTACGGGTTCGCCACGGTCATCGAGGCGCTCCGCTACTGCCAGCGCGAAGGTGTCGTTCGCGTCGAGCGCGACCGGCAGGGCATTGTCCGGGTCTGGCCTGGTGCCGCGCTGCAGCGCCCGGCGGACGTGGTCGAGGCGCTCCCCGTGGCCACTGAGGCGCAGGACGCGGCCCCGTCACACGATGCGCCAGCCGGGGCCGGCAATGCGGCCATCGGTGCGGCATTCGAGATCCCCGACGGTCACGCGGTAGCAGACACGACGGCCCTCCCGACCGGCACGATGGATGGCGATCCTGGCCCCAGCGCCGAGAGGGCGGCCCACGCGCCAGACCCGCATTCCGGGGGAACGCCTGCGACGGCGACCTCAGGCTCACGGCGGCGGCGGACGAGAGACGCAACCGCGAGACCGCCCGCGAGGAAGCGCGCGACGTCGACGACCGGCAAGGCGCCGGGCCCCTCGGCCTCGCGGCCACCCCGCGCGCGCAAGTCGGCCAGAACGAAGAACGAGAGCGCCGGGGACTGAGTACCAGAATCCCGGCTGTTCACAGGAGGCCCTCGTGCTGCTGCCACTCACGTTCGTCCTTGCGCTCGCGTCGGCGACCGTCGTCGCGCCCCTGCCCCCGGAACTGGAGAAGGAGGCACGAACGCTCGAGACGAAGCTCGTTGCCCCATGCTGCTGGTCGCAGCAGGTCTCGGTGCACCAGTCGCCCGCGGCCGACGAAGTGCGGCAGGATCTGCGGCGACGCCTCGGCCGAGGGGAGAACCCACAGCAGATCCTCGACGACTACGTGGTGCAGTTTGGCGAGCGCATCCTGGTCGAACCGCCCGCGCGTGGCTACAAGTTGATGCTCTACGTGCTGCCGCCCGTCGCGCTCGTCCTGAGCGGCGCTGCCGTGACAATGTGGGTGCGACGCGCGGCACGCCAGGGGGCCGCCGTCCCGGCGGCGGAACCTGCCGCCCGCACGCCCAGCGGCGATGCCTACGCGGCACGGCTCGAAGAAGAACTGCGCGACCTGGACTGACCGACTGACCGGCTATTGCGGGGCGAGGAGACTGAGCCGCGAAGGCGCATCGGCCCGAACCGTCACCGTCATCCGGCGCTGGCCGAGCGCCGGGTGCTTCAGCACGACTTCACGCGTGCCGATCGGCGCCTTGATGCTCTCGAGCGGCGTCGTGCCGGCCGGCTGACCATCGACCAGGACCTCGGTCCCGTCGGGCGCATCGATCACGATCGATCCGCTCGGTCCGGTCACCGAGAGCGGCGTGTGCTTGCCCGGCTCGATGTCCACCGTGCGGGTCTCGCGATAGCCGAGTCTCGTGTTCACGAGCTCGATCTCGTGGGTCCCCGGTGGCACGAGCAGCTTGCCGTCGAGGCTCGTCCCCAGCAGCTTCCCGCTTTCGAAGATGCGGACCTCGACGGGCGCGAAGACGGTGAGCCAGCCCGAGAAGATCCCCAGGTCCAGTTCGGCCAGTTCGTTGTCGCCGACGTCGACCTTGCTCCTGACCGTACCGGACGAGGACTCGGCGACGATCGCGTGCGGTCCGACCGGGACGTCGTCCAGGACGACCGGTGACGCCCCGCGGTACTGCCCGTCCACCAGAATGCGGGCGCCGGGTGGGGTCGTCGTCACCTTGAGCCGTCCGAGGCGACTCGCGGCCGGCCACTTGACCTGCTGCGTCGTCTGGACGCCAGGGGAGATCTCGACCGGGATGACCTTGCTCGCGCCATCGACCCGCAGTTCCAGCGTGTGTCGCCCTGGCTTGAGTTGCGTGGTCACCGGCGTGCGCCCGCTGGACCGGCCGTCCACGAGGACTTCCACCCCAGGCCGCAACGTCTCGACGAGCAGCGTGCCCATCTCGCTGGGCTTCACGAGCCAGTAGGCGGTGGCGAACGCCACACCTTCGAGCAGGATCACGACGAACGACGCGGCCGCGGTGCGGCGCCAGTGGATGCGCCAGCCTCGCGCGTTTCCCTCCTCGACTGCCACGGTTGGCGGCGACGCCGGCTCCGACGGAACGTCGGAGGCGCGCCGTTCCGTGCCGAACGAGCGGATGGTCGCTGCCGGTCGTGCGACGGACTCCGTGGCCGGCGCGGTGGCCTCTTCAACCTTGCCCTCGCGGCTCCTCCCGTCATCGGATCGGGCGACACGGCCGACCGACGGTTCCGGTGACTCAACGGCCCGCGGGGTGAACGGGATGACCTGCGGGACCTTCGCGGCTTCAGCCTCGACCTTCCAGGGGTCCTCCGGGAGTGAGCGGACGCGGGCCACCGCGGGCATCCCGGGCTCGGCAAATGCCGCGGCCGCAGCGGGAGCGAACGGCAGGGGCTCCACCGGGCGCGGTGGCGCGGCCGACGCGGCTGGCCGCTCGAAGAACGCCGGCGCGCTGGCGGGCGCCACAGGCTCGGCACGCGGAGCGATGCGGGGCGCCGGTTCAGGCGCCGGCTCCGGTCGCTCGAACGGAACCACCGCGGGCGGTGCAGGCGTGGGACTGGGTCGCGATTTGCGGCGGCCGCCCCGAGAGCGCTTCCGCGAGGCAGGTGCCACGGCGCTGTCCGCCTCGAGAGCCGGGGCGGCGGGAGCCGCATCGGCGGGGGGCACCAGGTCGGCTGCTGGCGCCTCCTGGACGGCCGGCGGTTCCTCGACGACCGGCGTGGATCGACGCTCGGCGAGCGGTGCAACCTCCGGAGCGGGCGGTCCGACAGGTTCGTCGACAGCCTGCACATCGATCGGCGAGGCGTCGAGACTCTGATCGAGCCCGGTTTGCGCGAGCAGTCGCTCGAGTTCGGCCTCGAGGGCGGCTGTGACGTCCCGCGCCGTCGACAACTGCGGTGCGGCGGCCTCTGCGGGAGTCGAAGGCGCCATCGCCTCGACCGGGGCTTCGACCGCCACCGCCGGGGGCGGCTCCTCCGCGGGCGAAGGCGCCACTGGCGGCTGCACCAGGCGCAGGAGTGAGGAAGCCCCTTCGTGTTGTGCAGCGGCGATCGCGCGGAGCAGGGCGGGCTCTGCCACCTTCACCAGCGACGCGGCGACGGGCAGGGCCTCGGCCGGCAGGCTCGCGACCGCGTGCCGCTGCGGTCGGGCGGTGGCACCGGCCGCCACGAGCCGAAGCAGCGAACCATCGTGCTTGGATCGGAGCGCGTGCGCAGCCACCTCGAGCACGCCCGCCTGTCGCGTCGCCAGCGTGGCCTCCACCGGCGTCGCGTGCTCCGGCAGGGCCGCCGGCGCGCTCCGGTGGGCCCGCGTCGGCAGGCACGCGCTGGCCGCTTCGAGGACCTCACGGCCGGTGGACGGGGCGACGGCGGCGAACATCTGCAGGCGGTACACGTCCGGGCGCGGCACCCTCGTCGCGCCCGCCACGAGGTGGGCAGTCACGGCGCCCGCCCGGAACAGGCGCACCACGTAGTCCGGAACCGGCGCGGCGTCGAAATCGAGCGGCGGTGTCCGCTCGTCTCGCACGACAGGAGTCTCGTCACTCGCGAGGTCCGCAGCTAGGTCGATCGCAGTCGGGCCGTCCGGCGGTGGCGTCAGCATCCACCCGGGCCCGGTGACCTGCTCGGCGGCGACCTGGTCGGCGACTTCGTCGGCTCGTGGCGGCTCGACGGGCGGCGTGCTCGTGTCGAGGTCGCGAAGCAGGGCCTCGATAGACCGAATCTCCTCGTCCTCAGCCGCGGCTGCGGGGGCCGACCTGGCGTCTGCCGCCACGACGATGCTCAACGCATCGTTGGCGAGCGCCGCGATGTCGACCTTCGGCAGCTCCTTGCCGAGCGAGACGATCTCCACCTCGATCCCGGCTTCGATTTCGGCCTCGATCTGGTCCTCGAGGGTCACGAACTCCGATGCTGGGGGAGCCTCACCGCCGACGGGTGCGGCAGCGGGTTCGGTCACCGGCGGCGGCGCTGCCACCGCAGCGATGGGCGACGGTGCCTCGTCGGACGCTGCGGGCGGCTGCTCGTCCGCGCGGGGCGATGCCGGCGAGTCCAGTGCGGCCTCCAGGGTCGCAGGCGGCTCGGGCGGAGCCACAGCGGCGCTGGCCGCCTCCTCGCGCGCGAGGCGCGCGAGTTCGGCTTCCATGGCGCGAATCTCTTCCGCCGATTCCTCCTCAGGCGTCAGGCGTCGGCGACGCCCCGGCCGGGAGGCCGGCTCGGCGGGGACCGTCGCCGCCGGGAGTGCTGCCGTGCCCTCACCTTCTGACTGCGCGGCTGACGCCGGCCGCTGGCCCTGTGCGACGCCCTTACGTGGCTTGCTCGATTCGTAGCGCTGCAGGAAGGACTTGAGCGCGCCTGATGACGGGGAGTAGGACGACTCCCTCTTGAGGGCGTCCTCCAGGCCGAGCTGAGCTTCCTGCGCGGAGCCGTAGGGCTTTCGGCTCTCGATCGGCAGGGCCCGCTCGAACCAGCCCTTGAGCGACGTCGAGAGCTGCCGCACGGTGCCGTTGGGCAGACGCTCCACGGCCGAATCGAGCAGGGAGCGCACCGCATTCGGGAACTCTCCGCCGGCCAGGGGTCTCCCGGCGAGGAGCGCCAGCAGCGCCAGGGCGATCCCCGCCACGTCGGCGCGCGCATCGAAGCGTGGAATGCCGGCCGAAGGCGGCATGGCGATGCGGAAGTCCCGCCACAAACGCGTCCGCGGGAACTGCAGCTTCGTCAGCGCCGCTCCGAGCGCGTAGTCCACGATGCCGACGCGACCGTGCGGAGAAAGCACGAGGCGCTCGAGACCGAGCGCGCCGTGCGTCACGCCGCGCGAGTCGTGGAGCACGGCGAGCGCCGGCAGCACCTCGCGCGCGACCTGCAGCACCGCGTTGACGTCGAACACCAGGGTTGGATGACGATCGACGTAGGCGAGCAAGTCGGAGAAGCGCTGGCCGGGCGCGTGCTCCGCGACCACCGACACGATCGTGGACTGCCCGACCTTCTCCGACAGCACCTGATGGAGACGTGGGAACCGGACGTTCCGGAAGTTGCTGAGGCGCTCGACACGCTCGCGGATGGCCCGCTCCTGCGCACCCAGCTCCGGCACGAGATCGAGGTGCTCGAGCACCTCGCGCGTGTCCGGGTCGATCACCAGCCGGCGGTCGCCGAGCCCGTCGTGAAACGGCGCGCCGTCGGGGGTGTCCTGCGCGTGTTCAGCCGTGGGTCGCATCGCCGTCGTGCCGGTCGAGGTCAGCGCAGGCCACGGAGACCTGCCGGACTCGTTCCGGTGACCAGGGTTGTGCAAGCGCAGGGCCAAGGTCGCCGGACGCCTTCTGGAACCCCGGCTGCCCGTTCCGGCGCCGTCGGTGGCAGCACGGCTTACAGCTTTGTAAACGCACTCGCACTCTTCGTGGTGTCTCGCTGGGCATGGCGGGACCAGAACGCGCCTCGGGCGAGAGGTCTACAATTGGGACCGCCATGGCCTATCACGCTGCCTTCCGCTGTATCGCCGGCTGTCCCGGCGAGCATCCCTTCGATCGGCCGCTCTACACCTGTCCGCGTTGCGGTCATCTCCTCGAGGTCGTGCACGACCTGGACGCGCTGCGGGATCGCTCCCCGGCCGCGTGGATGCGGCTCTTCGACGAGCGCTACAAGCGGACCCAGTGGCCCTACGGGTCGGCGGTGTGGGGCAAGAAGGAGTGGGTCTGCCCTGGCATGCGCGACGAGTGCATCGTGTCGATGGATGAGGGGGGCACGAACCTGCTCTGGGCCGAGCGCTTTGGCCGCGAGATCGGTGTCGAGGACCTGTGGATCAAGCAGTGCGGCAACTCGCACACCGGGTCCTTCAAGGACCTCGGCATGACGGTGCTCGTCTCCGTCGTCAGGCAGATGATGGCCGACGGGCAACCGATTCGTGCCATCGCGTGCGCCTCGACGGGCGATACGTCCGCAGCCCTCGCGGCCTACGCATCCGCGGCCGCCATCCCCGCGATCGTCATCCTGCCGCGTGGCAAGGTCTCGACGGCGCAGCTCGTGCAGCCGCTCGCCAACGGAGCCCTGGTGCTGTCGGTGGACACCGATTTCGACGGCTGCATGGCCCTGGTGCAGCGGCTCGTGCAGGAGGAGGGTGTCTACCTCGCCAATTCGATGAACTCGCTGCGCCTCGAAGGCCAGAAGACGGTGGCCATCGAGATCGTGCAGCAGTGGGACTGGGAGGTCCCCGACGTCATCATCATTCCCGGCGGGAATCTCGGCAACGTGAGCGCGCTCGGCGCCGGCTTCGACATGATGGAGGCCCTCGGCCTCACCGTGAAACGTCCGCGCATCGTCGTCGCGCAGGCGGCCCGGGCGAACCCGCTGTACCTCGCGTACAAGAACAAGTGGGAGTTCCGCGCGGTGCAGGCCGAGCCGACGCTGGCGAGCGCGATCCAGATCGGCAACCCGGTGTCCTTCGACAAGGCGGTCCGCGCGCTCGAGAAGTACGAGGGCATCGTGGAGCAGGCCACCGAGGAAGAGCTCGCGAACGCCGCCGCCAGGGCAGATCGGACGGGCATGTTCAACTGCCCGCACACGGGCGTGGCGCTCGCGGTGCTGATCAAGCTCGTGGAGCGCGGCGACATCCGGAGGCAGGATCGGACGATCGTCATCTCGACCGCAAACGGCCTCAAGTTCCCCGAATTCAAGCAGCGCTACCACGAACAGGCGCTGCCGTTGGCGTCGCGCTACGCCAACGCTCCGGTGCTCGTGCCGAACGACTTCGACGCCATCCGGCGTGCCCTCGACGCCCACGACGCCTGAGCCAGCCGCACGCCGACGGCCGCCCCCGCGACGTTGCAGACCAGGTCCGTCGCGGACGGGAAGCGATTGTGGCCGAAGACCTGCCAGAGCTCGGCCAGGCACGACAACAGCGCCGCTGACGCGAGCACGAGGAGCAGATGGCGGCGGGGCCGCCCGGGGCGGCGCGGTGGCCACCACGCGCCAAACGGGACGAAGAGCCCGACGTTGAGCAGCACATCGAGCGGCTTGACGTATGGGCCCCTGAACGGAATCCACATGACCTTGTCCCAATGGGCATGGCCACGAAAGTCGGACAGCGGGAGCACCGTCAATGCGACAATGACGAGGAGCCAGCCCGCCCAGCGCGCCCAGGTGCGGCGGTGCCAGGCCGTCGGCCCCGCGAGGTCATCAAGGTCCTTCATGAAGCCATTGATCCCTGCACCTATCCTATCCTCAGCGGGACACGTGACCCTGGCTGGCTCCCGTGCTCCCGGGCGGCTCGGTCCCGGTCTCGTCATCGACGGTGACCTGGTCACCGGGGAGGACGTCATCCTCGACGGCCGGCTGACCGGCAGTCTCGACGCTCCTGAACATGCCGTCACGATCGGGGCCGCCGGCTCCGTCCGAGGTCGCGTGTTCGCCCGCGTCGTGATCATCGAAGGCGCCGTGCATGGCGACGTGGCCGCGACGGCCCTCATCGAAGTCGGGCGCGGCGCGCGCGTCGAAGCCGACCTCGCGGCCCCGGCCGTGTCCATCGAGGAAGGCGCGTTCGTGGTAGGCCGCATCGACATGCGCCGGGCCGATGCCGCCGCACGCGTGGCGCGCTATCGCCTCGAGAAGACCGGCGAGTCCAGACCCCCCGAGGTCCCTGCCACGAAACCCTGAAGGCAACCCTGCCCACCCCGCTTCCGTCCAATCGGCAACGGAGGCGTGATGCGCTGCTCTCTTCAACCCACTCCGCCGGGCGCGGTCGGCCGGCACCTCGTGCCCGCCGTGGCGATCGGCAGCCTGTCGCTCTTCCTGGCCGCTGATGCGATCGCGCTCCCCAGGGCGAACCCGCCTCGGTCGGAGGCCAACGGGCCTGCCGCCCTCGCCATGCCGGTGACCACCTCTGGCGACATCACGCTCGACGGCCAGCTCGACGATGACGCGTGGCGGTCGGTGCCGGTCATCACCGGCTTCAAGCAGCGCGAGCCCGAGGAGGGTGCCGCGGCCACGCTGGAGACCGAGGTCAGGGTGGCGTTCGACGAGCGGGCCTTGTACGTCGCCGTCCGGGCGCTCGACCCGGAGCCCGCGCGCATCGTGGGGCTGCTGACGCGCCGTGACACGCACTCCCCCTCGGACTGGATCCGCGTGCTCGTGGATTCCTTCAACGACAACCGGACCGCCTTCGAGTTCTCGGTGAACCCGGCCGGCGTGCGCCTGGACCGCTACTGGTTCAATGACACGAGCAATGACGACGCGTGGGATGCGGTGTGGGACGTGGCCGTGTCGCGCCGGACGGACGGGTGGGCGGCGGAGTTCCGAATCCCGCTCTCGCAGCTCCGCTACGGCGCCGCAGACGAAGCCGGGACGGGCGCATTCGGGTTCGCCGTCATCCGCCAGGTCGCCAGGCTGAACGAGACCTCGACCTGGCCTCTCCTGCCCCGGAGTGCCCAGGGGTTCGTGTCGTCGTTCGGCCACCTGTCGGGGCTGTCGCTGCAGGGTTCGCCCAACCGCCTCGAGCTCGTGCCGTACGCGGTGGCCAACGTCGAGACCCAGCCGACCACTGCCGGAAACCCACTCGTCGAGGGTACCGATCCCGGGGGACACGCCGGCCTCGACTTCAAGTACGCGGTGACGCCGGCGGTCACGCTCACTGGCACGGTGAACCCGGACTTCGGCCAGGTCGAGGCGGACCCGGCCGGGTGCACGACTGACTATTGCTCGGGATGTCCAGGTGTGATCAGCTGGGGGGCAT
>CAYLZN010000063.1:12980-22408 GCA_964387935.1 uncultured Vicinamibacteraceae bacterium | reverse complement strand
GGTCGGCCGCCTGCTCCGCCACCGGACGGACCGCGGCGTCCTGGCCATCCTGGATCCACGCCTGCGCACGAAGGCCTACGGCCGACGATTCCTGGCCGCGCTCCCCCCGGCACCGCTCACGCACGACGTCGAGGACATCACGCGGTTCCTCTCGACGTCGACGGGCGACGGGTGACAGTTCCCGCTCATCGCACGAGCTGCTCGCGGAACGTCTCCCCGTAGATGTCCCAGGCCGTGACGAACAGCGCCGCGACGATCGGGCCGATGATGAAGCCCATGGCACCGAACATCAGGATGCCGCCCATGGTCGAGAAGAACACGAAGAGCTCCCCGAGCTGCGTGTCGCGCCCGACCAGGCGTGGCCGCAGGAGGTTGTCGACGAGGCCGACGACGAACCCGCAGAAGACGATCAGGAAGACCGCCCGACCCACCGACCCGGCTGCGAGCAGGTAGACCGCCGCCGGGGCCCAGACAAGGGCGCCGCCGATGCCCGGGACGATCGAGAGCACGATCATCACGGTCCCCCAGAACAAGGCGCCGGGAATGCCGATGGCCCAGAACGCGAGGCCCGACAGGGTGCCCTGCAACGTCCCGATCAGGAGCGTGCCCCTCAGGGTGGCCCGCGTCACCGACACGAACCGGTCGACCATCTTGCGCTGGTGATCGGGAGGCAGGGGGACGAATGTGAGCGCCCGTGCCAGCATCGCCTGTCCGTCCTTGAGCAGGAAGAACATCGTGTAGAGGAAGATGAAGAACTGGAGCAGCAGTACCACGGTGCCGCCGATCGTCCCCGACAGTGCCTGGAACAGCCACGAGCCGAGTGACTCCACGACGTTGGCGGTCTTCTGGAGAATCTGGCCCTTGTAGGGCAGGAGCTGCTCGTAGAACGGCAGATGTCGGAGGGTCTCGTCGAGGAGCATCGGCTCGGCGATGATCTCCTGGACGCGCGGCTGGATGTTCTGGCTCACGAGCAGCGCCTGGCCGGCGACGAGCCCGGCGAGCGTCAGGAGCGGCGCCAGCACCACGACCAGGAACAGGAGCACGGTGACGGCCGCGGCGGCCGCCGCCCGGCCCCTGAACCTGGCCCGCAGCCACGCGAACACGGGATGGCAGACCCCGCTGAAGATCGCGGCCAGCAGGATGGTCATGAAGAAGCCGCGAATCATCCAGACGAACACGGCGGTGATCGTCAGGACCATCAGCAGCAGAAACGTGCGTTGGAAGCGGACGGGATCTGGAGTCACGGGGCCCTCGTCTGGATGCCGGAGCCGGCGGCCTCAGGAGACCGGCGGCAGCCACCCCGCGCGCACGGGCAGGTGGCCGTGGACGAGCGCCAGTGTCTCCTCGCACCGCTGGCGCGCGCGGGCCACCGCGTCGGCGGCCCCCTGTTCCGCACGCTGACGGAACCCGGGGTCCTCGATCGCCGCGAGGTTGATCAACACGTTCAGGGCTGCTCCCTCTGCGCCCGCCTTGGCGAGCGTGGCCGCCACGCCCGCGTCGGAGGCGGAGTTCCGGTTACCGGAGGCCGCCGCGTCCCGGGCGAGCGCCGCCGCCTCTGCGCAGGCCTGCGCCACGTCGAGCGGCACCTGCGCCGCTCCCTGCGAAGCCGCCTCGAGGGCCGCTTTCCGCTCCTGCTGCTGCCCCGGCGTGGCCTTGGGCATCCGCGTGGCATCCATCACCTTGTTGAACGCCACGGTATCGGCATCGACCGCGCCCAGGAGTTGCTGCTTGACCACCTGGGCGCGCTCCGCGAGCGCGCCCAGAGGCTGCCAGGCCGGCTCGTAGCCCTTCTTCCCCACCGTCAGGTTGGCGACCATCGCGGCCAGCGCCGCCGCCAGGCTCCCGGCCAGCGCCGCCACCGATCCTCCGCCCGGGGCAGGTGATTCGCTGGACACCTCGTCGACGAATCGCGTGACGCTGAGGGCGGCCAGCGGCCCCGCGTCGCGAAAGTGATACTCGATGATCTTCTGGTCGGGATCGAACGGCGCCACCTGGCGGAGTCCGAGCGATCGAATCGCGAGTTCGACGAGGTCGGCCTCGGGGATTCCCGCGGACTTGCCCTGCTTGCGCAGGAAGTACCGTCCCGCCTCGATGATGGGCTCGCGCGGCGTCAGGCCGACGAGCTCCGATCCGGTCACGAGCAGGCCCCGCTGCTCGGCTTCGTCGCGAACCGTCTCGAACACGACGTGCAGCGGCGTCGTCTTGAAATCGAGGAGGTTGATGGACACCTGCGCCTGGCGGTACTCGTGGATGTACCAGCCGATGGCACGCACCTTCGGCAGGCGACCGGGCACGCGGACCTGATGGCCCTGCTCGTCGACCACGACGCGGCCGGCCGCGTCGCGCCGCAGGCGTCCCGTCTCGCGAATCGAGAGCGCGATGTCGTTGGCGAGCCGCTGATCCTGCGTGTTGAGGTTCACGTTGTAAGCCAGCAGGAACTCGCGCGCGCCGACGACGAACGCGCCCGATCGCGGGTTGAAGACGGCGGGGCCGGCATCGGGCACCCAGGCCGGATCCGCCAGCTTCTGCGGCAGGCCCTCGTACTCACCGGCTCGGATGGTGGCCAGGCTGCGCCGTTCCTCGCGGGTCGCCGCGTGCTCGTAGAGATACACGGGCACGCCCAGGGACTCCCCGATGCGGCGACCCAGCGCCGCCGCGAGCGCCGCGCACTCGGCCATCGTGATGTCGGACACCGGCACGAACGGGCAGACGTCCATGGCCCCCATACGGGGGTGCGCCCCCCGGTGCCGGCTCATGTCGATCACCTCCACGGCCCGGGCCGCCGCGCGAAATGCGGCCTCGCTCACGGCCTCCGGCGGGCCGACGAACGTGAAGACGGTGCGGTTGGTGTCCGCGCCGGGATCGACGTCGAGCAGTTTCACGCCGGAGACTCCCGAGACCACCTGGGAGAGGGCGTCGATGACCGCCCGGTCCCGGCCCTCGGAGAAGTTCGGCACGCATTCGACGAGTCGGGGCATCTGCACCTCTCCCGCGGTCACTCGCGCACGGCCACGTAGCCGCGCCGGGCGCGTACGAAATAGCCCTCGCGCTTGAGCCGCACGCGGATGGAATGGTAACCGGCGTCGGGCGCCCGCGGCGCAGCATAGCCAATCAGGTACTGCTCGTTGAGTTCCCTCGCGATCCGCGCGGTCTCGTCGCCGAGCTGCGCGGTGTCCTTGACGACCGCCGTGTAGCCGCCGGTGTCGTCGGTGAACGTGCGGAGCGTGTCGGGATTCACGCGCGTCGAGGCGCGGTCGTTGGCGCCTTCGATCGCAATGGCGTAGACGAACGCGTCGCTGCGCCGGAGATCGCCGCGGAGCTGGAAGACGGTCTTGTCACTGGCCGTATCGGCGCCATCCGACAGGACCATGAGTGCCGCGCGCTGGTGCCGGCGACGTCCCAGCTCGGGAATCGCGCGGGCGAGGGCGTCGTAAATGGCCGTGCCACCCGTCGGGATGACGGTGTCGAGACGGCCCCTGAGCGCGGCCGGCGGCACGGTCCAGGGAGCCACGAGGCGCGGGGCATGGTTGAATGCCAGCACGAACACCTCGTCGTCGGCCGTCAGCAACTCGCCCAGAAACCTGTCGAGCGCGGCGCGCGCCTCCTCCAGGCGTCGGTCGCGCATGCTCTCGCTGACATCGACCAGCAGGCCCAGGCTGACGGGCACCCGCTCGTTCGTGAACTGGGTGATCGGCTGCTCCACCCCGTCGTCGAACACCAGGAAGTCCTCGCGGACCAGGTCCGGCGCGGGGCGGCCGTCCTTGTCGGTCACCGTGGCGAAGACCCAGACCGCGTCGGTCCGCGTGCGCCATTCGGGCTGCCGGGATGGCCGTTCCTGGGCGGTGGCAAGCACGGTCAGGGCCGCCAGCACCGCGGCGGCGGCCACGAACCCATAAACTTCGCGGCGCTTGGTCCGAAATTGCATTAAGGGATCGAGCGGCATGCTAACCAGTCTCCGCATCATGGTCCCGCACGGACCATGACCACCAGCGCCCTGCGTCGAGCGACGCCTGCGACCACGCTGCTGCCCCCGACGTCTGTCGAGGTCCAGCCGTTTCTCAAGTGGGCCGGCGGGAAGCGGCAACTGCTGCCAGCCCTGCGGACCTTCTACCCCGCCTGCTTCGGCGCCTACTTCGAGCCGTTCGTCGGCAGTGGCGCCGTGTTCTTCGACCTCGCCGCGTGCGGCCTGCTCCAGGGCCACCCGGCGGTGCTGTCCGATCTCAGCGATGACGTCATCGGCTGCTACCGGGCGATTCGACGGGATGTCAGTGCCGTCGTCCGCGCACTGCGTGGCCTGGATGCCGGACACGCGCGGGCAGGCCGTGAGCACTACTATGCTATCCGAGACGGGCAGTTCAACCCGCGGCGCGCGCAACGGCAGCCCGAGGCCTCGAGCGACCCCGGGGAGTATCCCGCGGCACTCGCGGCGATGTTCATCTATCTGAACCGGACCGGGTTCAACGGGTTGTTTCGGCTGAATCGCCGCGGCGATTTCAACGTGCCGGCGGGCCGATACGAGCGGCCCCGCATTTGTGACGCCGAAAACCTCCGTGCGGTCGCCCGGGCGCTGAGACAGCCCGGCATCGGCCTGCACCGGACTCCGTTCGACCACGTCCTGGACCGTGCACGGCCCGGGGACTTCCTCTACTTCGACCCGCCGTATGCGCCGGTCAGTGCGACCGCCAGCTTCACGGGCTACACGGCGGATGGCTTCGGCGTCGCGGACCAGCAGCGCCTGCAGCAGCTCCTCATCGCGCTGGCCGCGCGCGGATGCCACGTGCTGCTCAGCAACTCGGTCGCTCCGGCGGTGGCGGCCCTCTACGAGGGCTCGCCGGACGCAAGGCTCGTGGGACTCCGGACCTGGCGGGTGCCGGCCCGTCGGGCGATCAATTCCCGGGCATCACGGCGGGGCCCGGTGACGGAGTTCCTGGTGACGAACATCGAGCCGGCCGACGCCGAAGGCGTGCCCGGGCTCGCCCGTTCTTTGGGTGTAAACTGACGCCAGAGCGACCGGCTCGTTCGACATCCACCGGAGGACCTCATGCTGTTCACTTCACCCGCCCATCGCTGTCTTGCGATCGCGGTGGCACTGTTCCTCGTCTCACTTGGAGCCCCGGCCCTGGCGCAATCCACGGGCATGGTCAAGGGCAAGGTCATGGACCTGCAGGGCCAACCCGTCGATCAGGCCAAGGTCCTGATCGAGTTCGCCGACGGGATGAACCGGAAGTACGAGACGAAGACCAACAAGAAGGGCGAGTTCATCCAGATTGGCCTCCAGCCCGGCAACTACCGCGTCACCGCCGAGAAGGAAGGCGTCGGCGCGCAGAGTTTCGACGTGCGCGTACGACTCGGCGCCGCGGCCGAGGTCAACTTCCAGCTGTCGCCCATGTCGGCGAGCGGCAAGCCGATGTCCAAGGAAGAACTGCAGAAGATGGCGGCGTTCAAGCTCGCCTTCGATGCGGGGGTTGCCGCGAGCACGGCCGGAAACTACGACGAGGCGGTGGCGAAGTTCACGGAAGCCCTGGCCACGACGCCGGACTGCTACGCCTGCCAGTTCAACATCGGCGGCGCCTACGCGCAGAAGAAGGAGTACGACAAGGCGGAAGAGGCCTTCAAGAAGGCTATGGCGATGAAGGCGGATTCCGCAGAGCCGTACAACGCGCTCGCGAATATCTACAATGCCCAGCGCCGGTTCGACGATGCCGCGAAGATGACGGAGGAAGCGACGAAGCGGGCGGGATCGACTCCCGAAGGCGGTTCCCCCGATCAGTTGTTCAACCAGGGGGTCATCTTCTGGAATGCGGGCAAGATTCCGGACGCGAAAAAGCAGTTCGAAGCGGCCTTGAGCGCCAAGCCGGACATGGCCGATGCCCACTACTGGATCGGCATGGCCAACCTCAACGAGGGCAAGCTGCCCGAAGCCGCCACGCACTTCGACGAGTACCTGAAGCTCGCGCCAACTGGCCAGTACGCCGAACAGGCGAAGGGCGTGCTGTCGCAGATCAAGAAGTGAGTGACACGTCGCTGGCCGACACGATCGCCGCCAACCTCGAGGCGGTCCGCTCGCGGATCGAGCGGGCCGCCGAGGCGGCGGGTCGTGACCCGGCGGGCGTGCGTCTGATTGCCGTCTCGAAGACCTTCGGCCCCGACCACGTGCGCGCCGCCGCCGCCGCTGGCCAGCGGGATTTCGGCGAGAACCGCGTCCAGGAGGCGCTGGCGAAAATCGACGCCACGGCCGCGCCGGACCTCCGGTGGCACCTCATCGGTCATCTCCAGAGCAACAAGGCCCGACGCTGCATCGGTCCCTTCGCGCTGATCCAGTCGGTGGACAGCCCAGACCTTCTCAACCGCCTCGACACGGCCGCCGGCGCAGCCGATCGCTGCATCGACGTGCTGGTGCAAGTGGACCTGGCCGGGGAATCGACCAAGTTCGGTCTGCCTGCCGATGCGCTTGCCGCACTGCTCGACGAGGCCTCGCGCTGCCGCCACGTGCGCGTGCGGGGCCTGATGCTGCTCCCGCCCTGGTTCGAAGACCCGGAACTGGCCCGGCCGTACTTCCGTCGTCTCAGGACGTTGCGCGACGAGCTCATCGGCCGGGGGCAGCCGCCCGACACCCTGCGCGAACTGTCCATGGGAATGTCCCACGATTTCGAGGTTGCCGTCGCCGAGGGTGCCACCATGGTCCGGATCGGCACGGCCATCTTCGGCAGCCGGACCTGAGCCGCGGGCCCTGCTGAAACTCCGGGCTGCGGCCGAAACATCCGACATGAAAGTCACGCCCCTCGACCTCCGCCAGACGCAGTTCGCCACCGCCATGCGCGGCTACGACAAGAACGAGGTCCGGTCGTTCCTCGCCGATGCCGCTGACGACTACGAACAGGCGCTGCGGGACATCGACAAGATGCGCCAGGACCTGACACGCGCTGAACAGGACCTCAGCGAGCACCGTGAGCGAGAGGTCAATCTGCGGAACACGCTCCTGACGGCTCAGCGGCTGGCGGATCAGATCAGGGACGCCGCGGAGAACGAGGCCAAGATGATCGTCCGGGAGGCCGAAACCAGGGCCGATTTCGCCATCCAGAAGGCCCAGGCGCGCATCGAGGAGGTCGAGCGTGAAATTGCCGAGTTGAAACTCCGCCGGCGCGACGTGGAGACGTCGCTCGAGACGTCGATCACGGCGCTCACGAACGCGCTCGATTTCGTGAAGGCCAGGGCGCGGGAGGAGAAGGACGAGAAACTGGTGCTCCTCCACCGGCCGCGGCAGACACCGGCCGCCACCGACGCCGCGGCCCCGCCGCATGTTGCCAGGCCTGCCTCCGGGACCATGGATGGCTGATGACAGGGCCGGCGGCGCGCAGGCACCCGCCCTGCCGGACTACGTGGTCGCCGACGGCCTCGACACCCTCCTCACCGTCCGCGTCATTCCGCGGGCCAGCCGGACGTGTCTGGCCGGCGAACGGGCCGGAGCCCTTCTCGTCCGCCTCGCCGCACCGCCGGTGGACAATGCCGCCAACGACGCACTGTTGCGCTTCGTGGCCGGGGTGCTCGGCATCCCGCGTTCGGGCCTCAGCGTGGCCCAGGGCGAACGAAGCCGCACGAAGCGCCTCCGCGCGAAGCAGATCAGGGCACAGGCGGCCGCCGCGAGGCTGGCGGCGTCTCAGGGGATCACATTCGTGTAACGCGGCGGAACCCCTTGCACTTCGAACTCGAAGTCCCAGGGGTAGTACCGGCGGGGGAAGTACTCGAGCTGAGCCCTGTAGGACGCCGCGACGATGGTCATCTGCTTGTCCTTCCGGACGGTGACCTGCTGGCGATCGACCGGGACGTCCATCCGCACAGCGATGTCCATGACCCGGTCCTGGACCTCGCGTTCGGTGCGCTTCACGGAGAACATGGCCAGGTCCTGCACCGAGTCGCGGAACTTGAAGTAGGTCCAGAACACGGGCCCGATCTTGACGGCGGCGTGCACGACGAGCACGACGACGACCAGTCGGATGATGTTTCGCAACATCGGGCGACCCCCGGGAGTGCTCTTCTCTACCGGATCTGATGCAAGAGCCGATCCCACCGCGTCCGCGTGAAGAAGTGCAGAACGGTCGAGAAGAGGCGTCGGACCGTGGCGCCCACCCCTTCGCCCTGGTCACCGTCGCGGCCGGCGTCGTAGGACCAGTAGACCATGAGGGCCTTGCCCTTCACGTAATGGGCCGGCAGGAAGCCCCAGTACCGGCTGTCCTGGGAGTTGTCCCGGTTGTCGCCCATCATGAAGTAGTTGCCCGGGGGCACGGTCACGGGGCCGTAGTTTTCGCGCACGTCGAACGAGGTCGTCTCGCCGCTCTCGGCGCTGGCCGGCTGCAGGAAGTGCACGTAGGGTTCCTGCAACGGCGTGCCGTTGATGTAGACCTCCTTGCGCCGGACCTCGAGCGTGTCACCCGGCAACCCGATCACGCGCTTGATGAAGTCCCGTTCGGGATCTTCCGGGTACTTGAACACGACCACGTCGCCGCGCTGGATCCGACCGACGGGCAGGGCCGCGGACTCGAGACCCGAGGCAGTGGGGGCGAACACGAACTTGTTCACCACGAGATGGTCGCCGATGAGCAGGTTGTTCTCCATCGACCCGGTAGGGATCTTGAAGGCCTGGAACACCCACGTGCGCACGAAGAGGGCGAGGATGACCGCGACGGCGATGGTCTCGAAATACTCGCGAACCGTCGATTTCCTGAACGTCGGGGCCGCGGCCGCGGCTTCCTTCTGGCGCTGCGCCTTTGGCATGTCCGCTGACCTCTACGATTCCTGCCCGACCTTGAGGACGGCCAGAAAGGCCTCCTGGGGAATCTCCACCCGGCCGACGCGCTTCATCCGTCTCTTGCCTTCCTTCTGCTTCTCGAGCAGCTTCCGCTTCCTGGTGATGTCGCCCCCGTAGCACTTGGCGAGCACGTTCTTGCGCAGCGCCGCCACGGTTTCGCGGGCGACGATCCGGCCCCCGATGGCGGCCTGAATGGCGACCTCGAACATCTGCCGCGGGATCAGTTCACGCATCTTGCTGGCGAGCGCGCGCCCCCGCGTGTACGCGTGGTCGCGGTGGACGATCACCGAGAGCGCGTCCACGGGCTCTCCGTTGACGAGGATGTCGAGCTTGACGAGCGGGGCCTCGACGAAGCCGCTGACGAAGTAGTCGAGTGACGCGTAGCCCCGTGAGAGGGTCTTCAGCCGGTCGTAGAAGTCCAGCACGACCTCGTTGAACGGCAGCTCATAGGTGACCAGCACCCGGTCGGTGGTCTTGAACTCGAGACGCTTCTGGACGCCGCGTTTCTCCTGACACAACTGCAGGATCGGCCCGACGAACTCGGCCGGCGTGAGCAGCGTGGCCATGATGATCGGCTCCTCGATCCTCGCGATGTGCCCCGCATCCGGCAGCTTGGCGGGCG
>CAYLZN010000063.1:0-12970 GCA_964387935.1 uncultured Vicinamibacteraceae bacterium | reverse complement strand
CTGCGGCATGTAGAGCTGCACCGTGACGATCGGCTCGCGGATCTCGCGGATGCGGCCCATGTCGGGCATCTTCGACGGGTTCTCGACCTCGAGCAGCTCGCCGTTGGCGAGTTCGACCTGGTAGACGACCGACGGCGCGGTCGTGATCAGGTCCTGGTCGAACTCGCGCTCGAGCCGCTCCTGGACGATCTCCATGTGCAGCAGGCCGAGGAAGCCGCAGCGGAACCCGAAGCCGAGGGCCGCGGACGTCTCCGGCTCGAAGACGAACGCCGAGTCGTTGAGGCGCAGTTTCTCGAGCGCCTCGCGAAGTTCTGAGTACTGGTGGCCTTCGACGGGATACAGTCCCGCGAAGACCATCGGCTTCATCTCGTGGAAGCCGGGGAACGCCGCGGCCGTGGGGCGTGCCACCTCGGTGACCGTGTCGCCGATCTTCGCGTCGGTGACGCGCTTGATGCCGGCGATCAGGAACCCGACCTCCCCGACGCCGAGTGCGTCGACGATCACGGGCTTGGGTGAGAACACGCCCAGTTGCTCGACCTCGAAATCGAGCCCGGCGGCCATCAGGCGCACCTTCATGCCAGGACGGATGGTGCCGTCGATCAGCCGGATGAGCACGACGACGCCCCGGTAGGCGTCGTACCACGAATCGAAGATGAGGGCCTTCAGGGGCGCATCAGGGTCGCCGCCCGGCGGTGGAATCCGCCCGACGATCGCCTCGAGGATGTCGGCGATGCCTCGGCCCTCCTTCGCCGAGGCGAGGATGGCCTTGCTCGCATCGAGGCCCACGATGTCCTCGATCTGGCGGCGGCACTCGTCGGGCTGGGCGCCTGGCAGGTCGATCTTGTTGATGACGGGGATGATCTCGAGGTTGTTGTCGACGGCGAGGTACGCGTTGGCCAGCGTCTGCGCCTCGACTCCCTGGGACGCATCCACCAGGAGCAGGGCGCCTTCGCACGCCGCGAGCGATCTGGTCACCTCGTACGAGAAGTCCACGTGGCCGGGCGTGTCGATCAGGTTCAGCACGTAGGCCTGCCCGTCGTGGGCGGTGTGCGCGAGACGGACGGAGTGCGCCTTGATCGTGATGCCGCGCTCGCGCTCCAGGTCCATGCTGTCGAGGACCTGGGCCTCCATCTCGCGCGCCTGGAGCGCGCCCGTGATCTCCAGGAAGCGGTCGGCCAGCGTCGACTTCCCGTGATCGATGTGCGCAATGATGGAGAAATTCCGGATGAGTCGCTGATCCATCGTCGAACGGTCGAGTATATCGCGGCGAGGTGATCAGCAGGCGGCAGCCGGTCCGCGCAGCGGGTGCCTATTTGGCGATCTGCGTGTCGAACACCACGTGGTCGCCGCCGAACTGCTGGACCAGCGACAGCAGGCCCGTGTACAGGAACCCGACCTGGAAGAGCACCAGGAAGGGCAGCGACCCGTAGATGCCGTTGGCGAGCGCGTAGAACACCGTGAAGGTGAAGTAAAGGCCGAGCGCCACCTCGATGAGCGGCTGGATGGCCATCGACTGCTTGTACTTCTTGTCGGCCCAGTCGTCCGAGCGCCGCTCGATCCCGTACTTCGGCGTGCGGGCGAACTCCGTGGACTTGCCCATGAGGGCCTCGATGACGGCGCGGGCGTTGTTCACGGCCAGCCCGATCCCGAGCGCCATCAGGAACGGCAGCACCTTGAGCCGTGAGATCCAGGCGTCGGGATACAGCTCCCGCTGCGACACCATGTAGAAGTACGCCACCGACCAGGTCGCGGCGAAGAAGAACGGCACGTCGATGAGCAGCATCTCGTACATGCCCATGCTGTAGCGCACGTACATCGCCGGGAACATCAGCGCCGACAGCACCACCATCAGCAGATAGTTGAAGTTGGCCGTCAGGTGGAAGAAGGCCTCCGCCTTGACCATCACGGGCAGCGGCGCCACGAGGATCCGCGGGAGCAGCTTGAGCGCGGTCTGGATGGAGCCCTTGGCCCACCGGTGCTGCTGTGACTTGAACGAGTTCATCTCCACCGGCACTTCCGCCGGGGCGACGAGGTCCGGCAGGAAGACGAAGCGCCAGCCGAGCAGTTGCGCGCGGTAGCTGAGGTCGAGATCCTCGGTGAGGGTGTCGTGCTCCCAGCCGCCGGCCTGCTCGATGGCCTGGCGTCGCCACACGCCCGCCGTGCCGTTGAAGTTGAAGAAGCAGCCCCCGCGGTTGCGGCCCCCGTGCTCGAGCACGAAGTGCGCGTCCAGCAGGATGGCCTGCACACGCGTCAGCAGGGAGTAGTCCTGGTTGATGTGCCCCCACCGGGCCTGGACCATCCCGACCTTCGGGTCCGCGAACTGGGGCAGCGCCTTGCGCAGGAAGTCGCGCGGCGGGACGAAGTCCGCGTCGAAGATCGCAATGTACTGCGAACCGGTCGCCCGCAGGCCAGCCGCGAGCGCACCCGCCTTGTAGCCCGTCCGGTCGGTCCGGTGCAGGTAGGAGATCTGGAAGCCCTGAGCGGCCCAGCGCCGCACCGCCAGGTCCGCAATCTGCCGGGTCTCGTCGGTCGAGTCGTCGAGCACCTGGATCTCCAGCAACTCCTTCGGGTAGTCCATCTGGCACACGGCCTCGACGAGACGCTCGACGACGTACATCTCGTTGAAGAACGGGAGCTGGATGGTCACGCGGGGCAGCGGGTCCAGAGGTGCCAGCGGTCCTGGTGTGTTGTCGCGGTACTTGGTGTAGGTGTACACCAGAAAGTACCGGTGCCACCCGTACACGGCGAGAATGCTGAGCACGAAGAAGTAGGCAGCGAGAATCGCGGTTTCAAATAAGGTCATCTAGAAAGACACCCGGTCAGGAGCCCACAACCTTTCGATTTTACTCAGTCAAACGTGTTACCGTCAAACGACCGGGCGCGGTGGCGCCGTTCACCTCATGACTCCTGACGACCTGCGCGCGCTCCTGATCGACGTCCAGCGAGGGTCCGTGCCGCCGGAGGCCGCGGCAGACCGGCTGCTCGACGCCTGGCGGCAGCGCCCCTTCGAGGACCTGGGCTACGCCCGCGTCGATCACCACCGCCCCATGCGCCAGGGGTTTCCCGAAGTCGTGTTCGGTGCCGGGAAGACCCCAGCCCAGGTGGCCGCCATCGCCGAGCGCATCGCCGTCTCCGGGCACGACCTGCTGGTCACGCGCACGTCCCCCGACGCCTGGGCGGCCGTGCGGGAGGTGCTGCCAGACGCCGTCTACCACGAACTTCCCCGGACCATCGTCCGCCGGACCGCGACGTCGCGGGCTGCCGATGGTCTGGTGCTCGTCGCCTCGGCGGGCACCTCGGACATCCCCGTGGCCGAGGAGGCGGCCCTGACCGCGGAAGTCATGGGCAGCCGCGTGGATCGGCTGTTCGACGTCGGCGTGGCCGGCCTGCACCGCCTCCTCGACGCGGGCCCGCGCCTGTCGGCCGCGCGGGTCGTGGTCGTCGTGGCCGGCATGGAAGGCGCGCTGCCGAGCGTGGTCGGCGGGCTGGTCGCGGTCCCGGTCATCGCGGTCCCCACCAGCATCGGCTACGGCGCCAATCTCGGTGGCCTTGCGGCCCTGCTCGCCATGCTCAACTCGTGCGCCACGGGGGTGGCCGTGGTCAATATCGACAACGGCTTCGGGGCGGGGGCCATCGCGCATCGCATCAACGCCGCCAGCCGGAAGTGAGTTATACTTGGGAGTTGCGCCATTCGACGGCGTGACGCCCCCCGGCGGGCGTGCTGGCCGGGTTCCCCGATCAGTTTCGGTCGATGCATCCTGGCACCCTCAGGGCCCTCGAGTTCGACAGAATTGTCGAGGTCGTCCGTGGTCTCGCGGCGACCCCCCTCGGTGAGGTTCGCCTCGCGGCGCTCGCCCCTGACACCAACCGCGACGTCGTCGAAGCCTCGCTCGCGCTGACCAGCGAAGCGGCCCGCTTCCTCGTCGATCACGCCGGGTTTCCCCTGCGCGCACCGCGGGACCTGCTCGAGATCCTCGACCAACTGGGCGTCGACGGCGGAGTGCTCGAGGCGACGTCGGTGGCCGCGCTCGCCACGTTTCTCGAGTCGGTCGAGCAGTGCGGGCTCGCCGTCCGCCGAGCCGCGCGTGGGGCGTTCCCCCGGCTCTCAGCCATCGCGACGACCATCGCCTCGTTCGAGCGCGAGATCGCCGAGGTCCGGCGGACCATCGACCCGGCTGGTGAGGTGCTGGACCATGCGTCCCCGGAGCTCAAGAGCATCCGCGACCGCTTGCGCAAGCAGCGCGCCCGACTCCGCGGGACGCTGGAGTCGTACCTCCGGGGCAAAGACACCGCCAGGTATCTCCAGGACCAGGTCGTCACGGACCGCAACGGCCGCTATGTGCTGCTCGTTCGCGCGGAGCATCGCGGCGCCATCCCGGGCATCGTCCACGGGAGTTCGGCCAGTGGCGCCAGCTTGTTCCTCGAGCCGCTGTCGACCGTCGAGATCAACAACGAGATCGTCTCGCTCCAGGAGCAGGAGAGGGCCGAGGTCCGCCGGATTCTGCGTGCCCTGACAGACGCGTTCCGGCGGCGCGCCGACGAACTGCATGCCACGCTGGATGCCGCGGCGCAGTTCGACGTGGCCCAGGCTTGCGGACGCTTCTCACGGATGGTCGATGGCGTCGCCCCGGTGCTGTCCACCGACGGGCGGGTCGAAATGCTCGCCGCCCGCCACCCGCTGCTCATCCCCGCCGTGGACGCCCGCCTCGAGGACGACGAGATCCCCGACCGTCCCCGCCGGACGTCGCCGCCGGTGCCGGTGGACCTGGTCCTCGTGCCGCCCACCTCGGTCCTGGTCATCACCGGTCCGAACACCGGCGGCAAGACCGTCGCGCTGAAGACCGTGGGCCTGCTCGCGTTGATGGCGCAGGCCGGGCTCCACGTCCCCGCAGCGGCCGGGACGCGACTGCCGGTGTTCCGCACGGTGTTTGCCGACATCGGCGACGAGCAGTCGATTGCCGCCAATCTCAGCACGTTCTCGTGGCATGTCACCAACATCGCGGCGATGGACGAGGCGCTGGAGCTGCCGGGACTGGTGCTCCTCGACGAGGTGGGCGCCGGGACCGACCCCGTGGAAGGTGGGGCGCTCGGCATGGCGATCATCGACCACCTCCGCACACGCGGGGCCCTCGTCGTCGCCACCACCCACTACGACACACTCAAGACCTACGCCTCGACCACCGAGGGGGTGAGCAGCGCGGCGTTCGGGTTCTCGCCGGAGTTCGCGCCGACCTACCTGCTGATCTACGGCTCGCCCGGACGCAGCCTGGCCCTGGAAATCGCGGCGCGGCTGGGCCTGCCTCCCGACATCATCGCCGCGGCTCGGCACTATCGGTCCGTGCGCGAGACTCAACTGGCGGAACACCTGGCCAAGGTCGATCAGGAACTGCGCGCCCTGGAGCACGAACGGCGCCTGGCCGCCCGGGAGCGTGAGCAACTGGCCGAGTCGGAAGCGCGCTTCCGGGCGCGCGAGGACAACCTGCGGCTGCGCGAGGAGCAGGCACGGCGGCGCGTGGAAGTCCAGCTCGAGGACCGGCTCCGCGACGCTCGCCGCGAGATCGACGCCGTTGTCGAAGACGTGAAACGGCGCGCGGCGACGCTGGTGTCCCAGGCTGCGCGTCGGGCGAGTGAGGCAGCGCCAATCCCGACGGGCCAGACCGGAGCGGTCCGCGCCGAGGCGCGCGCCGCCCTCGACCGGGTCGGCGAGAAGGCACAGTCGGACTGGGTGGGCGGGCTGGTGCCGACGGCCGCCACGGCTGCCGGGCCCCCGGCTGGCCGACCGTCCCCGGGCGACCGGGTGAGCGTCGGCCCGCTGAAGCTGGAAGGCGTGGTCAAGGCCATCCACGGGCGGGACGTCGAGGTGGACGTGCGCGGTAAACGGCTGAGGGCCTCCCTCGACGACCTGCACGTGCTGGCGCACGGCGGGGTCCCAGCAGCGGGCCGCGTGAGCGTTCAGGTGCAGACGCGCGAATCGAGCGCGACCGACATCAACGTGATCGGGTGCACCACCGATGAGGCGGTCGCGCGAGCGGACAAGTTCCTCGACGAGGCGCTGCTCGCGGAACTCCGGGTGGTCCGCCTGATTCACGGCCACGGAACGGGGCAGTTGCGGCGGGCGCTCGCCGCGTTCCTGCGCGAACACCCCATGGTCGCGCGCTTCAGCGCGGCGCCTTCCGAACAGGGCGGTTCGGGCGTGACCGTGGTCGAGCTCAAGGAGTAGGGGTGGCTCGCTATCCACAGGCCTTCATCGACGAAGTCCGGGCGGCGGCCGACATCGTGCAGGTCGTCCAGGACACGGTTCCCCTGCGCCGCGTGGGCAACACCTACAAGGGGCTGTGCCCGTTTCACTCGGAGAAGACTCCCTCGTTCCACGTCAACCGCGAGAAGGCGTTCTTCCATTGCTTCGGCTGCGGTGTGGGCGGTGACGTGTTCAAGTTCGTCGAACTGACCGACAAGGTGGGGTTCCTGGATGCGGTCCGCCTGCTGGCGCAGCGATTCGGCATCCCGGTCCCGGCCCTGGCTGACGGGACGGATACGGCCGGCGACGCCGAGCGCGAGGCCGTGCTGAAGATGCACGAACTGGCCGCCGCCTGGTTCCAGGAGCAACTGCGTGGACCGGGCGGGCAGCGGGCGCGCGACGCGCTCGGCGCCCGCGGCCTCACCGAGGAAACCGTCGAGCGGCTCGGGATTGGCTTTGCCCCCCCCACGCGAGAGGGCCTCAAGGCGCGTTTGCTCCACCAGGGCTTCACCTTGGCGCAGGTCGTCCGGGGCGGGCTGGTGTCCGAGCGCGACACCGGCGAGACGATCGACCGGTTTCGAAACCGGCTCACCATTCCGATTTGTCGCGAGTCCGGCGCCGTGATCGCGTTCGGGGCGCGCGCGCTCGAGACCGATCAGCAGCCGAAGTACCTCAATTCGCCGGAAACCTCGATCTATACCAAGGGCCGCACGCTGTACGGCCTGCATCTGTCCCGGAACGCCATCCGGCAGGCCGGGGAGGCCGTGCTCGTCGAGGGGTATTTCGACTTCGCCCAGGTCCTGCAGGGGGGATTGTCGGCCGTGGTCGCCACCTGCGGCACGGCCCTGACCCCTGCCCAGGCACATGGCCTGAGGCGCTTTGCCAGTCGGGCCGTGCTGTCGTTCGACCCGGATGACGCCGGCCAAGGCGCGGCGGCGCGTTCCTGCAGCCTGCTCGTGACCGAAGGATTCGACGTGCGAGTGGCCCTGCTGCCGGCCGGGCTCGACCCCGATACGTTCGTCAGGCAACAGGGAGGGGCTGCGTATGGCCGGCTCGTGGGAACGGCGCGCCCCTGGCTCGACTACCTGATTGATGTGGCCGCCCGGCGTCATGCCCTCGAGCAACCGGACGGCCGACGGGCCTTCCTGAAGGAGATGTTGGAAGTCGCCAGCACCATTCCGGATGCCGCGGCCCGCGATCAGTTCGCGGACACGGTCGCACATCGGGCCCGCATCACGGAAGAGGTGGTGAGGGCGGAGATCCGGAGGGCCGCCGTGACGCGGCGGGTGTCGGTGCCGGCAGCGCGGTGGACCAGCGGCGAGACCGAATTCAAGCCGGCAGAACGGGATCTGCTGGCCGGGCTGGTGCTGAGCCCCGGCGAGACGATCGCTGCACTGGCTGAGCTGGAGGAGGGGGACCTGGAGGGCCTCCGCTCGGCCGACATCCTCCGCCTTGCCAGGACGCTCGATCCCGCTGAGGGGATGCCATCGGCGCTGCTCGGGCGTCTAAGTGAGCAGGAGGGGCGGCTGCTGACCAGTCTGGCCGCGCGCGAGGCGCCCCGGGCGGGCGTGGCGGACTGCATCCGGGCGCTCCGGGCGGTGCGCCTGCAGCGCGAGCGGGCGGATGTCCAGAGGGAGATCGACCGCCTGCAGGACATGGGCGCCGCGGCGCACGCCTCGCAGATTGCCGCCCTGTGGCAGCGGAAGAAGAACTTGCTCTTGCGCCTCGAGGCGCTTCACTCATAGATTGCTCCGCGGCGAGCGGGGGGAATCCAGGAGGAACCGTTGTCCATCGAAGACAAGTACGACGAGGTCAAGCAGCTCATCTCCATCGGCAAGGAGAAAGGCTACCTGCTGTACGACGAGGTGAGCGAGCTGCTGCCCTCCGACATCGCCGCGTCCGCAGACGACCTCGACGACCTGTTCAGCACCTTCGGGAGCGCGGGCATCGAGGTCGTGGACTCGGAGCAGAAGTACCGCGAGGACAAGCTCCTGGACCGGCCCGAGAGCAGCGAGGAACTCGAGCTGGATCTCACGCCGGGTGCCCTGGACAAGACCAACGACCCCGTCAGGATGTACCTCCGCGAGATGGGCACGGTGCCGCTCCTGACACGCGAGGGAGAGGTCGAAATCGCCAAGCGCATCGAGAAGGGCAAGCTCGCCGTCATCAAGTCGATCTCCCGCACGCCGCCCATCGCCCGCGCGATCATCGCGATGGGCGACCAGCTGCGCAACGGCGAACGGACCATCCGTGAGCTCGTGATCTTCAACGACGAGGAGATCACCGACGAACGGATCGAGGAGCGCGCCCGCGAGGTCCTCCGGCAGATCGAGGCGGTCAAGAAAGCCTACGCCGAGTGGAAGAAGCGCTACGAGAAAGCGGATCTCGTGCCGAAGAAGGAACGCCGGAAGTGGCGGCGGGCCTGGTGGAAGACGCAACGGGCCCGCATCGAACTGTCGCGGCTCATCCGGAGGATCGAGTTCACCGAGCTCATCAAACGGCGCCTCGTGGAGCAGACCAAGGAGATGGTCGACGAGGTGCTCAAGCTCCAGCGCGAGATCGACGGCATCGACAGGCAGCTCACGCCGCCCAAGGGGCGCAAGCTCCCGAAGCTGAAGGAAGAAGAGAAGAAAGCGCTCATCAAGAAGCAGCGCGAGCTCAGGGCGCGCGTTCGCGAGATGAGCGAGAAGCTCGAGGAAACGCCCGAACGGCTCAAGCGCACCGTGGAGACGATCTCCCGCGGCGAGGTGCAGGCGGAGCAGGCCAAGAAGGAGCTGGTCGAGGCCAACCTCCGACTCGTCGTCTCGATTGCGAAGAAGTACACGAACCGCGGCCTCCAGTTCCTCGACCTGATCCAGGAGGGCAACATCGGCCTGATGAAGGCCGTGGACAAGTTCGAGTACCGCCGGGGCTACAAGTTCTCGACGTACGCCACGTGGTGGATCCGGCAGGCGATCACGCGCGCGATCGCCGACCAGGCCCGGACGATCCGCATCCCCGTGCACATGATCGAGACGATCAACAAGCTGATCCGCACCTCGCGCGCCCTCGTGCAGGAGCTGGGCCGTGAGCCCACCTCCGAAGAGATCGCGCAGCGGATGGACATCCCCGTCGCGAAGGTCCGCAAGGTGCTCAAGATCGCGCAGGAACCGATTTCCCTCGAAACCCCAATCGGGGAGGAGGAGGATTCGCACCTGGGCGATTTCATCGAGGATCGCGGTGTCGTGTCACCGTCGGATGCGGTCATCAACCTGAACCTGCGCGAGCAGACCGATACCGTCCTCAAGACCCTGACGCCGCGCGAGGAGAAGGTCATCAAGATGCGGTTCGGGGTCGGAGACGGATCGGAGCACACCCTGGAAGAGGTCGGCCAAAGCTTCGCCGTCACCCGTGAGCGCATCCGGCAGATCGAGGCGAAGGCGCTGCGCAAGCTCCGCCACCCGTCGCGCAGCCGCAAGCTCCGGGCATTTCTCGAGGGACGCACGTAGACCCGTTGATTTCGGGCCCATAGCTCAGCGGTTAGAGCCGCCGGCTCATAACCGGCCAGTCCCAGGTTCGAATCCTGGTGGGCCCACCACATGGCCAATGCATGCACGCTGACCTGGAACGTCTGATCCGGCTCCAATCCCTGGACAACGAGCTCCAGGCCCTCAAACGGACGGTCGACACCGAGGCCGACCGCCGGCAGGCACTCGATGCCCGGCTGGATACCCAGCGCGCGGCGCTCGCCCACGCCCGGGACGCCCTCGCCCGCATCGGTCACGACCGGCGCGAGGTCGAGAAGGAGCTCGCCCAGGTGCAGGGGCGACTCTCCCGATACCGCGACCAGTTGATGGCGGTGAAGACGAACAAAGAGTACCAGGCGATGCAGCACGAGATTGCCGCCGCCGAGGGTGAGGTTCGCCGCTTCGAGGACCGGATCCTCGAGCTCATGATGGCGACTGACGAAGCGGCCGGGGTCGTCAAGCAGGCCGAAACCGACCTGAAGCACGCCGAGGCCGACATCAGGACGGCCGCCAGCGCCCTGGTCGAGGAGGTCGCGGGTGCCCGCGACGGTGTCGCAGCGGCGGCTCAACTGCGCCAGCAGGTCGCGGCGTCCCTGCCCGCCGCCCTGTTGAGCCAGTACGAAGCCCTCCTCGAACGTCGGGGCTCCGCGGTCGTCGAAGCCAGGGACGGACACTGTTCGGTGTGCCACGTGCGCCTGCGCCCGAAGGTCTTCCTCGACCTGCGGCGCAACGACGCCGTCATCCAGTGCGACAGTTGCCAGCGGATCCTGTTCTTCAATCCGCCGCCCCGCCACGCCCCGGCGCCGCCGGCGGGGTCCTGAGTGAGCGCCCGGTGATGGTCGCCTACATCGACGGCGGGTCGCGGGGAAATCCCGGTCCAGCGGGCTATGGGGTGCGTGTCGAAACCCCGCAGGGTGAACTGATCGAGGAGTTCCACGGCGCCATCGGCATCGCCACCAACAACGTGGCGGAGTACCGCGGCCTGCTCGCGGCGCTGCAGTGGGCGCTCGATCACGGGCACTCGGACCTGCTGGTGCGCTCCGACTCGCTCCTGCTCGTCCGGCAGATGCGCGGGGAGTATCGCGTGAAGCACCCGGGACTCCAGCCGCTCCACGGGAGTGCGCAGCGCCTGGTGCGGCAGATCGGCCGGGTACGGTTCGAACACGTGGGTCGCGAATCGAACGTTGGCGCGGACCGCCTGGCCAATCAGGCCATGGACGGTGCCGCTGCCGACGCCTCCCTCGGAGACTGAGCCCTCAGCGCGCGGCCGCTGCCGGGCGGATTGCCGCCATGAGGCGGCCCGCGCACGACGCCTCCGCGCGATACGAATAGTAGCGATCCAGGGCATCTGCGGTGCACTCCCGCGAGAGGTGCACCTGGCCGGCGGGAAGGCCTGCGGCGGTCAACTGGTCGCGGGTGGCCGCCCACAGATCGAGCCGCCATCGTTCCCCGTCCGCCAGAAACCAGGCCGAGTCGTCCGGCAGGGCCCCGTCGCGGTTCCGGAAGGCGTCACGCACCTCGACCCCGACCTGGCAACAGCAGGGTCCAATCGACGGACCCACGGCCGCCACGAGATCGCCGGGGCTGGATCCGAAGCGCTGCGCCATGGCCCGGACCGCCACCAGCGCCGCGCCCGCGCACGTCCCCCGCCAGCCTGCGTGCACCGCGGCCACCGCCCCGCGGCGACTGTCCGCCAGCAGGATGGGCACGCAGTCGGCCACGCGAATGGACACGGCGGTCTCGGGCCTGTCGCTCAGCAGGATGTCCGCGTCCGCGAGCGGCCGGTCGGCCCCCGTCCCCGCCGATGCGACGACGACCGCCGTGCCGTGGACCTGGCGGGCCCAGGTCACGGCCGACGAGGGCAGGCCGAGGCTGTGTGCGACAGCCTGCCTGGCCCGCTGATGGGACAGATCATCGAGGCCGAGCGCAAGGGCCCGCGTCGTGAACAGGTGAGGCGCGAACGGCAGCAGCGCCGAACAGACCAGTGCCTGTCCCCAGTCGGCTTGCTGCCAGCAGAAACTGTCGTTACCCTGAACCATGGCCTCCCCTCCTGCCCTCGCCATCGTCGGTATTGGCCTCGACGCGACGGAGATCGATCGCGTGCGAGACCTCCTGCAGCGACACGGCGAACGGTTCCTGCAACGGATCTTCACCGAGCGCGAACAGGCGTACTGCCTGCGTCGCCGCGATCCAGCCCCGTCGCTCGCCGCCCGGTTCGCCGCCAAGGAGGCAGGCATGAAGGCGCTCGGAACCGGGCGGTCTCACGGGGTGCTGTGGCGCGACGTCGAGGTGCTCCGACGAGGAGGCCCCCCGCAACTGGTGTTGCACGGCGGCGCCGCGAGGCGCCTCGGTGAGATCGGCGGTCGTTCGGCCCTGCTCACGCTGACACATGCGCGGGATCTGGCGATTGCGCACGTCATGCTCCTGGGCGGCGACTCCGTGGCGCGGTAACGCCGGTTAACCGCCGACGCCCGTTCTGGCTGGGCCCTTCCGCCCCGCGTCGCGGCGCGACCACCCAACTGCCCCGCCGCCAGTGAGATCCACAGACAGCCTGCCGGCGGCACCAGTCGGCACTGCCCTTGCCTCAGCACCAGGCAGCGCGCGCGTCCGCAGCCTCGCGGCGCGACAACCAGGAGCCTTCGCATGGTGGTCAAGATCGTCCCCAACGACAAGGGCAACCCGCCAGGGAAGCTCGCCGACGCCGAACTGCACTTCGCCGGCGACGTGCTCGACGGCATGAAGCTCATTGGCTTCGCCGTGTGGGAGCGCCGTGGCGGCAACGGCCGCAACGTCACCTTCCCCGCCCGGCAGTACTCGGTGAACGGCGAGCGCCGCAGTTTTTCGCTCCTGCGTCCGGTCGCCGACACGACGTCCCAGGATCGGGTCCGCGATCTCATCCTCGCCGCCTACTCGGAGTTCGAGGAACGGACCGCGATCGCCAGTTGACCACGCCGGGTGCCGGGCGAGCTCACGGCACGGTCGGGAGGAGTTGTTCGTTTTCCTGGGCACGTTTCGGGGGCAGCGTCCATTCTCCGCGGAGTCCCTTCTCGAACTCCGTGCGGACCTTGTCGAGCTCCCGTCCGCCCGCGCGCGCCGGCCAGGTGATGACCATCGCGATCTCGCCGAAGTGCTTGATGGTCAACGTGCCCGTCGAGACCGTGATCGTCTTGTTCGCAGCGAGGCCGTGACGTTTCTCCAGATCGGCCTTGTTGGGGAGATCGGCAGT
>CAYLZN010000062.1:4774-22548 GCA_964387935.1 uncultured Vicinamibacteraceae bacterium | reverse complement strand
TGCAGAACACCATCCAGTTCGCGTACGCGCTGCAGAAGGCCGGCAAGCCGTTCGACCTGATGATCTACCCCACGCAGCGGCACGGCGTGACGGACCCCCTGCAGGCGAAGCACATGCGCGCCCTGATGTTCGATTTCACGCTGCGGACACTGAAGCCTGCGGCTGCAGGCACCTCGGCGACCGCGAATCTGCCCTGACGCGATGCGGCAGCTCTGGCAGATTCCGGTCGCGGCGCTCCTTGGCACGGTACTCTCGTCCACGGTCGCCAGTGCCGACGTGACGGTGCGGGCGCAGACCACGACGACCGGGTTCGGCCTCAGCACGAGCGCCTCGACGGTGACGTGGATCAAGGGACTCCGCATGCGGCAGGAGGCCACGATTCGAGGCCAGACCCTGACGACGGTGATCGATCTCGCGCTGGCGCGCTACGTCGCGCTCGATCGGTCCAGCCGGACCGCGAGCGTCTTCGACCTGCGTTCGTACGCCGCACGGCTGGCCAGTGCCGCGAACGTCCCGGTCGTGACGCTGCGGGCCACCGGACGCACGGAGCGTCTGGCCGGTGAGGCGTGCGCGGAGTTCGAGATCGGCGCGACCGCGATATCGGCGGGAGGCAGCGCTGACACCCGACTCGAGGCACGAGGCGTGGCCTGGATCGCGGCGGACGGCCCGGCCCGGGCAGACTGGTCGGCGTTCTACGAAGCCGTCGTGGACAAGGGCTTGTTCTTCACGGATCCGCGTGTCGTGGACGTCGATCCGTTGAGGGTGCGGATCATCGCAGCCGTCTACGCGGGCATCGCGAGGCGCGGGATCCCGTGCTCGGTGCGAGTCGAGCTGGACCGGCGCGGGCCGGTTCCTCCGGGCGGGAGTCCGGACGTGGCCGGCCGGTCGATCATGGAGGTGACGGTGACCGAGATGACCGCTGCCCCCATCGACGAGGATCTGTTCGAGATCCCGGGTGACTTCACCACGGTGAGGCGGTAGTGCGCGCAAGCGGTTTGCTGGACGCCTTGCGGACCGACGGGTCGGTGGTCGCGGCCGAACTGCGGCCGCCCCGGGCCATGCTGGGGACCCGGGCCGGCATCGACGCGTGGATTGACACCTATCACGCGGTCCGACGGCTGGTCCGTCAAAATCGTCGCGTGTTCCTGACCGACAGCGCGGTCGGATCCCAGGAAGAGGACAACCTGCGGCACCTCGTGGCCAATCTTGGCCAGGACGTGCCCCGCGAACACGTCGCCCCCTTCCTCACGGCGAAGCACTCGCTGGAGTATTGCCTGGCGTATGCGGACCGGGCGGTGCTGCACGGGTTTCCGGCGCTCGTCGTGCTCGGGGGCGATCACACCCTGGGCCCGCCGAGGTGCGTGCCTCACGCCTGGCAGTTGCGGCAAGCCATCCGCGCGAGACAGCCGGGCCTCGTGCTGGGGGGGTGGGCCAATCCACACGCAGACCCCGTGCGCCAGGTGGAGTACCTGCTCGACCCGGGGAACGCGGCGGAGTTCTACCTGACCCAGATCGTGTCGCACCACCACGTGCCGGCGGTCGATCGGTTTCTCAACGAGGCGGTGCGACGCGGGCTCGAGCTCCCGGGGTTGTTCGGCGTCTTTTATTATCGGAGCGCGAATCCGGCCACCTTGGGGGCCTTACGGGACTTCATTCCCGTGCCGGAGGGAGAACTCTCGGCTGAGTTCGGGAGCGGCGCGTCGGCGGAAGAGGTCTGTGCGCGGACGCTGCAGGCACTGCGAGCCGCGGGCGTTCGGCATGTCTACATCAGCAACCTGCCGTTGAGTCGAGCCCACCTCTTGCTCGATCGGGTTGAGCAGGGCAACGAAGTCGGCTAGCGGCTTGCGGCTCGCGGCCGGCGGCTGGTGGGGCCGGGCGTCACGGTGCAGGACGGCGCGGGAGCCAAATTAGGTCATAAAACAGAAATATACATTGAAGTCTAGCAAAATTGGTCATAAGACATAATATCTGCGGCTTCTCGCCTGAAGACGGCGACCGCCTGGTGCCGCCGGTCATTCCCATAACAGTTCCTTCTCAGGCCAACAAAGTCGTAACAGAACACACAAGAACGTCATGCAAGAAAAAGTCTCCCCAATCAGGCAGACAAGTCGCGGGCTTTAAACAAGAGGTTGACAATTGGCAAGCAAAGTGCAGAATTCATAAACAGACGGACGAATCGCCCGGTGGCGCGGGCGAACGAACAACCGTCCCTCTCCTTCCCCCCGGGCCCAGGACCTCTACCTGGGCCCATTTTTCGTACGATCGGTTGTCGGTTATCAGTTTTCGGTTCTCGGTTCTCGGTTCTCGGTTCTCGGTGCCTGTCGTCGGGCGCCTGGGGGGTCTCGTCCGCGAGGAAACTGGAAACTGGCAACTGGAAACTGGTAACTGGTGACTGGCAGCTACGCCTCGAGCCGACCCACCAGCACGAGCCCGAACCGCAGGGCCCGGCCACCGGCCACGGGTACCTCCACGACAATCGCCTCGTGTCCGGCTTCGTTGGTGGTCACTGCGCCGGGCGGCGCGGTCGTCGCCGGGGGATCGATCGAGAACACCGCAGGATGCGAAGCGCCCACTGCCTGTCGCGAGAGCGTCACGGTTCCTTCATTGCCGGGCGCCTCCACCCGCTGGTCGATCGCGGCCGGACTCGCCAGCAGGAACTCCCGGTAGGGCGATACACCAATGTGATCCCCGTTTGCCGGCTGCTGCGCGTACCGCAAGGTGTACACGCCGGGCCTGAGCGTCCGTCCCCGGATATCCCGCACGGGCCCGGACAGGCGCATGGCACCAATCAGCGTGCCCTCCGCGACGTCCCTCCAGGTGCCGGTTGCCGCAGACGGGTGGCCCGCGACCGTGGGCACGACCTTCACCCACCAGAAATCGAGAACGACCTGAGGCAGCGTCACCCGGAGCCCACCTGGCCCCAGCGCGCCGGCGAGCGGTGCAGCCAGGTCTGGAGGCACGGCTTCCGTGTGCGTGCTCGCCGACAGTGTCTGGGCGAGTGCCGGGATCGGAGCCCAGAATCCCGGCAGCAGCATCAGGGCCGCGAGCCGGAGCGCGAGAAGAGAGCGCTTCACCGATGCGGGCGTCGCGTCAACTCGCGCAGCAGTGCCGGCCGCACCCGGACCGGCAGCGGTCCGCGTGCACGGGTTGTCCATCCGGGCCCAGCCCCTTCATCGTCCTGGTGCACCAGTAGGCGGTGGCGTCGTAGCGGCCGCAGAACTCGGCCTCGCAGGGGTCTGCGAGAGACATCACGTACATCCCCTTGTGCCGCAGGTGGGTGCAGTGCTGGGCGGACACGAGGGCCGAGGCTGGCTGTGGGTGGGTACCGTGACTCATGGATGCCCCCTCATTCCGCGGTCGCCGCGCCCTGCGCTGCCGCGGCCAGGATGCAGCGCTTCAACGCCGTGCGGGCGATCTGCACCTTGTAGGCGTTCTGGCTCATGGGCCGTGCCGACGACACGGCCACCTGCGCCACGCGGTCCGCCACGACTTCGTTGATCGTCTTGCCCGTCAGCTCGCGTTCCGCCTCGCGCACACGCCACGGGACGGGCGCGACCGCGCCGAGCACGAGGCGCGCGCCGGTCACGGTCCGGCCCTCGAACGACAGGACGGCCGTCGCGAAGGCGAGGGGCCAGTCGTGCGACTGCTTGTAGCGCACCTCGTAGGTGGCGCTCTTCACGTTGCCTGGAGGAGGCAGGATGACGTGCGTCAGCAGCTCAGTCGGCCGCAGCACGTTCTCGGCGAACATGCTCTGGTCCGGCATGACGAAGAACTCCTCGGCCGGCACCTCGCGTTCGCCGTTCTGGCCGGCAACGCGCATCCGCGCGTTGTAGGCCAGCAGCGGAACGGCCAGGCTCGACGCGTGGACGATGTGGCAGGGCCCGTCACCGAAGATCGCGTGGAACTGGTTCTCGCCTTCCACGGCGTAGCACCGCGGGCCGCCCTTCTTGAGACAGTGGAACTCCTCGTTGCGGAAGTACCAGCAGCGCGGCCGCTGGCACAGGTTGCCGCCCACGGTCCCCACGTGGCGAATCTGCGGCGTGCCCACTTCCTGGGCCGCGTACGTCAGGGCCGGGTAGGCCTTGCGCGCACCCTCATGGGCAGCCAGCGCTGCCAGCGTCACCGCAGAGCCGATCCGGAGTCCGCCGTCGCCAGCAGTCGCGACCGTGGCGTCGAGCGTCTTCACGTTGACGATCCGATCCGGCCGCGCGACGTAGTCCTTCATCAGCGCCAGGAGGTCCTGGCCTCCGGCGAGTGGCAGCGACCGCCCGCGCTCCGGCACGAGCGCGGCGAGCGCCTCTTTCTCGTTGGCCGCGTTGACGTAGGCAAAGGCCTTCACCAGGTGCCTCCTGACTTCTCGAGGTCGAGCGCCGCCAGCACGCGGGCCGGCGTGATCGGCAGGCTCCGCACGCGGACCCCGATCGCGTTGGCCACCGCGTTGGCAATGGCCGCGGCCGTCGAGATCGCGGGCGGCTCCCCGATGCCGATGACGCCACGCTCCGGCTGATCGACGAGGGCGATGTCGATGTCCGGCACGTCGGACATGCCGGGCACGAGGTACCACTCCATGTTCGGATTCACCATCCTCCCAGTGTTGCGATCGAGGATGCGGTCCTCGAACAGCGCGAATCCGAGCCCCATGGTGATGCCGCCGAGACACTGGCTCTCCGCGGTGAGCTTGTTGACGACGAGGCCGCAGTCCTGCACGCAGGTGATGCGCTTGACCCGCGTGATGCCCGTCTCGATGTCCACCTCGACCTCGGCAAACTGCACGCCGCTCGTGCCGGAGGCCGACAGCCCCGCCTGCCACTCGCCATCGACCATCACGGGTTCGGTCCCGAGCCGCTTGCAGGCGTCCTTCCACGCGAGCCCCTTCGACGGGTCGCTCTTCGCGTGCACGCGCCCCGCGCTCGCGGTGAGATCCTCGGCCGGGACGCCCAGGGTCGGCGCGATGCGCCTGGCGAGGGCTTCGAGCGCCAGGCTGGTCGTGACGCGGATGGCGGGGGACACGGCCGCCGCGGTCGTGCTGCCGCCGCTGCCGCCGCTGAACGGGAAGTTGCTGTCGCCGATCTGGGCGTTGATGGCGCTCACCGGCAGGCCCAGTGTCTCACCCGCGACGAGCGCGACGAGCGTCTTCGTGCCCACGCCGAGATCCTGCGTCCCGCACTGCACGACGACGCTGCCGTCCGGGTAGATTTCGCAGTGAGCGCGCGTGCCGCGGCCGGCCCCGCCCCAGCGGTTCGCCGCGCACCCGAACCCGCGCTTGATCGGACCCGGGGCGGGATCGCCCGTCGGGTGTCGCTTCTCCCAGCCGAATCGCTTGGCGGCCATCGGGAAGTACGAGCGCCACATCGCGGCGGGCGCCTGCGGCGGCAGGTTCTTCAACCGGAACGCCACCGGGTCCATCCTCACCTTGTCGGCGAGCTCGTCCATCAGGACCTCGGTGATGAAACACCCCTGCGGGTGGCCGGGCGCCCGCATGGCGCGCTGCTGGCCGGCATTGATGTAGACGTCCTTGTGCACGCGGCGCCGGTTGGGGAACACATACACGTAAGGCAGCGGGAACCCCGCGCCCGCGCCCGCCCCGCCGGTGCCCCACGATTCCGCTTCGAACGCGGTGAGCGTCCCGTCCGCGGCGACGCCCGCGCGGATCTTCGCGGACGCCGAGGGCCGGTTGCCCATGGCCAGATGCTCCTCCTTGCGATCGAGCATCAGCTTGACGGCGGCGCCTGCCTCTTTCGCCAGCCTCGCGCAGACGATGCCCTGCACGTCCGGCCCGAACTTGCTGCCGAAGCCGCCCCCCATGAACTCGGTGATGACCCGGACGTTCGCCTGGGGGATCCCGAGCCCCTGCGCGAAGCCCTCACGCGTGCCGTGCACGGCCTGCGTGGACACCCACGCCGTGAGCCGCTCGCCCTCCCACTCGCAGACACACCCGTGGGTCTCGAGGGAGACGTGGGTCTGCACCTGGGTGGAGTAGGTGCCCTCCACCACGTGGGCCGCCGCCTTGAACCCGGCGTCGAGATCGCCCTCCTCTTCCGGATGGCCGACCTTGACGTTGCCGCCCTCGAAGATCGCCGGAGCCGATGACGACAGGGCCTGTTCGACCGTCGCGAGATGCGGGAGCACCTCGTACTGAATTCTGATCGCGCGGATGGCGTCCTCGGCGATCTGTTCCGACGTGGCGGCGATCGCGGCGACCTCGTCGCCCTGGTACATCACCTTCTTGCCGGGTTCCACGATCGCCAGTGAGGCCTTCACGCCGGCCATCTGCTGCGCCGGGGCGAGATCGAGCGAGACGACGCGGGCGTGCGCGTGCGGCGAGCGCAGGATGCGGCCGTACAGCATGCCCGGGCGCTTGATGTCGTAGGAGTACTTCGCGGCGCCGGTCACCTTGACGGGACCATCCACGCGCCGCGTGGACGTGCCGAGCAGCACGCGCTCCTTCGGCCACGCGTATTTCGCATGAGCCGATGGAGCCGACGGCGCCTGGACCTCCGGCACCTGGGGATCGTCAGCCACGGGTCACCCCCCTGGTCTTCAGCGCGGCGTCGAGCACGCGGCCGAACGTGCCGCACCGGCAGATGTTGCCGTCGAGCGCCCGACGGGCCTGTTGCGGGGTTGGGGTCGGGTGCTGCTCGAGGAGGGCGACGGTGGAGACCACGAACCCGGGCGTGCAGAAGCCGCACATGAGGCCGTCGCTCTCGCAGAAGGCCTGCTGCACGGGGTGGAGCACCGTGCCCTGCGCGAGCCCCTCGACGGTACGAATGGGCTGGCCCACGGCCTCGATGGCGAGCATCGAGCACGCGTACACCGTCTTGCGGCCGACGATCATCGTGCAGGCGCCGCAGCTGCCGCGGTCGCAGACGCGCTTCTGGCCGGTGAGATCCAGATGGTCCCGCACGGCGTCGAGCAGCGTCACCCGCGGTTCCACGGCGAGCGAGTACGCGCGGCCGTTGATCGTCAGTTCAATGGGCACGGCGCCGGGACCCAGTTCGCGGATGCCGGGTTGCGCCTCGGCGTCTGCGGGAGGCAGCAGACCGGCCGCAAGCGGGCCCACCCCGACGGTCTTCAGGAAGTTGCGCCGGCTGAACGACGCCTGACTCTCGACCGGGCTTTCGTGCTCGGACATCCGACTCCTCCAACGCGGCCGGCCGGTGCCGCGAGGCCTGTACACAGGGTGATGCGTGAGGCCGTAGGGTACTGCGGAGCCGCGAGCGGGCGCAAGGGCGCGGGTGTAGAATCCGCCGGTGGTTTGCTCCGTCCGGACGCCCCGCTGATGGCTCGTCGCCCGCTCGCACCCGCCAGATTCCTCGCGTTGAGTTTCGGGGCGCTCATCTCGGCCGGCACGCTCCTGCTCTGGCTGCCGCCCTCGAGTTCGACCGGTCGGTCCGTCGCCCTGGTCGACGCCCTCTTCACCGCAACCTCCGCCGTCTGCGTCACCGGCCTCATCGTCCTGGACACGCCGAACGCGCTCTCCACCTTTGGCCAGGTCGTGCTCCTGCTGCTCATCCAGGCGGGGGGATTGGGGTACATGACGATCTCCACGGCACTGGCGGGCGCCGTGGGAAGACGGATGTCCTTCCAGGATCGCTTGCTGCTGCAGGAGTCCCTCAACATCGACACCCGCGAGGGAATCGTCAGGTTCACGCGCGTGGTGGCGAAGACGACCCTGATCATCGAAGGGGTGGGCGCCCTGCTCCTGCTGGCCTGGTGGACGCCGACGCATGGGTTCTGGCATTCAGCCTATTTGGGGATCTTTCACGCGGTGTCTGCGTTCAACAACGCGGGATTCGCGTTGTTTCCGGACAATTTGATGCGGTTCCGCGGCGACGTGCTGGTGAATCTCGTGGTCACCTCGCTCATCATCCTGGGTGGACTGGGATTCGTGGTGCTGGAGGAGTTGCGGACGTGGGTGCGAGAAGGCTCAGGCATTAGGTCATACAACAGATTATCTGTGCATGTCAGACTCGTCCTGGCGCTGACTTTCTTCCTGATCGCGGGCGGCACCCTTGCCATTTTCGCCATTGAACGGTGGAATCCCAACACGCTGGCCAACCTGAGCCCGGGAGAGGCCTTTCTGGCAGCCTATTTCCAGGCGGTCAGCCCAAGAACCGCCGGGTTCAACACCATCGACATCGGAGCGATGGCGACCCCCTCACTCTTCCTGATCCTGGTGCTCATGTTCATCGGCGCCTCTCCGGGCGGCACCGGGGGCGGCGTCAAAACCACGACATTCGGGGTGACGGTGGCGGCGTTGTGGGCCACGGTCCGGGGCGAACCAGACCCTGTGGTCTTCAAGCGGCGCTTCACGGGCGACGTGGTGGCGAGGGCATTCTTCATTTGCCTGATCGCCTTCCTGGCCCTGAACGCCGTGACAGGGCTGCTGCTCCTCATCGAGGGCCGCGACCTGCTGCGAACGCTCTTTGAAACGACCTCGGCCTTCGGCACGGTTGGGCTGTCGATGGGCCATCCGGGTGACGTGCGCAGCCTGGTGGCCCAGTTCTCCCCGGCGGGCAAGCTGCTCCTGGCGCTGATGATGTTCATGGGTCGCGTCGGCCCGCTCACGTTGGCCACTGCTGTCATCGGCAGGTCGCGCCGCAGCCGCCTCCGCTACCCTGAAGCCAGCATTTCCATTGGATAGGTCATACAACCAAAATGGCGAGACGAGTCTTTGCGGTCATTGGCCTGGGGCGGTTCGGATCCGCCATGGCCTCAACGTTGGTCGAACTCGGTCAGGAGGTGCTCGGTATCGACACCGACGAGGACCGCGTGCAGCAGATGGCCGACATCGTCTCGCAAGCGGTGCAGCTGGATGCGACCGACGACAAAGCCCTCCGTGCCGCCGGCGTGGCAGACGTGGACGTGGCCGTCGTCTCGATCGGAGAGAACATCGAGGCGAGCCTGCTCGTGGTCATGCAGGTGAAGGACCTGGGGGTCAAGGAGACGATCGCCAAGGCCGTGACGCCCCTGCACGGACGCATCCTCGAGAAACTCGGCGTGACCCGGGTGATCTACCCGGAACGCGACATGGCCGTCCGCGTGGCCCACAGCCTGGTCGTGCCCAACGTGACCGACTACATCGAGCTCTCGAAGGACTACTCGATCATCGAGCTGCCGGCGCCGGCGGACTGGGTGGGCAAGACGCTGAAGGACCTCGCCCTCCGGCCGCGATTCGGTCTCACCATCATCGCCATCCGGCGTCGCTCCGCGTCAGGGGAAGAAACGACCAACGTGGCCCCGGACGCCAACGACGTCATCCGTGCAGACGACAAGCTCGCCCTGCTTGGCGACAACGAACGGTTGGTCCAGCTCGAAACATTCCTCAGCAAATGAAAGGGCGCCGGGCGTTTCTATCGCGAACCGTCGCCTCACTGGGAGCGAGGACAGGATCCGGCAGACTTCTGTCCGCCCCAACAAAGAGTCTGATGATTACGGAACTGAAATCGCCATGTTTTGATTAGTAAAAATACGTCTGCTCGTTGGGGCATGTCTCTTGCCCCTGACTTCGGCGTGGCTTGTCCCCTGAATGAGGCCACGAGGGAGGAAGGAGGCACCCATGTCCCGCAACCTGCCCATCGCCGTGGGCGCAGTGGTGTTACTGTTGATGGCCGGTTCGGCATCGGCACGCCCCCTCGAGGAGGGCGGCATCCTCGGCGGCTTCAGGCTTGGTGGTCCGGTGCCCGAGAGCCAGGTGCCGGCCACGGGCGACGGGCTGCTCAAGAACGGCATCGTGTTCGTGCTCGGTGGCGACGGACCAGGCCCGTCCCTCCCCCCCGAGGCGACGTTCGAATTCGACGAGCCGCTCGAGCCGGTCGACGATGCGGGGATGCTGCTCGCACAGATCGAGGGTGGGCCGCTGGCCGCTGTCACTAGCGAAGTCCCTGAACCCACGTCCTTGCTGATGCTCGGCTCTGGACTGCTCGCCGCGGCGCGCCGTTTCCGACGGCGCGCGTGAGGCCGAAGTCACTCGTCTTGGACCATCAATATCCCTGAGACCCGCGACTTTCCGCCTCTGCCGTTCGGATCTTTGTTCCGATTCCCTCGCATTGCCGGGGTCCTCGCATGGGCACGGCTTGTGCTCTCGTGATCGGTGCTGGTGACCGAGGGCAAACCCGGGGTGCGTCCTCGACCCAGTGCAGATTCGTTCGGCTGCAGACCGGTGGATCCCTTCAGCGCGGGGCGTGAAGGCGTCCGAAATGCCGGTGTCTGTGGCACGGCGTAGTGGTCAGCGGCACCGACGCAAGAACGTAACCCCCCCGGATCCGTCCGCGCGCAGGTGTTCCGTTTGGGGCGGCGGCAACCTGGTTCCTCTGGGTTTCCGCCGCCATTTTTTTCCTTACGACGCGTCAAGGTGGTATCGCGGGCGCTCAGCCCGCGCTATGATCCGACCTGCCCCCGCTGTGAGGTCGGTGCCATGCCGAACTCGAGCGACCGAACCAACTGGCTCAAAGGACCCGCGGCTCCCTGCGATCCGCTGCCCGGCGTCCGCCGCCGATACAACCTCGTGCTGCTCGGGCCACCCGGTGTTGGCAAGGGCACGCAGGCCTCGCTGCTCGCTGAGCGCCTCGGGGCCTGTCACCTGTCCACCGGCGACATCTTCCGCGCCGCGCGGACGCTGCCCGAATGCGAGCGCACCCCTGCCTTGAGCGCGGCCGTCGATGCGATGACGCAGGGGCGCCTGGTGTCGGACGAGACCGTCGTGCAGCTCGTGCGCGAACGGTCCGGATGTTTCCGCTGCAACGGGGGGTTCCTCCTCGATGGCTTCCCGCGCACGGTCCGCCAGGCCGAAGCGCTCGACGAGATCCTCGCGCGCGAGCAGGTCGTGCTGGACGCGGTCGTCAATTTCCATCTGCCGATCGAGGTGGTCGTGGCGCGGCTCGGGGGACGCCGGGTGTGCCCCTCGTGCAAGGCGGTTTTTCACGTGGCGACCCAGCCTCCTCGCGTGGCGGGGGTCTGTGACGACTGCGGCGCGGCCCTCGTCCAGCGCGAGGACGATCGGCCGGGCGCGGTGCGCGTGAGGATGGACGCGTACGCGGAGAGCACCCGTCCGCTCGCGGACTACTACCGGGCCAAGGGTCTCCTGCTGACCGTCGAGGCGAGCGGCACGCCCGAGGATGTCTATGCGCGGCTGACCGGCATGCTGGCGACGCCGGTGCGGTCCATGCGGTGACGGGTCGCGCTACAGGCCGGCCGCGGCGGCGGCCCGCAGCGCGTCCGCCACGCCGATGACGACGGCGGCCATCGAGGCGCCTTCCACGGTGGCGCCATAGGCGTAGTCCACGTTCACCCCGGCGCTCGCGAGCAGGCGTGTGACGGCCGTGGCGCCGCCGGGCCCGTTCGGCACCGTCACGTAGATCACGTCCCGTTCGTCGACCTGGTGATCCTGTTCCCGCAGCGTCGCGGCGGCATGGAGCGGGTTGTCCACGAGCAGCCGGAGGCGGCCGCTGCCTTCGAGGTGAAGCGCCAGCAGGTTGATCTGCGCGCTCGAGAGGTGGTCGCACAACCGCGCCAGCGCGCCTGGGCTGTTGGCGAGCCGCAGGGAGAGTTCAGTCCGAATCGCCATGACGGGAGACTGTACCTCAATCCGACAATCGGCTTGCGGCCTGCGGCGCACGGCGCACGGCGCGCGGCCAGCACGGCGAAAGCCCCTAAGTACTCAGTTTCGCAATTACGGTGACGTATTCTCCACACTCACGCGGCCGGCTGTTCAGTGGCGGGGTCCGCGAGTCGGGCCAGCAGTCGCTGCAAGTCCGCGCGCGTGAAGGTCCAGCGGAACGGCCTCGCGGTGGTCTGGTACCGCGCCTGGAAGGCCAACAGATAGTGTTCGAGCGCGGCCAGCGAAGCGAAGTCGTTCGGCGTCAGGACCTTGCGTTGCACGATCGAGAAGTAGATCTCGATGTGGTTGAGCCAGCTCGCGTGCCGCGGCGTATGGACCGGGATGATCTGGGGCCAGCGCGCCTGCAACCGCGCGTCGCCGCAGGCACGCCGACGTCCATCGGGCGCTCACAGGCGATCCGCTTCACCTCCACGACGAGCCTGGGGGGAAAAGCGGGCTGGACGCCCGCCGCGCGGCTCCTCGTCGAGGCCCGCGAGGCGGTGGCGGTGGAAGCGCTGGCGCCACTTGCTGACGGTCTGGCGCGGCGTGTCCAGGCGCGCGCCGACGTCGTCGTTGCTGAGACCGGTCGCGGCCAGCAGGACGATCTTGGCGCGGATGACGTCACGATACGGTGACGTATACCGACGCGCTCTGACTTCCAGCTCGCGTCGTTCTGCACTGGTGAGGTTGATGACGAATGGACTCGTGCCTGGCAGTGGCCCTCCCTCGCTTCAGCCCGTCAGGCCTCTGGTCGCCAGCCGATCGCCGCCCGCCGTTCTGTCCGATCACCATTGCGCGGGACGGGGGCGATGCCTGCTGATCGCCCTGCGACAGTCGTTCAACACGCTGCCCCCTCCCCGCGCCCGCCGCGCGTCTAGGTCAGCACCTTGATGACGACGCGGCGGTTCTTCGCGCGCCCCTCGCGCGTGGCGTTGGGGGCGACCGGCTTGGTCTCGCCGTAGGTGATGACGTTCATCTTGTGCAGCGGCACGTTGTGCTGCTCGTAGAGATACCGCTTGACCGCCTCGGCGCGCTGCAGGCCCAGCCGCTCGTTGGTCGGCAGCGAGCCCACCGCGTCGGTGTGTCCCTCGATCTCGAGATACACGTTCTTCGGATCGGTCGCGAGCTGTTCCACGACCCGGTCGATCTCGGACTTCGCGTCCTCGTTCAGCTGCGCCTTGCCGAAGGCGAACCTGCTGTTGTCGTCGCTGAGCACGACCTCGTAGACGAGGCGACGGGCGGCGCGGTCCATCTCGACGACCTTCGCATCGGCGGCCGTGGCCGTCGCCGTCGCGCGCTCGGCGACGACGGCCGCTTCGCCCGCCTTGGCGGTGGCTTCGCCCGCCCTGGTGTTGGCGGCATCGGCCTTCTGGTTCACTTCGCCGATGCGCTGCTCGTTGCGGCGCGTCCGTTCCTGCGTCTCCTCGAGCGACTTCGAGATGCTCGTGACCTTGGTGTTCACGTCGTCGACGCGCGTGTTGACGTACTTCTTCGAGGCGCACGCGGTGGACCCGAGGGCCACGGCGGTCATGGCGATGGCGGCGAGCGTTCGTTGCATGGTGTCCATTCCTCCACACGTTGGCGCCGGGGGCCTCCGGCACCTTCTCCGGGCTAGTTCCCTGATGGCCGGTTCGATTGATACGCGCTGCGCGTCCGGACGGTCAGGCGGTTCCGTCGCAGCCGCACGTCCACGGGGCGCCACCCCGGACCGGCGGACTCGAACGCGAGCAGGTACTGATGTCGCAGTTCGGCGAGAACGCGCTGGGCCGCGACACCCGCGCCCTGCAGTCCCCGCCCGTTGAAGCACGCCCCGCCCGTCCAGTAGGCGAGGTTCCCGAGGTGCGCCACCGGCGTCGCGGGTGCCGGCTCGTAGGTGACCCCATCGCCGGCGACGTCCTCCAGGCCCACGGTCACCACGTACACCGGCACGTCACTCGCGCTCGCGATGGCCGACACTTCGTCCACGGATCGCCGACTGCTCGTGTCGAGGCCGTCGGTGACCACCACGAGCGCGCGACGCCGGTGCGGGCGATCGTCGAAGTGCGCCGCGACCGTCCCGACCGCGTCGTACAACGCCGTGGTCCCGAACGCATCCAGGTCGGCGAGCAGGCGCCGGACGACGGTCGTGTCGGGGGTGAAGCCGCTCAACTCGCGCAGCGCGGAGTCGAACGCGAAGAGGGCCACTTCGTCCGAGCCCGGACGCAGCAGGGTCAGCAGGGAGTCGACGACCCTGACCCCCTCGCCCAGGTTGTCGGTCATCCGCATGCTCCCGCTCGTGTCGAACAGGACCGCGAGGCTGACCGGGCCGTCGATCGACGGCGCGAACTCGACGATGTGGCGCCGCACGCCCGCGTCGAAGACCTCGAAGTCCTCGCGGGCGAGGTCGCCGACGAGCCGGCCCCGCCGATCGCGGACGACCGCCGCCACCGACACCAGGTCCACCGACGACCGGAACACCGGCGGCGGGCTGTTCGTGGCCTGCCCCGGGTCGCCGAGGACCATCGGGCCCGCCGGCTGGGCGCCCGCGGCGGCGGGGCTCATCACGGCGGCCACAAGCGCCACGGCACATCGAAAGGCACTCACGACAGTGCTGAGATCAAGAAGTCTGCCAACCCGGCCGAGCCACGAGCGGCCGACTGTTGGACGGTTTCTCGGCAAAAACGGTCTGATCCTGCAGGCCCGCCGGGCCGCCCGGGGAAAAACTTACGCACCCGCGACGCGATCCATGTAGATCCATGTAAACGGCCCGCCAGGTTGCTACAATCGCGACCATGGCGAGCGCGTCCACGTCGGCTATCCACGTTGCCCACCGCGTCAGCGGGTTCACGTACGCGATTCGCAACATCGTGGCGGAAGCCCGGAAAGTCGAGGCCGCCGGCCGTCGAGTGCGATACCTCAACATCGGTGACCCCATCCCGTTCGGCTTCGTCACGCCGCCGCATCTGGTCGAGGCCGTGGCGCGGGCGATGCGGGACGGCCACAACGGCTACACCGCCTCGCCCGGGATACCCGACGCGCGCGCGGCGGTCGCGAAGGACTTCACCGACCGCGGCGTGCCGACGGATCCGGACCAGGTCCTGCTCACGTCGGGCACGTCGGAGGGGATCGAGCTCGCGCTGGCGGCCATGCTCGACGAGGGCGATGACGTCCTGGTCCCGTCGCCCACGTACCCGCTGTACACGGCGGTCATCGCCAAGCTCGACGCCAACGCGTTGTACTACCGCACCGACCCCGCGCACGACTGGCTGCCGGACCTCGATCACCTGGAGACGCTCGTGACGCCGCGCACGCGGGCGCTGGTCGTGATCAATCCGAACAACCCGACGGGGGCCGTCTACCCGCGCGCGGTCGAAGCGGAGCTGCTCGAATTCTCCGAGCGTCACGGCCTCGTGCTGCTGGCGGACGAGGTGTACGCGGACCTCGCCTACGAAGGCAGCACTCCGCCGATGGCCGCCCTCGATCCCGACGCCGCGGTCATCTCGTTCTCGTCGCTCTCGAAGGCGTATCTCGCCCCGGGCTGGCGCGCGGGATGGCTGGCGGTCGGCCGCAGCCCGCGCCTCGCCGAGGTGCTGGCGGCGATCAAGAAACTGGCGGATGGACGCCTCTGCAGTCCCGGACCGATGCAGCACGCGATCACCGCAGCGCTTACGGGCGATCGCAGCCACCAGCCGGCGTTCCGGCGCGCGCTCCTCGACCGCGCGGAAGTGACCACGACCCGCCTCAACGCGATCCCGGGAGTCCGCTGCGTCCGCGCGCGCGGCGCCTTCTACGCGATGCCGCAGGTCACGCTGCCGGCGGGCCGCACGGACCAGGACTACGTGCTGGCGCTGCTCCGTGAGACGGGTGTGCTGTGCGTCTACGGATCCGGCTTCGGCACGGAGCCGGCCGATGGCTTCTTCCGCGTTGTGTACCTCGCCGATCCCGCCGAGTTGCACGCGATCTTCGATCTCGTCGAGTCCTTCACGCGCGACTATCTCGCCCGTTGACCCGGAACGTCGCCGTGTCGAGTGGTCTGGCCTCGGCGTTGGCGCCGCACACGGCCTGGCGGGCCTTCGTGTGGTACGCGGGCCTGACGCTGGTCATGACGTGGCCGCTCGTCACCGTGATCGGCTCGACCTTGCCCGCGGACTTCGGCGACCCGCTGCTCAACACCTGGATCCTCGGGTGGAATGCCGAGCACTTCCTGCGCCTGCTGAGGGGCGACCTCGCCGCCGCGGGTGACCTCTGGCACGGCAACATCTTCCACCCGGCCCGCTACACGCTGGGCTATTCGGAGCTGCTCATCACCCAGTCCCTGCTGGCGCTGCCCGTCTACGCCGCCACGCGCAACCTGATCCTCAGCCACAACCTGCTGTTCCTCTCGACCTACGCCCTCTCGGGGCTGGGGATGTTCCTGCTCGCACGCGCGTTCACGCGCGACTGGCGCGCCGCCTTCCTCGCCGGCCTGCTGTTCGCGTTCCTGCCCTACCGCACCTACCAGGCCTCGCACCTGCAGGTGATGTCGTCGCAGTGGATGCCGTTCGCCCTTTTCGGGTTCCACCGCTTCGCCGCCACGGGCGGCTGGCGGCCACTCGCGGGCGGGGCGCTGGCCCTCGTCGCCCAGAACCTGTCCTGCGGGTACTTCCTCATCTTCTTCTCGCTGTTCGTCCCGCCGTTCGTTCTCTTCGAACTTGCGCGACACGGCCGTCTCCTCGACCGGCGATCGTGGGTCCTGCTCGCCGCGGCCGCCCTGGGGGTGACGGCGCTGACGATGCCCTTCATGCAGCCGTATCTCGCGCTCCGCGACCTGCAGGGCACGGCACGCCAACTGGACGAGGTTGGCGCCTTTTCGGCCGACGCGTGGGGCTGGGTCACGGCCGCACCCAACCACACGATCTGGGGCCTCTGGCTCGGGGTCCTCGACCGCCCGGAAGCTGCGCTGTTTCCGGGGGCCCTGCTGATCGTCCTCACCCTCGTGGCCTTCGCGACGGGGACCAGGCGCGCGTGGCGCGTCACGAATCCTCGAGGCCCACACAGCGACCCGCCGCTCGCGAGTGCAAGGCCCGCCGTCCGCTGGCTGGTGCGTCTGACACGGTGGCTGGGCTGCACCCTCCTCCTGGCCGGCCTGATCGGCGCGGTGGTCCTGCTCGCGGGCGGCGCGGGTCTGCATCACGTCCTCGGCGTGCGCGTCCGCATCGAGAGCCTCACGCACACGCTTCGCCTGATGACGCTCGGCGCGACCGCTCTGCTGGTCTCCTCGACCCGGGCTCGCCGCCTCGCCCGCGAGGCCGTGCGCTCGCCGCTCGCCGCCTCGCTGCTCTTCACGCTGATCGCGATGTACCTCTCCCTCGGCCCGGACCCGCAGGCCGGCCGCAAAGAACTCTCGGGCCCACAGCTCTATCTCTGGCTCTACGACACGGTGCCCGGGTTCAGCGGGCTCCGGGTGCCAGCCCGGTTCGCGATGGTGGCCCTGGTGTTCATGTCCCTGGCCGCCGCATGGGGCGTCAAGGCCCTGCTGCGGCTCCCCAGGGGATCGACGCTGGCCGTCGTGGTGGCCGTCGCCTGGCTGCTCGAAACCGCCGTGATCCCGTTCCCGCTCGCCTCGCCGCTGGGCGTCGAAACCACGGGCCTCGTCCCGCCGCCGCCCGTGCTGACCGCCGGGCGTCGCATCCCCCCCATCTACGCGCGGGTGAAGGCCCTGCCACCAGGGACCGTCCTCCTCGAACTCCCCATCGGCGACACGGCGTGGGAGCTGCGGCACGTCTACTACTCCACCACGCACTGGCATCCCCTCGTCAACGGCTACAGCGGCTATTTCCCCGACTCGTATGCCGAGATCGCCGGAGTGCTGCGCGACCCCTACCGCGACCCCACGGACGCCTGGGCGCGCCTGCTCTCGGCCGGCGTCACGCACGTCGTCGTGCACCACAACGCCTACGATGGCGATCTGCCTCCGGCCCCCTCCCGCTGGCTCGAGCAGCACGGCGCTCAACTCGTGGCAAGTCAGGACTCGCTGAGCCTGTATCGCGTCCCGCGCCCGTAACCGATCCCGCCTGGCATCACACGTGAAGTAATGGCAGGAAACACGGCGTTTTTGGGCCGTTTCACGCTCCAAGTCCGCCACAGAGGAACCTTCATGCTTCGCCCGCGAAGAAATGAAGCCGGCACGCGACGAGTCTACGGTGACGTGGTCATG
>CAYLZN010000062.1:0-4764 GCA_964387935.1 uncultured Vicinamibacteraceae bacterium | reverse complement strand
TCTTCCTCTGCACCCAGATCCTCGACGGGGCCTTCACCTACGTCGGGCTGCAGGTGTTCGGGCCGACGATCGAGGCCAACCCGCTCATCGCGTGGCTGGTCGGGGCGCTCGGCCCGGCCGTCGCGCTGACCCTCGCCAAGGTGACCGCCATCGCGTTCGGCGCGTTCCTTCACCTGTCCTCGGTGCATCGGACGATCGCCACCCTGACGGGCCTCTACCTGTTGCTGGCCATCGGCCCCTGGACGCACCTCCTGTTCTTCTTCAACTGACGGGCGTCCCCTATACTTCGGGGGCGCTCCCGACAACCGTCGCGGGCGCGTCTCTGCCGATGCCCACGCGCTTCCAGTGGCTCTGGCCCTCAACGGGGCCCCGGGCCCTCGCCTGGTACGTGCTGCTCACGGTCGCGTTCACGTGGCCGGTGGTGAGCGGCGTCACGCGGGACCTGCCGAAGGACCTCGGCGACCCACTGCTCAACTGCTGGATCCTGGGCTGGACCGCCTCCCATCTCCTCCGGGCCCTGGGCGGCGACGTCTCCGCGCTTTCCTCGCTCTGGCACGCCAACATCTTCCATCCCGAGCCCTACGCGATCGGTTACTCCGAACTGCTCGTCGCGCAGGCCGTCCAGGTGCTGCCGGTCTACGCGCTGACGCCGAACCTGATCCTCTGCTACAACCTGCTGTTCCTGTCCACGTTCATCCTGTCCGGCCTCGGCATGTTCCTGCTGGCGCGGGCGTATCTCGCGGACTGGCGGGTGGCGTTTCTCGCGGGCCTGCTGTTCGCCTTCACGCCGTATCGCATCAACCAGGGCTCGCACCTCCAGGTGATGTCGTCGCAGTGGATGCCCTTCGCGCTCTACGGGTTCCATCGCTTCATCGCGACGCGCCGCCTGCTCCCCGCGGTGGGAGGCGCGGCGGCCCTGGCGGCGCAGAACCTCTCGTGCGGGTACTTCCTGATCTACTTCTCCCTGTTCGTGCCGCCCTTCGTGCTCGTCGAAATGGCCCGCGCCCGGCGCTGGCGCGACCCGAGGGTCTGGGGCGGTCTGGCCGTCGCCGCGGTCCTGGTGGCGGCCTGCACACTGCCGTTCATGGCGCCGTACTTCGCGCTGCGTGACCTGCACGGCACGCGGCGGCAGCCAGGGGAGATCGCCTTCTTCTCGGCCGATGCGCGGACATGGCTGGCCGCCGACCCCCAGCTCGGCTTCTGGGGCCCGCGCCTGCAGAAGTACGGACAGCCAGAGGGCAACCTCTTCCCCGGGCTGCTCCCGATCCTGCTCAGCGGTGCAGCCGTGGTCCTGGGGGCTCGGCGCGCCCTGAATCGGCGCGGGGGCGCGCTGCCCCTGGGGTCGCCACTGGCCTTCGCCGCGACGGCTGCGCTGGCCGCCGTCTACCTGTCGCTGGGCCCCGCCCCTGCGGCCGGCGGCACGCCCCTCGGAGGCCCACCCGTGTACCGCTGGCTGCTCGAGGTTGTCCCGGGATTCGACGGGCTGCGCGTGCCCGCGCGTTTCGCGATGATCGCGGTGCTCTTCCTCTCGCTCACCGCCGCCTGGGGCGCGCGCGACCTGCTGCGCGCGTGGCCGGGCCGATCCACGGCGCTCCTCGTCGCCCTCGTCGCCGTCTGGCTGGCCGAAGCCTGGTGCGCGCCGCTCCCGGTCAACGGGTTGATGAACTCCGAGGTCCCGTGGGTACAGTCGCCAGCGGGCCGCGTTGCTCCCGGGAACCTCCCGCCAGCGCTGCCGCGGGTGCTGAACACGTTGCCCGGCGACGCGATCCTCGTGGAGTTCCCCTTCGGGATCGTGGCCTGGGAACTCCGGCACGTGTACTACTCGACGCTCCACTGGAGGCGCCTGGTGAACGGCTTCAGCGGTTACGCGCCGGTAAGCTACCGCGAGCGCGTCGAGCTGCTGCGCGACCCCTACGCCGACCCGGGTGCCGCCTGGCAGGCCCTGCTCGACTCCGGGGCGACCCACGTCGTCGTGCACGGCCAGGCGTATCACACCTGGCAGCCACCCGCCCCTGACGACTGGCTGCGGGAACAGGGCGCGCGGCTGCTGCGAACCATTGCCGCCGACCGCCTCTACGAGGTCCCCCGATGAGCCTGAAGAACTGGCGCCGCCTCCACGACGTCGAAAGAAGGTGATCATGGGCCGCGGACCGAAGCAGGCAGCCGGAGGCCGCGAGTTCCTTCGCAAATACACCCAGGACCTGACGCCGGACGAGTTGCAGCGTCTCTTCACCCGGGACGCGCGGGAAGCCTACCGGTACTTCGCCCGGGGCATCGAGCAGCAACTGCCCGAGAACCTGCCGCGGCGCAAGCGCGGGCCGGCCTACCTGCACCTGCTGTTCCTGGCGTTCACCCTGAAGCTGACGCCCGCGCGCCGGCTCGTCTACGGCGTCTCGCTCGTGCTGGCCATCGTGGGCCTGCTGGAACTGTTCACGGGCATCGACGTGGTCCGCATGCCAGCCGGGCTCATCTCGGTGCCGGTGCCGCTCCCCACGTGGCGAACCGGCACGGTGCCGCTGCTGGTTGGTTTCATCCTGGTCAACCTGCTCGTCATCGTCGAGGTGGCCGAACGGCTCTCGCTCAAGAACGACCTCGAAGTCGCGCGAGACATCCAGCGGGCGATGCTTCGCCCGGACACGTACCGCTCGAGCGGCGTCGAGGCGCACGGCTGCACGCAGCCCGCCAACACGGTCGGCGGGGACTTCTACGAGGTGCTGCCGCTGGACGACGGCCGCCTCGTGCTCGCGCTGGGTGACGTCGCAGGCAAGGGGAGTCCGGCCGCGCTGCTCATGGCCCTGCTGCTCGCGATTCTCCGGACGCTGCTCGACGAGCGCCTGGGGCCTGCGGCGCTCATGGGGCGTCTCAATCAGCAGATCGTCCGTCACGCGCCGGCATCGCGGTTCATCACGCTCTTCCTGGCGTTCTACGATCCCGTTACGGGCACACTGGAGTACGTCAACGCGGGGCAGAACCCGCCCCTGCTCCAGCGTGTTGAGGGGTCCGCCGAGCGCCTGACCACCGGCGGCATCGCGCTGGGCCTGAGCCGGACCAGCACCTACCGGACGCTCACGACCGTGCTCGCACCGGGTGACCTGCTCGTGCTGTACAGTGACGGGATTACGGAGGCGGAGAACCCCGATGGCGTGGCGTTCGACGAAGCGGGCCTGGAGCGCACCATCGACTTCCGTCGAAACGCCACGGCGCCGGACGTCTGCAGCGCGATTCTCGCGGCGGTTGCCGCACACGCTCAGGACACCCGGTTCGCGGACGACCTGACCGTGCTGGCGCTCCGACGCCTCCCGCCGCTTCCGACGAGCGCTTCCGCTTCCTGACCACCGCCCCGATGCGCGCTGGCGTTCTGACCCTGCTCGTCCTGGCGTTGTCCGCCCGCGCGGCCTGGGCTCAGGTGCCGCAGCCGGGCGATGGCCCCTGGCTCCTCGTCGAACGCCTCGAGGATGCTCTCCAGCGTCACGACGCCGCGGCCTTCAAGGCCCTGTTCGAGCCGACCCTGACACCGGAAGACGTCGAAGGACACGCGGCCCAGGCCCTGAACGGGGCGGTCACACGCGCAGCAGTCTACGAACGCGACCGCGGACCCCTGCCCGGCACCCGCCGGGACGACGGCTATCGGCTCATCATCGAGGTGTTCCTGCAGCGCGACCGGGAGGCGTCGATCTTCACCTATCGCCTCGACGTCCGGCGCATCGCCGGGGCCGACCCCCCGACGTTCGAGGAGCCGGGCTGGCGGATTCGCGAAATGGTCCGCCTCACGACGGTGGAAGGGCTCCATCGCCTGCGCCTGACGCCGGACCGGCAGTTCGCGGTGCGCAACCTCGTCGTGAACGCCGAGGACCTGACCCTCACGATTCCGAGCGGCCACGCCTTCGTGTCGGAAACGCCCTCGGGCATCACCGGGCTGGTGGTGCTCGGCGAGGGCACGATGAGGTTCGCGCCCAAGCCGGCGGCCGAACGGGGCCAGATCCGCCTGTTCTGCGGCCGCGAGGTCCTCGAGACGCCCTTCACCGTTGCGTTCCTCAGAGTCAACCCCGGGGACGTGGACGAACGCCTGACGATGACGGCGCTGCAGCCGATGCCGGTGGACGCCCGGCTGTTCCGCCGCGCCCAGACGATCTTCGACCAGGAAGTCGTGAAGTCCTTCACCCTCGATCTGCGCGAGTTGAGCCGCGAGACCTGGTCGCTGATGCCTGGCTTCGGCGATTTCCTCGCCGAGGTGCGCACGCGGAAGTACCAGACCCTGACCTACGCACGGTCGCTGGGGGAGGCCGAGGACATCTCGGTCTTCGACCGCCGGCGGCGCCGCAACCTGTCCGTCTATTCGTCCGAGCGTCGTCTCGAGGCGCGTGGCTTCGGGTACAACGAGGACGACCTCGCCGACTACGACGTGCTGGACTACGACATCGAGGCGACGTTCTCGCCGCAGCGCGAGTGGCTCGACGGGCGGGCCCGCGTCAGGTTGCGTGTGCGCAATTACGCGCTCGCCACGATGACGATGAAGCTCCACGAGACGCTCGTCGTCCAGTCCGTCGTCTCGGAAGAGCAGGGACGGTTGATGGTCCTGCGGGTCAAGGGACAGAACAGCTTCATTCTCAACCTCCCTCGTCCGCTGTCGCGCGGCGAGACGCTCACGCTGCGCATCGTCTACGCGGGGAGAATCCCGCAACTGTCTCCGGATCGCGAGGTGGCCGGCCTCGAACAGGACACGGGGCAGGTGCTGGGTGACGCGCCAGCCATCGCGCCGGAGAC
>CAYLZN010000061.1:6520-22638 GCA_964387935.1 uncultured Vicinamibacteraceae bacterium | reverse complement strand
CCACACGCTGGCCGCGCTGACACAGAGGCGGGCGCCCTCGCGCTCGAGCGCCGCCCGCGAGGCGCGGCTCAGGCGCGCGTCCCCGGTGACGAACCAGAGGAACGCGTGCGTATCGAGCAGGAGCGTCACTTCTCGTACCCCACCAGGTCCGGCACCGGGGCGTCGAAGTCGTCGCCGATCACGACGCGCCCCTTGTCGCTGCCGAAGCGGGGCCGCCGCGACGCGATGGCGACCGGCCGCAGTTCCGCCACGGGCTTGCCGCGCTTGGTGATGCGGTAGATCCGGCCGCGCGACACGCGGTCGAGGAGCTCCGACAGCCGGGTCTTGGCCTCGAAAGCGCCGATCTCGGTGATGTCCATACCAACTAGCTTAATCAACTAGACCAATGAGGGCAATTCCTGGGAAGACGCCAGCCGCGTCGTCACGACCCCACCCAGGCGGACGGGCATGCGCCCGGTCAACCTCACTCGCTCCTGCTCAACAACCGGCGGCGACGTCTCAGCCTCCGACGATCGCCGCCTCTGGGATCGTGTAGAAGTAGAAGTCGTTCACGGCAACCGTCCAGTCGTCGTCGCGCTTCTGGAACGTGACCTTCTCCTTGGGATCGGCGCTGGTGATCGTGCTGCCGGTGAACCGCAGCACGCGCACCTGGTCCTTGTGCAGCGTCACGTCGTAGCCCGGCGAGGCCAGGTGCACCGCGGCGCGGCCGCTGCCCTGGCGGATGACGCCGAACGAACACCGCGCTGATCCCTTGGGATCCGTCCCGACCGAACAGGGCACCGTCCCTGTCGCATGGTAGGGAGTGCCGGCGACCTTCGCATCGCCAGCCGGCGCGGGCGTCGCATGCCCGGTGATGCCGACCGTCAACGTGTAGGTCGCGGTCTCGTTGCGGCGTGCTGCGCTGCGCATCAGGTACACGCGAATGCGGTAGTCGCCGTCCACCGGCAGCGTGCCGCTCCACGAGTTCCCGAGGTTCGAGCCGATCGCGATGGCCGCGTCCGAGCCCGGCGGCAGCACGTTGAAGTAGTTGGCGCCGTGAGCGGTCTTCATCGTCACCGTCATCGTCTGCCCGGCCCTGGCGCCCAGCACGTAGTCCACCGTCGCGTCGCCCTTGATCGACCCCTGCAGCGTCGCCGACGAGGCGCCGGGCTTGAAGGACACGCGCTCCTCTCGAATGCCCTGCCCCTGCGCGACCGTCACAGACGCCATCGCAGCCAGGGCGACGACCACCACCTTGTTGCGCAGATTCATCACGATGAGGCTCACCAGGCGCGTCAGCGCGACCTACTTCCGGACGGGATACGGATAGCCGTGCTGGAGCGCGGCGTCGAGGGCGCGGTCGTGACCGTAGATGTCATCGACGAAGAACGCCACCCCCTCCGAGTTGACGTGCACCGTGTCGTAGAAGAGCACCACGGTCAGCGGCTGCTTCAGGTTCACCCGCGTCGGCCGATCCGCCTGCATCGCGGCGTCGATCCGCTCGCGCGTCCACTCCGGGTACTCGCGCAGCACCCACTCGGCAAACCGCGCCGGATCCTCGAGGCGGATGCAGCCGTGGCTGAAATCACGCCGCGCGCGAGAGAACAGCTGCTGCGCCGGCGTGCCGTGCATGTACACGTTCTCGGCGTTCGGGAAGATGAACTTGGCCAGACCGAGCGAGTTCCTGGGCCCTGGCCTCTGGCGGATGAACAGCTTCCCGGCGATGACGGCCGACAGGTTGTCCGGCGTCGCCGGCAGCGCCCGCGCATCGTCCGCCCCGCTCGCGACGATCTCCAGTTCCTCGCGGTCCAGGTACGACGGGTCGCGCCGCGCGTAGGGAATCAGCTCCTGCACGGTAATGCCCCGCGGCGGATTCCAGTAGGGCCGGAAGATGACGTACTCCATCTGCTCGACGAAGAGCGGCGTCTTGTGGTTGAGCGCCTTGCCGACCACGACGTTCATCCGCAACGGTTCGTCGCCGCTGCGCGGGTCGGTCGCCCACAGCCGGAACAGCGGGACGTTCACGAACACGTTCGGGCCGTCGCTCAGCCTGGGCAGCCAGCGCATCCGCTCCATGGCCAGCTCGATCTGCCGCACGCGCTGTGCGAGCGGCACGTTGATCGCCTTGATGGTGCCGGCGCCAAGGACGCCATCCGCTTCGAGCCCGTGACGCTCCTGGAAACGCTTGACGGCGTCGACCAGGGCACCGGAATAGGCCGTCGGGGCCGAGGCGCCGTCGCCGCCGCCCCCCGCAGGCAGGCCGCCGAAGGCGCGGAGCCGGGCCGCCAATTGGGGCATCCCGCTCCAGGTCTTGCCGGGCTCGACCTTCGTCTGGCCCTTCGGCAGGTCGGGCACGGCCTCGGGCTCGCCGGCCTGGGCGAGCGCCCGATACGCGGCCAGCGTGCGCCGCGCTCGGGTGTAGTGCGCAAACGTCGGCTGGAGCGCATCGAGGGTGGCAGCCAGCCCCGGACCCTCGCGGACGCCTCGCAGCAGGCCGGCCGGGTCCACCACCTTGCGGTCGATCTCGTAGCCCCAGTGCATCGTCGCGGGATCCACCCGCCCGTTGTGCACGGCGCGCAGCAGGCGCGCGGCCGCCACACTGAGGCCGACGTCGAACAGCGCGCGGTCCGGTGCAGACGCCGACCCTCCCTTGATCGTGCGCCACTGCTCGCCCAGGGCGGCCGCATCGTAGTCTGCGGGGTCGAGCCCGTGCTCGGCGGCGGCCGCCAGCGCCGCGAGGGTCTTCTCCACCGAGGGCACAGGTGTCGCGCCGTCGAACCACAACAGTCGGTCTGCTTCGGCGGCGTAGAGCGGCTTCAGGTCCTCGACGACGTCGGGGATGGCGCTCCACGTGAGGCCCGGATGGTCGGCCGACTGGAGGATGCTGCCGACTGCCGCGTCGATCACGGGATCGAGCGCGGGCACCGGCGGCACCTGGGGCCGGGCCTGCACGACCCCTGCGTCGGCAGGGCCCCTCGAGTCCTGCGGCGCCGGGGCCGGATCCGCAGCGCACCCGGTGGCGCCCACGGAGAGGACCAGAATGACTGCCCCGATCGCGCCGCCACCCCGCCGCAGCACGCGGCAGAGTCCAACCAGCAGCCCGAGATTGATGAGCGGCGTCACGGCAGCGGCCACGGGCCGGACGGCCTCGGGTAATCTGCCCGTCCACAGAACCCAGGGGAGACCCAGCGGCACGAGGAACACACCGGCGAGCGGATCGCGCTCGCTCCCGAAGAGCCCGAACGTGCCCACGACCAGGAGCAGGAGTGCCACGGCGTAGGCGGCCACGAAGACCCAGATCAGCAACCGACACACAGTGAAGCCCTCACTCTTCCCGATCCGTCCAGTCGCGATCACGGCGCGCAGCTCCGTTCCTCGATCTGTCGGAGCTTGTCCTTCAGTGCCGCGACCCAGGCGTCAACGCCGCTGTAGGCCTGCCCGATGCGCGGGTCCCGCCACACGTGCGACTCCCCCATCTGCTCGACGCGTGCGGCCTTCAGCACGGCGACCAGATGGGCGTCGGTGAGGCGCTGGAACTGCGCCAGCAGGAAACGCCGCCCGGCATCGCCGATCCTCGGGTTGCCGTGCGCCCGGTCACCCGCCGCCATCGACACCGTGAGGTCGCCCCGGCACTCGGGAACCTGCCCTGATGACGTCGCGCGTGCCGGTCGGAACACGGGCTTGTCTGCCCAGGACGCCAGGTGCATCTTCGAGGTGCGGGGATTGCTCGTGCGGCCCGCGCCGCCGAAGGTCGCTCCCACGTCCTGAATCGTCACGACCGGCTCGGCACACGCGCGCTCGCCCGGATGCTCGAAGAACACGGGGACGTCATAGCCGTGCCCGTCCTGCTCGACGAGCGGCTGCACGTCCCCGGCAGACCGCGCAATCGCGCCCCCGCACGACAGCCGCTGCTGCTCCGGCTTGCGATCGCCGTGCTGGAACATCACCCCCAGCAGGGTCAGGGCATCGAAGTGCATGCGTTGACGGTCCCGAACGGCGCCCGGCTCCAGGGCGTCGATGGCGTCGTCGAGCTCACCCCACTTCCAGCCCTGGTTCGGATTGTCTCCGTCGACCATGACGACATTCGAGAAGCGTGGCTGGAAGACCCCGAGGAAGCGGCGAGTAGACGGCGGCCCCGTCCCCGTCATGGGATCCGCCGGGCAGTCCCGGCATTCCACCGCGACGGGGTAGACCGCGTCGGCCTCGAACCCCAGGGCCCACATCAGGCGCGTCGCGGCCACCAGCGAGAACACCTCGCGGTTGCCCTTCTCCGACCCATCGGTGTACTTGACCCGGATGGTCGCGCCTCCCGCAGTGCGGCAGACGAACTTGGGCGTCTTTCCGCCGAGCGCCTCGCCCGGCTTGACGAACGTGCAGGCCAGCGGCTCGCCGCCGAGCGCGGCCGTCACCGCCGGCGGCAGGTTCACGTGCGGGCCTCGCCGCACCTCGTCGGGCGTCAACGCCCCCGGATCGGACCAGATGCGGGCGACCGACAGGTACTGAAGCCGCTGCTCCCGGCTGGAGACCTGGACGAACGCGAAGGGCTCGTCGCCGGTGAAGCCGGGGCTGGCGTGCCAGAGCAGCGCCAGCCCGACCAGGATCCCAGCCCGAGTGAACGAGGGTGGTGTCGTCACGGTGCCTGTAACGGCTCAGCGCCCCAGCCGCCACTGCTGGTTCGGCTGTCCGCTGCAGCTCCACTGCTGGATGTTCGCGCCGTTCTCGTTGAGGCGCGCCGAGTGCACGTCCAGGCACCGTCCGCTCGAGACGCTCACGATCTGGTAGAAGCCTCCACCAGTCCGCTCGAGACGCCAGCGCTGGTTGTCGCCGTTGTGCCAGCGGAACTGCTGCACGTTCGCACCGTCGGACGCGTCGTGCCTGGCCACGTCGAGCGCCTTGCCGCTGTTCCGGTTGACGATGGAGAACTCGCCACGGCCGAGGTCGATGATGTCCCACGACTGGTTGGCCTTCGCACCGAAATCCCACTGCTGGACGTTCGCGCCGTCGTCCCGGCTCTCGCCGGCGACGTCCAGGCCCTTGGTGCTCGCGCGGTTGAGGATGCCGCCGCTGAAGAACACCCTGCCAGTGGGCGGATACGCGCTGCTGCCGCTGCCGCCCCACCCGCCGCCACCGGGACCGGGATTCCACGACGGCGGCGCCGTGTAGCCGGGTTCATCGTACCCGCCGCCCACCGTTCCCGAACCCCACTGGTAGTTCGCGGTCGCCCGGCCGCTTCTCGTGTCGAAGGTGCAGCGGAACGTGTAGGCACGCCCGCGGTCGAACTGGTCGCGGCGGTAGTTGCCGCGACCGTTCACCGTGACGGCGTTCCGGCTGCTTTGCTGAACGTTGAGGCTTCGGACGTCAATGCCAGTGGAAGGCGCTCGCCCGCCCGCGTCGCGGGCCATGCGGAATTCCAACTCCTGCTCGCAGGCGTCCACGGCGGCGCGGCTGTCGTTCCACGATTGTGCCAGCACCGGTCCCTGGGACAGACCGGCCACGATCACCACACCCGCCGCGAGGGCGGCCCTGTTTCGGCAGTTGATCAACGGGATGCTCTTCATGCGTGCTCTCACCTACATGCCTTTCGTCCACTCCGTCGTGCGGAACCAGTAGTGCTGGCGCTCGGGCAGCCACCCGCTCTCCCGCCTGAACGCGATCCAGCTGTTCAGGAAGTTCAGGAAGTCGGCATCGCCCTTGCGGATCGCCGCGGCCGTCGTCGTACTCTGCAAGGGGTCGGCAAGCGGCAGGAACAACCGCTCGGGCGAATGTGCCACGACCAGTTGAGGCGTCGGTGTCGTCACGAGTACCGCGTGTGCCTTGCCTTCCAGCACCGGCACCAGCGGATCGGCGTCTCCTTCGAGCCTGACCAGCGTCGCGTTCGGGAACAGGCGGCTCGCCAGACCTTCCTGGCTGCTGCCGGCGTAGACGACGAGCCGGACGTCTGGGCGATTGAAGTCCTGGTGCGACTTCATGGCCGAAGCCAGCGGCTTGCCAGCCACGAGGTGGACTGCGCCCACCGACGTCGGCTCCGTGAAGTTGACCACGAGCGCCCGGGCCGGCGTGATCCACAGGCCGGTCGCAATCGCGTCGAACTGATTCCCGACGAGGTCGGGCACGACCTGCGTCCACGAGGTCGGCACGAACTCGACCTCGACCCCGAGGTCGTCGGCCAACTGGCGGGCGATGTCGATGCTGAAGCCGACCAGATCGCCCTTGGCATTGCGCATCACATACGGCTCGGTGGGCACCACGCCCACCCGGAGCACGCCCCGCTTGCGAATCGTCGCCAGCGTGTCGATGGCGGGCCTGGCCCAGACCGGCTCCACGTCGGCCGCCCGTGGACGCAGCGGAATGCCCGCGGGGTCTTCGTAGCCCTGGCCGGGCTTCGACGGTGCGGTCTGGGCGGAGGCGATGCCCGCCACGACCGTGGTGGTCACCAGTCCGGCCAGCACGAGGGCGGAGAGGAACGCGGGAAACTTGGGCGATTGCATGACGATTGCTCCTCGACTGGGCGCCACGGCCTCAGTAGCCGCCGCCGGACCGCTGGAAGTAGATGCGATACCCGCGCCCCGTGTCGTCGACCGCGACGAACCCGTTGCCCGAGCGCTCCACGCGGAACTTCTTTCGACCGGCCTGGAGCCGGTTGTCGTCCCAGCGACCGGAGAAGGTCGTGCCACCTGCGTACCCGCTCACCGAACCGCCCGGCTGGATCGTCAGCTCCACGTTCGTGCGCTCGGCCTCGTCGTATCCCTGGAACGAGCCCACGGCCCACGCGGGCACGCTATCGCTGTGATGGTTCTTCCCGGCGGCAATCGCGGCGGCAATCGCGATGCCGGCGATGGCCGCACCGGCAGCCGCGCCACTGCCTCCGCTGCCCCGCCCCACGCGGAATTCGGCCGCGCACCCGCGGTCCACCCACACGCCCCGCGCGTCGTAACCCCAGTTGTCCCAGAGCTGACAACGGGTGCTGGACTTCTGCCGCACGAGCGTCACGCGGTTGTCGGTGTCGGCACGGCAGTAGCTGTAGCGGAAATGCCGGCTCTCGCAGTCGATCGTGCGTTCCTCGGCGCGCACGGGCGCGGCGAGCAACGTGGCGGCGGCGAGGCACGCCGTTGCAGCGGTCTTGCGCATGTGTCCTCCTGGAGACTGGGGCAGCTGCCTGCGACCTTGTGGCTAGCTCAGCACACCGGCCACTTTGAGGATGCCAATCAGCACGGCCGCGCCCAGGATGGCCACGAGGTAGCCCCCGAGCGCACTGCCGGCCGAGATGCCGAGCAGGGACGCCAGCCAGAACCCGAAGACCGAGCCGACGATGCCCACGATGACGTTGCCGATGAGGCCCATCTGCGCATCGGTCTTCATGACGAGGCTGGCGAGCCAGCCGATGATCCCACCAATTACGAGCGTGACGATCCAGTTCATGTGTTCCTCCCGGGACTCGAAACGCGCGGATCCATCGCTGGGACCCGTGAGTCTGCCTCATGGATCCAGGGGGCGGTATTCCCGACGTCTCAAATCGTGTGCTGTGTGTCCCCGGCCGGGTGGGCGGTCTGGACGGCCTTCCACTCACTCGTGCCGTTCGGGATCAGGATGCCCGCCCGCTGGCGGCGTAGGCGGCTGGTGTCTGTCCGTACCGCTCCCGGAAGCGCTTCACGAAGTGCGACACGTTCCTGAAGCCGACGGCGTAGGCTACTTCGCCAACGTTGCCCGCGCCCTGGTCCAGCATGAGCGCCGCACGCTCGAGCCGGAACTGGATGATGACCTCGGCAGGAGTGGACGCGGACACATCCTTGATCCGCCGATGCAACTGGGCGCGACTCATGCCGAGATGGGCCGCGAGCGCGGCCACGTCGAACGACTCCTCGTGCGACTCCCGGTCCAGGACGTCCTGGAGCCGTTCCAGCAGGGCGGCATCAGGCGACTGGACCGGAAGTGGCGTCGGCTGCAGCGCCGGCCTCGCCGCCCGGGGCAGGAAGCGCGTCTTGAGGCGTTCGCGGGCGAGCAGCAGGTTGCGAATCCGGGCCAGCAGCTCGGCGGGCTCGAACGGCTTGGTGAGGTAGTCGTCGGCGCCGCCCTCGAGACCGTCGAGGCGGCTTCCGGCGCCGGCCTTCGCGGTGAGCAGCACCACGGGGATGAAGTCGGTGTCGGGGCTCGCCTTGACCGCCCGGCACAGCGCGTAGCCGTCGAGGCCTGGCATCATGACATCGCTCACGATGACGTCGGGCATCTCGACGCCGACCAGCGCGAGGGCCTCGTCGCCCCTGGCAGCCTCGAGGACTTCGTAGTGTGGCGCGAGGTGCTTGCGCAGGTACGCGCGCATGTCAGCGTGGTCGTCCACGACGAGGATGCAGGGGCGCTCGACGTCGGGACGGCTCGCATCCGCCGGGATGGGAGGCGTCTCCCCCGCCACGCTCTGCGCCTCCCCTTCATGGGTGTCAGGGGAAACGGCAGCGTCGGCAGGGGTGGCGCTCACCGGCAGCCGGACGATGACGCGCGTTCCGCCTCCGGCGCGGTTCTCCGCGCGGATGTCCCCGCCGTGCAGCTCCACGTATTCCCTGGCCAGCGCGAGGCCGATCCCCGTACCCGACGCATGGCCCAGTGACTGATCGCCTCGGTAGAAGCGCTCGAACACGTGCGGCAGATCGTGCGCCGGAATGCCAGGGCCAGAGTCCTCCACCTCGATTGCGGCCCACCCGTCGGCCGCCGTCCGCAGGCGCATGGTAACGACTCCGCCTGACGGCGTGAACTTCAGCGCGTTGCCCAGCAGGTTGCCAATCACCCGCTCGATTTTGCCCTCGTCGAGCGTGCCGCGCACTACGTCGCCTGGCAGGTCGAGATCGAGTCGAGTGTGCTGGCGTCTCGCGAGCGATTCGAACGGCGCGGCGGCCAGGCGCACGCATTCGTCGAGGCGGGCCTCGCGCGGCCGGAAGTCGGGCTGCCCGGCGTCGAGTCTGGCCAGCTCGAGCAACTGGTCCACCAGCTCGAGCTGGCGCCTGGCGTTCTCGATCGCGAGATCGATCTCTGCACGGGCGCTCTCAGGAATCGCTCCGTGCATCCCGGCCTGCACGTCGCGGAGCGGCCCGAGCGTCAACGTCAGCGGCGTGCGGAACTCGTGCGAGATGTTGGCGAAGAACCGCGACTTCGCCGCGTCGAGTTCTTTCAGTTGCCGTGCCTGCCCTTCGACGGTCTCGAGCGCGTGCCTCAGCTCCTCGGTGCGCTGGGCCACGTCGCGTTCGAGCACCTGCTGCCGTCGGCGGAGCGCGCGCACGCGCAGCCGGAAGCCGCCTGCAAGCGCGAGCACGATGGCCACCCCCGCCAGCGCGCGGAACCAGGCCGTCGCGTAGAACGGCGGCAGGATCACGAAGGAGAAGGTGGCCTCGCCGTCGCTCGGGACACCGTGACTGCTCAGGGCCTTGACGCGGAAGATGTACGTTCCGGGGTCCAGGTTGGTGTATTGCGCAGTGCGTTGTGCGACCGGTCCACGCCAATCGGCATCGTAGTGGTCCAGCTTGTACAGGTAACGGTTTCTGGCAGCATCGCTGAAGTGCAGCGCGACGTAGTCGACGCTGATGTCGCGTCGGCTGTGGGCGATCTCCACCGACTGCCGCGGCATCCCCGGACGATAGATCAGCGTCGCGGCTGTCGCGGATGACTTCGCGCCCCGGTCCAGGACGCGCACACCGCTGATGAGCACGCTCGGCGCGTAGGGATTGTCGCTGACGCGGTCGGGATAGAAGGCATTCAGCCCGGCGATGCCTCCAAAGAACATCTCGCCGTCAGCCGCACGGAAGTAGGCCCTCGCGTTGAACTCGCTCGATTGCAGGCCTCGTTCGACCTCGTAGGAACGAAACACGTTCGTGGCGGGGTCATGACACACCAGGCCCCGGTTGGTGCTCATCCAGAGGCGTCCGTGCCCGTCGGTGAGGATGCCGTAGACCGTATCGTCCGGGAGGCCGCTGTTCCGCGTGGTGAAGAACCGCACCGATTCGTCCCGCACGTCGAGTCGGCCGAGGCCACGCTGCTCCGTGCCCACCCACAGAATGCCGGGCGTGGCCGCGCTCTCGGCGATGGACAGGATGACGACGCCGCCCAGGCCGCCGGGCCCGTCGGCGACGGGCACGAACCGGCGCGTCGGCTCCGACGACGATGAGAGCCGGGCGAGGCCGGACTCCGTGCCGACCCACAACTGACTCGTGCTGTCCGAAAACAGGGCGGTCACGGACCCGCTCGGCAGGCCGCTCGAATCGCGGGGGTCGTTCCCGTAGTTCAGGAAGCTCCGGCTCACGGGATCGAACACGCTCAGGCCGCGTCCCAACGTCCCAAACCAGAGTCGTCCCTCATGATCCTCGTGGATGACCTGTACCCAATCGTCGGCGAGGCTGCGAGGATTGCCCTCCTGGTGACGGTAGTCACGCACGGCTCCAGACGACGACTCCCTGACCGCAAGGCCGCGTGGCGTGCCGATCCACAGGTTGCCGTTGCGGTCCTCGAGCAGCGCCTGGACGCTTGGATCCGGCAGCGCCGTGCGCCCTGTCGCGAACGGGGTCGAGTAGTCGACCCGGTCACTCGATCGGTCCACGCGAGTGAGGCCCCGCTGTGTCCCAACCCACACGGCTCCGTCGCGTGCCTTGACGACTGCGCGCACGAAACTGCCGGAGAGCCCCGGCTCGCTCCCGGCCTGCCGCCGATACAGCGAGAACCCTCCGGCGCTCACGTCCGCGTGGCGCAAGCCGCCCGCGTTGCTGCTCAACCAGAGGACGCCCGAACGATCGACGAAGACGCGCTCCAGGCGGGCGTCGGTCGCCGGGCGGCCGGCCCTGTCGCGCAGGGTGACCCGGTGCGCTTCCCGCGTGTCGGGGTCCATCCGGAAAAGCGAGTGGGGCTCGTCGCTGGGCGCGGGATCCTGCGAGTGGGTCAGGACCCAGAGTTCGCCCGAAGGGCCGAGCGCGAGACTTCGCACGAGTTGATCGGCAAGCGGCTGGGGGTCCGAGGAACCGCCGCCGGTCCTGACCACGGTCCCGGTCACAGGGTCGTAACGCAGCAGTCCGCCGCGCCTCCCCACCCACACCCGGTGCGTCCGATCCTCGACGATTGGCCCCGCCTTGCCGTCCTCGTGATCGAGACGGACGGACATGCGCGGGGACGGAAGGCTGCTGCCGGCGATGTCACTGCTCTGATCGAACAGGAACAGCTGGTAGCGCGCGTCGCGCGAACCGGCGGCGTCCGAGGCGGGTCCCGTCGCCACCCACAAGCGATCGGCGCTGTCCACGTGCAGCGCCGTCACCCACAGGCCGGCCGCGCCCGGGACCGCGAAGGCGTGGACCTCGCCGGTGGGAGCGTCCAACCGGTAGATCCGCGCCCCTCCGAACGACGCGAACCAGACCCGGCCCGCCCGGTCCGACGCGATCGCTTCGACCGGCACGGGGCGCCCGCCGTTGAGCGTCCGAAGGGCGGCCCCGTAGCGCTGGAACGCGTTGGTGCCCGCGTCGAACCGGTCGATGCCCTCGGTGGTCCCCACCCACAAGTTCCCGGCTGTGTCGGCGTGAAGGGCGAGCACGACGGGCGCGCTCAGGGTGGACGGCCCATCGGCGACGGAGGCGAAGGACTCGAACTGGGAGCCGTCCCACCGGTTGAGCCCACTGACGGTGCCGAACCACAGGAACCCGTCACGGTCCTGGGCGATGGCCAAGGCGTAGTTCTGCGACAGGCCATCTTCGACGCCGAGCGGCCGCGTCCAGAGGGTGTCGTCGCTGCTGGCCGCGGTCGGCCAGGCCAGCAACGCGGCCACGACACACGTCAGTGCGGCGGTACGGCACGCCTCGCGTCCGTGGGTTCGCGGGTCGCCCGGTCGGCGTGGGGTCATGGTGATGGCCGGCCCGTGGTCGGCGTCGGCGCCCCTGATCGTAACGCGGGACGGGCCCGGCGGCGTCGAACCTGCCTGGGCCGCGCGCAGCGCCGGGCCTACGTGGGCAGGAACAACTCGGCGAGCGGGAGCCGCAACCCCGGCAGCAGCGGTGACTCGAGCACCGCTTCGTCTTCAGCGGTGAGTTCCGCCACGCGCGCGAATCCCCCTTCCGCGCTACGCCTGTAGACCTTGACCAGGTCGAGCTCGGGGTCGACGAGCCAGTACTCGCGCACGCCCCCGCGATCGAACAGCCGCCGCTTGATCTGCTCGTCGCGCTTGCGCGTCCCGCGCGACAGCACCTCGATCACCCGCGCCGGGGCGCCCTGCCACGAGATCCTGGTGCCTGGTGTTCGGCGACGGGGTCACGTAGTGCTCGCCGTCGATGATCTCGTGCCGTTGCCCATCGTCTGGGAACAGCAGGAAATCCTCATAGGTGAAGCGCGTCTCCCGGCGAGCGGCGGTCGGCATCGCGTCTTTCCCGTCCATTGAGTGATCCTACACCCGGGCACGTGGAGGAGGAGTGCGAACGCCGTGCCACCAGCGCGTGGGTACGGCGGGCGCGCGAGCCCGAGTGGCACCGCCTCACTCGCCCGGCCTGCGCGACCTCACCGGGAAGGGCGGCTCCTTCTTCAACTGGACCGGGCGGTCGTTCAGGAGCCTGAGTCCCTCCTGGACCGCGCGCTCGAGTTGAGGATCGCGGCCCGAGAGTGCGTCCTTCGGCGTGAACTCGACGTCGATGTCGGGCGCCACGCCTTCGTTCTCGACGGCCCATTTGCCATCGGCGTCGAAGAAGCCGCCGCGCGGCGCGATCATGACGCCGCCGTCGATGAGCGGCGGCGTGTCCCACGTGCCCACCAGGCCACCCCACGTGCGCTTGCCCACGAGGGGGCCGAGCTTCGCGGCCCGAAACATGTAGGGCAGCAGGTCGCCGCCGGAGCCCGCCATTTCGTTGATGATCATCACCTTCGGGCCCCAGATGCCGGCGCCCGGCGTCGTGAAGGGCCGGCGATCGGCCACCGCGTTGTTGAAGTAGCCGTAGAGCGGCCGCCGCATCACCTCGACCATGTAGTCGGCGGCCGAGCCGCCGCCGTTGTAGCGCTCGTCGATGATGACGCCCGGCCGATCCTGCTGCGCGAAGTAGTAGCGGTTGAAGTAGGTGTAGCCGGGCTGCGCGGTGTTGGGCACGTACACGTAGGCGAGCTGCCCGTTGGAGAGCTGATCCACCGTGCGGCGGTTTCCCTCGATCCAGTCGAACTGCCTCAACTGCGCTTCGCTCGTCACCGGCACGACGGTCACGCGGCGGGCCCCGGCGATCGAGGGCTGGGCGTTGACGCTCAGGACCGTCTGTCGGTTCGCCGTGCCCTCGAGCAGTCGATAGATGCTGTCGGTGCCCGCGAGGTCCTGGCCGTTGATGGCCAGCACGTAGTCGCCGACGCTCACGTCGATGCCCGGGCCCGAGAGCGGCGCGCGCAGCTGCGGGTTCCAGCTCTCGCCGGTGTAGATCTTCGCGATTCGATACCGTCCGTTCTCGACCGAGAAGTCCGCGCCGAGCAGGCCAGCGTTCGTCTGCGGGAGATCCGGCAGGTCGCCGCCGCGGACGTACGAGTGGCCGACGGCCACCTCGGCGCCAAGCATGTCGAGCAGGTAGTTGAGATCGGCGCGGTGCCGCACGTGTGCGAGCAGCGGCGCGTAGAGAGCCTTGGTCTTCTGGTAGTCGGCGCCGTGCAGGTTGGGCACGTAGAGGAAGTCGCGCTGGAAGCGCCAGCCCTCGGTGAACATCTGCGCGAACTCGGCGCGCGGGTCCACGAGCATCCGCATCTCGGCGAGCTTCAGCGCGCCGCTGCCCGCTTGCGGCGGGGCCTTGTCGGCGTCGACGATGCCGTGGGTCGGGTTCTGGCCCGCGGTGCGATACAGCAGCTTCTTGCCGTCGGCCGAGAGGTCGAATGCCGAAAGGCCACTCAGGAAGACGACGGCCTTGCGCTCCTTGAGCGTGTAGCGATGCAGGGTGGATCCGGGCGGCGGGCCCTCGCTCGTCCCCGTGGCCGGAATGCTCTCGAGCAGGAATACGGTGCCCGCTGCGCCCGACTGGAGACCGACGTACGTGCGCGGCGTCACGTTGAGCGAGATGGTGCGCTGGGCGAGGCCGTCGAAGTCGATCGTGACCGGCGGCGCCTTCGAGGGCGCCGCGTCTTTCGCGGCTTCCTTGGCCGCGGCGCCTTCGCTCCTGGCCTCCTCACCCCTGGTGTCGGCGGATGAACCCTCTTCGTCGGACTCCGGCATCAGCGGCGACGGATCGCCCTTCTTCAGCACGGCGAGGTAGAGCGCCCAGGTCGCCGTGCGCTCGTAGGACGTCATGTCGAGCCAGCCTGTGTTCAGCCCGTAGGTAGTGGAGGCCAGGAAGAACAGGTACTTGCCGGAGGCGTCCCAGGCGGGCCACACCGCGTCCGACATGCCGTCGGAGACCTGCGTGGCGCGACCCGTCTGCGCGTCGTAGATGAAGAGCGCGCGCAGTTGCGTGTGAAGGCGCTTGGCGTACGCGATCCACCGCGAATCGGGGCTCCACACCGGGTTCATGGAGCGCTGCGGGGCCATGTAGTTGTCGGTGTCGGCGTGGACGGCCTTGCCCGTCGCCACATCCACGACCCAGAGTCGGAGATCCGTGTCGGTGAAGAGGACCTTCGTCGAGTCCGGTGACCACTGCGGCGTGAAGTAGAAGGTGGGCTCGGGCAGCGTGATCTCGCGCGGCTCGCCCAGCCCGTCCTGCGGTACGATGACCAGCCGGTACTCGCCGCTGCGATCGCTGAAGTAGGAGATCCACTTGCCGTCGGGCGACCACGCCGGATTGCGCTCGGCAACGCCCGGGGTACGCGTGAGGTTCCTCCAGTCGCCCTTCTCGGCGGGCGCGGTGAAGATCTCCCCGCGCGCTTCGAAGACGGCGCGCTTGCCGGTCGGGGAGATGGCGCCGTTGCTGATACGGCTGGCCACCGGCTTCCACTGCGGCGTCAGCCACGGGAAATCGCCTCGCACCGTGATGTCGACCGGCGCGTGCGTGCTGGTCTTCGGATCGAGCAGGTGGATGCGGCCCGCCTGCTCGAAGACCACGGCGCCCCCGCCGGCGTCGAGCGACTTGACGTCGTAGTCCTTGAACTTCGTGACCTGGCGCACCTGCCTGGTCGCCACGTCGTACGCCCAGACGTTCATCAGCCAGTCGCGATCCGACAGGAAGTAGACCGTCTCGCCGACCCATGCCGGATCGACATCCTTGCTGTCGGTCCACGGCGGCGTGACCAGGTCGTGCGTCGCCAGGTCGAGGATCCAGATGGGGCGATTCTGCCCGCCGCGGTAGTTGCGCCACTCCTCGTCCCACGAGTTCGCCATGCGATAGGCGAAGCGCCTGCCGTCGGGCGAGTGCTGGCCCTGATATCCGCGGGGCATGGGCATCGCCTCGGGGAGGCCGCCCCCGATGCTCACCGTGAAGAACTTCGTCACGCCGGCGTACGAGGCGCGCGTGGACGCGAAGACCACACGCGTCCCGTCCGGGGTCCAGCCGGTCACCATGTCGGCGGCCGGGTGCCACGTGAGGCGCCTGGGCTCGCCACCCTCGACCGGCACGAGGTACACGTCGGTGTTGCCGCCGTCCTGGGCGCTGAAGGCCACGGTGCGACCATCGGGGGACATCTGCGGATTGGTGCTCTCCCCCTGGAAGCTCGTGAGGCGCCGTGCGTCACCGCCGGCCCGATCGACGATCCAGATGTCGCTGCCGTAGGAGAACGCGATGTGTCGCTGGCTGACCGTCGGCTGACGCAGCAGGAGTGTCTGGGCACGTGCCGAGGCCGGCGCAAGCGCGTCGCAGGCCAGGGCGAGGAGAGCGGCGATCGCGAGGAGGTGGCGGACGCACATGGTCACGCATCGTACGCCGGGGGGCCGTGTCTCCGCCAGACCTTCACGGCCCGGAACTCGAGCCCAGTAAGTCCCGGGATACTGATGATCCACCCACAATCGCCGGAGCATCGCGATTCAAGGCAGCTGATCGTCTGGCAAACGGGATGGGAACGCCGCCCACGTCCTTCGTCACCACGTCCAGTGCTGCCTCCGCATAGTCGATTCCGCCGGCCGATCGCATCAAATCAACCAGAATCTCGTCGGCCACACGAATGACGGTATATTGCGCGAGCTCGCCCGGGTGGAGTTCACGCACCGCCTGGTCCGGCAGGGTGGCCAGGGCGTCGAAGACCCT
>CAYLZN010000061.1:0-6510 GCA_964387935.1 uncultured Vicinamibacteraceae bacterium | reverse complement strand
CATTGTCCGGATCTGTGGCCACGAGGAGGTCGACGTCCATCGTTCCACGGGCCACCCGGATTCCCCCCAGCGCGTCACGCCAGGCAATGGCATCGGCTTTGTCGCTCGGCCTCAGCGACAAAGGGTCTGGGGCCTTCGTCCGGCGGCCGACGACGTGGTCGATGTGTTCCTCGACGTTGATGAACGGCTGCTTCACGTCCCCTCAAGGATAGGTGACCGGGCACGGCAACGCAAACGAGGCCGAGGCGGATGCCGCAGGAGGCGACGCCCCACGTCGCTACGGGCGCCCAGGAGTTGCTGAAAGGACGCGCGCTGGAGTTCCCGGCATCGAGCCAGCACACGGCGTGGACACCGCAGCAGGCTGGCGCGGTGAATGATGACAATGCGGCTGCCGGGGTTTCGGCGGACGAGCACGAAGGTCGACCCGTCGGGCGAAATGTCGTAGCGGCCCGGAACTCGAGCCCGGCAAGTCCGGGGATCCTGATGACCCGCCCCTCACTGCTTCGTGGCCGACCAGCCGGAGCCGGTCATGGCGTTGTCGTGGACGCGGCCCGTGAACCGCCGGGTCCCGACCGTGAACGTGATCTCCTCGCCGTTGAGCCTGCCGGCGCTGATCGGCGTCTGGCCAAGGGTGCCATCGATCACCTGATACTGCTGGGTGAGGGTCAGCGTCTGCTGTCCGAGCTGCCAGGTGCCAGCGACCTTCGCGGGCACCACCCACACGAGCGCCGTACACCACTGCGGGCAGGGCGACGCCTCTGCCTGCGCGTCGGGCTCCCAGTCGCCCATCGTGAACGAGTTCGACGCGATCCGCGTGCCCGGCTTCAGGTCGAGCAGCCTGGCCCGGAGCCGCAGGTTGATGTCCGGCAGCAGGAACAGGGTGATGACCGTCGCCTTCGACAGGTCTGCCTCGAACAGATCGCCCTGGACGAAGGTCGTCCTGTGCGACACCCCCGCCTCCCTCGCCCGACGGGTGGCCAATGCCACCATGTCCGGGTTGAACTCGATGCCCAGCGCGGTGGCGCCCCTCTTCGCGGCGGTGATCACGGTGATGCCATCGCCGGAGCCGAGATCGATCACGTAGTCGCTCGCCGAGACCCGGGTCAGCTCCAGCATCTTGTCGACCGTCGCCTGCGGCGTCGGCACCCACACGACATCCTTGCCGTTCTGGCCACTGACCGGTTCGAACGGCTTCTGCGCGCTCTGAGCGGCTGAAGCAGACGCGCAAACCGCCACCAGCGAGAGCGCCGTGAGGACCACGTGCCCGACGTGCCTGCGACCAGTCATGAGAGGCTCCTCCTTTCCACCATCGAGGGTGTCACGGTCGACGGGTCGCATCCCGTGCAGCGTGCCTGGGTCGACGCCGCTCCCATGGTAATCGCCGCGACGTCGCGGCGTCTCAGGAGTATTTCCGCATGAACGCCCGGTCGATCCGGTTCTTCCACGACCAGACCCAGCGCCCCTGCCACGCGAGCCCCGCGTAGCAGGCGATCGCGGAACCATCGCCCGTGGCGAGCAGGGCCAGCGCGTGACGCTGGGGCCGGTAGGCACGCAGGGGACGGCCGGCGAGATACCGGCGGAGGTTCTCCGCGAGCACGGGCCCCTGCCGGACGGCAAAGACGCCTGCCTTGGGCAGCGGGCGGCCGGTCATCCCGGCCACGTCCCCGGAGGCGAACACCGACGAGTGCGAAACCGATCGCAGCGCAACGTCGACGACCACCCAGCCGTGGTCGTCTGTTTCGAGGCCGCTCTGCCCGAGCCGCGGCGCCGCCGAGGCCCCGGTGGCCCAGACGACGAAGTCGGCTGGAAGAACCTCACCCGTGGCGCAGTGCACCTCGCCCGGGATGAGTCCAACGACTCGACGCTGAGTCAGCAGCGTGACGCCCCGAGAGGCCAGGGCACGGGAGACGAGCGCCTGCGCCAGCGTCCCGTGAGCCGGAAGCCACCGGTCGGCGACGAGGGTGATCTCAGGATGGGGCAGTGCGCCGTCGCGGTGGCAACGCCCCCGGATCGCCATCGCCATTTCCGCCCCTGCCGCTCCGCCCCCGACCACGACGATTCTGAACGGGGCCGTGCCCCGCCCGCCGCACCGTTCCGCCGCGGCGCGCCACGCGTCGAGCAGCGGCGGCACTGGCTTGACCGGTGTCGCATGCTGGGCGGCGCCGGGAACCGCACGAACGTCCGGCGTCGATCCGACATCCAGCGACAGGATGTCGAAGGTATGGGTCCGCCCGTCCGCGCACCGCACGGTCCGCTCGCCAGCCTCCAGCGTCTCCACGCTGGTGGTCCGGAACTCCGCTCCGGCGTGGCGACAGAGCACTCGCAGGTCGAGGTGGCACTGATCCCAGCCGTAGTACCCGGCCACGAACCCTGGCAGCATGCCGCTGTACGCCGTGTGCGTATCGGGGCTGATCAGCACGAGACGGGCCCGTTCGAGCGGCCGCTCGCTGAATTGCCGAAGGACCTCGACATGCGCGTGGCCGCCGCCGGCGAGCACGATGGTCTTCATGGGCACCACCCGGCCGCACGGCACCGATGGTGCTCACCCGGGCCTGTCATCGGCTTGCAGCTTACTCCGTCGGTCCGCGCGGGCAGAACGCCCAATATCCTCGGTCGTCGCGCCTGGCGATCCGGGCGCCGCGCTCCGGGACTTGTGCAAGTCATCACGCGTCGTCAGGGCCTCACGGCGTGCCGATGGAATGGCCGTCAGGTCGAGGCGGACGGCGGGCCCGCGGTGCGGCGACGGATGTCGCAGACTTTTGTCTGCGATTCAACAGACATCAAGACTTTGGCGAGAGTCAGCACGACAGAAGTCGTCTCATGAGACTGCTGGCGCGAAAAATGCACAGGCCAGAGCATCCACAGCAAGGGTCGCCCACCGCAGTCGATGTCATGCCTGGGCGGTTCAGAAGGAGTGTCAGCATGAGACGAGACTGGCGACGTTACCTCGCAACCGCCGCCTGCGCAGTCGCGCTGCAGACGGCTGCCACGCAGGTCGAGGCGGCCCCGATGCAGTTCGGCTCGAACTACTACGATTTCGTCCAGGTCGTGTTCGACTTCTCGACCCAGGCCGCGTTCGACGCCAATACCTTCGCGCTGGCGAGTGCGGCGGCCTCTGCCAGTGTGTTCGGAGCGGTGAATGGGCACATTGCCACCGTGGCCTCCAGCGGGGAGAACGCCTTCCTGCTCGGTCTCGCGCCGGCATTCACGGGGTTTCGTGGGGCGTGGCTGGTCAGCGATGGGGGCTATACCAACTGGGGTGGCAGCGAGCCCAATAACGGCGGCGCGTTCGCCTACATGAATATCGGAACCCTGTACGCCGGAATCCAGAACGGACAGTGGGCCGACGACTCCGGGACGCTGGGGACGCCGGATCCGTCGAACGACCCGGTCATCGGCTACTTCATCGAGTGGGACAACCCGAGGATCGATCCGACACCCGTGCCGGAGCCAGCGACCTTGAGCCTGCTGGGCCTCGGCTTGCTCGGTCGTCGTTGGGCGGGCCGCCGCCGACGCTAGATCGATCGGCGCCGCTGGCACGCCGCGGCGTCTCGTCACCGATCCTGCCGTTCGAGGACCGCGCCGCCCAGCCTGAACTCGATCGGCCTGGTGCCGCTCACGCACGACGTGTCGAGCGGGCGGTGATCGCCGACGGCGAGGAACGACCCGATCAGACCCGCCACGCAGGGGTCGATGTCGTTGTGGCTGCGCCACGGCAGCCGGATCACGTGCCCGCGTGACAACGTCGACGCCACGCGCTCGGCATAGGTCGGCGGCGTCGTGTTGTCGAACTCACCCGTGAGCAGCAGCACCGGCACGTCGCTGCGAACGGGCTCGTAGAGGTGCGCCGGGGCAGACGCGGTCGGCCACGCGATGCATTCCGCCATCTGGAAGCGCAAGGGGAACTCGCCCACGAAGGTCGATGACGTGGCCGGCCGGATCTTCGCCCAGTCCACCTGCGGCATCGACTCGCCGCAGAGCAGCGTCAGAAAGATGCCCTTCGGAATGGGGCTGGGAGGCGCGTTCATCTCCTGGGCGAGGATGCCCGCCAGCCTCGCAAGCCGCCCCTGGGAAGCGTCGCGGATCAGCAGCGGCACATCTGCGATCCCCCGCGCCGAGGTCAACAGCACGTTCAGAACGTCGCGAAAGGTGCGGTCGTCGATGTGAACGGTGACAGCCTGGCCGTCCTCCGACTCTGCCGGGACGTCGGCGGGCGCCCTGGCCAGGCGCGTGAGCGCCTGATCGAGGTTCGCGCGCACGTCGCCGAGCGCCGAGCGGCACGCCTCGTCTGCCTCGCACGCACGGGCGACCAGCTCGAGACTGCGTTGTGCGGAGCCGGCCAGGTCGAGCCACATCGGGACGTCGAGCGGCATGGCGCCGTGCAGCGCGACGGCGCGCACGAGCGTCGGGTGACGCTTCAGGAACACCTGCGCCGCCTTGGTGCCGTACGACATCCCGTAAAGGTTGACCTGCCGGTAGCCCAGCCAGCCGATGACCGCAGCCAGGTCGTCCATCGCCGTCTCGGTGCCGTAGAAACGAAGGTCCGCCCGCGTGGCGAGGCCGGCGCGACACCGCTGCAACTCGGTCACATGGCGGTCCTGCATCTCGGGCCTCGGCGGACCAGGCGTCAGATCGGGACAGGTGAGCGGGTTCGACGTGCCGGTCCCCCGCTGGTCGACGAGGAGGACGTCACGCCGCTGGCGAAGGGTCGCGAAGCTGCGGGCGAACAGGCCGGCGTACCGCGTGGCCGGCATGACCCCGCCGCCGGCGAGGTAGACGACGGGATCCGGGGCCACATCCCTCGAGGTGGCCGGCAGTACGACGATGTTCAACGGGATGCGAGGACCGTCCGGCGCGGCGGGGTTCTCGGGCACGTCGCGCGTGCCGCAGAGCAGCTCCTCCTCGAGCGGCGGGACCCGGCAGCGCTGAAGCTTGCCGGCGAAGCGTGCGACCTCTGGCTCCACGCCCGGACGGTCTCCCTGGCCGATCGCAGCCTGCGGCCAGCCCGCCAGGACCACGAGACACCACCCACTGAGGACCGCACGCATTCGTTGACCTCGATTTGCGCCTTGACGGCGCGGCTCACGGCATGAGGCTTGCGGCGCGCGCCGCACCAAGCACGCGGCACCTGGCACGATGCCACCGGAGTCAGGGTAGCATTCCCCCGGCCATGCCTGTCGACCTCGCCGTGGCGCTCAGCGGGCGCGCGGCCGGAAGAGCCTGACATGAGGTCACATACAGTAGAATGTGGATACCAAGAGGTACCGTGGAGTGACGGAACGCAGTATCGGCATCCGTGAGTTGAAGTCGAAGCTCAGTCAGTGCGTCCGCAACGTCAAACGCGGGGCCACGGTCGTGGTGACCGAGCGAGGCCGACCCGTGGCGCGATTGGTTCCCGAGGACGATTCGCTGGACGACCGGCTTGCGGTGCTCACGAAGGCGGGTGCCCTGCAGTGGAGCGGCCGGAGACTCGGCCGCGCGGCGCCCGGCGTGCGCCCCCGCGGCAAGCGGACCCTGGCGGACATCGTGAGGGAGAATCGCGAGTGATCGTGTACATCGACGCGAGCGCACTCGTGAAACGGTACGTCACGGAGGTGGGCTCGGCCGCCGTGAACGCTCTCGCAGCCAGGGCGGAGGCCTTGGCCACAGCGACAGTGACGCGCGCTGAGGTCGCGGCGGCCCTTGCGCGTGCCGTGCGAGTCGGCGTGCTTGACGACGTCGGCGGACGCCGGGCGCAACGACGATGCTCGCGCGAGTGGCCGGACCTCATGCGAGTCCCTGTCACCGAGGCGCTGGTGGCTCGGGCCGAGGCGGTGGCGTGGGCGCATGGGCTGCGTGGCTACGACGCAATCCAGTTGGCGGCTGCGCTGACGTGGCAGGATGCGTTGGGTCGCGAGATCGTCGTGGCGACTTTCGATCGGCAGCTCTGGGACGCCGTTCCGCAAGCAGGGCTTCGCGCGTGGCCAGAGAAGTTGGCGAACTGACACGGGCATACTCCCGCCGGTGGCCCGCGACACGGCGAGCGTGAACAGGTCGGCGAACCTGGTCATGAACGGCACGGCGCGTCCCTGTCGATCCGTGTAGCCCGCGGCCCTGCCGTACGTCGCACGGGCGATGGGTCGGCCCGGCAGGGGGTGGAGGCACACAGCACGCCGGGTGCCACGACCGCCGTGTTTCACAATTGCCTTTGTTGACAGGCGGGCGGACGAGATCGATCATCCGCCTGGCCTCGTTCCGATCGGTCCCCGGAGACCTGAAACGTGATGTGGCGCGCGGACATGTACTACCGGACACGGTCTGCGCCAGCGTCGACTTCCCGCCGACGGCGGCGGACCCGATGTCACGGGTTCCACAATGGCCAGCCACGCGCAGGAGCGATTCGGGTCGGTGCAGCACGGTCCCGCTCGACTGCCACTCCGCGAACAGCTGTCGAGGGCCGCCCGTGTGCAACGCAGCCTGCTCCCGGACGTCCGCCCGCCGGTGGGTGATTTCCATCTCGCCAGCCTCTAC
>CAYLZN010000060.1:0-22737 GCA_964387935.1 uncultured Vicinamibacteraceae bacterium | reverse complement strand
GATGCCGGTCAGCGCATCCGGGCGAGCGTGCTGCGATCGAGCACGCACGAGACGGTACTCGCCTTGCCGACCATCTCGAGGGTGACGGTCGCGGTCGGCGCGAACGCCGGGAAGTCGAAAATCACGTTGCCACTGCTCCCGTCGATCACCTTCGACACGGGCGCGACGGCGGCGCCTCCCCGCTTGAGCGTGACCGCCGTCAGCGGGTTCCTGGCGCTGCGCGCCTTGATGCCGAGCACGACTCTCGTCCGCTGGGCTTCCGGATAGCTCGGCGTCGGCGGCTCACGCTTCTGGCTGACGGCCTGCCAGACCTCGTACGCGACCTTCTTGTAGGGGGTGTACAGCGACAGCGTGAACTCGTCGTTCTTGCACAGGTCCACGTCGTAGAACACGCAGCGCGGCTGCGTGCCGCCCTGCTTGCCACAGTCCACCGCGTGCCAGTAGCTCTCGCGGCTGATCGGCTGGATCCCCTTGGTCCATGTCGGTGTGATGCCGGCCGGGATCGACGCCTTGACCTGGGCCTGGGCAGGGATGGTGAAGGGAAGGGCCAGGAGCGCGATCAGGACGGCGGCGGCCCGGACGGGCGCGGGACTCGGTCTGCGCATCATCCCCACGACTCTGCGCGTTCGCGCGGCGTGCGTCAAGGGCTGGGCCGCAGAGGCGGGTCGCAGGACGCCTGACCTGACCCCGGGGCTGCGCCGGGGTCAGGTGGCCGTGCGCCTACTTGAAGATCCCCAGGGCCTTCAGGACGAAGATCAGCAGCGCCGCGCCCAGGATGGCGATGAGGTAGGCCATCACGGCATTGCCCGCCCCGATGCCGAGCATGCCGGCGATCCAGAACCCGAGGATCGACCCCACGATGCCCACGATCACGTTGGCCACGAGGCCCATCTGCGCATTGGTCTTCATGACCATGCTGGCCAGCCAGCCGATGATGCCGCCGATCACGAGCGTGATGATCCAGTTCATCGTGTAGCCTCCTTGACGTGGACGGTCCCGGTGGCACCGCTCCTGGGCCCCGGGGGTGGCCGCCCGAGGCGGGACCTGATTGTCCACGCCGCGGGAACCCTCGCGCACGGTGAGGCAGATGCTACTCCTGACGCGTGGCGGCCAGGTAACGATTTCCTGGCCGGGAGCAGCAACGGCTGATTCTAGAATGAGGCGCCAGCATGCGTGACCCTCTGCCCGCCCTCGTCATCGGACGTTTTCAGCGCGAGTTCGGCGCCTCGCCCACGCTCCTGGCGCGGGCGCCGGGCCGCGTCAACCTGATTGGGGAGCACACCGACTACAACGACGGCTTCGTGCTGCCCCTGGCGATCGACCGCGCGGCGTGGCTCGCGTGCCGGCTGCGAGCCGACGCGCGCATCCGGGTGCATGCCCTCAGCTACGACGAGACCGTCGAATTCGACCTGCAGGCCCTCGCGGTGACGGGCGCGGGCACTAACTGGAGCGACTACGTGAAGGGGATGGCGTGGTCGCTGCGCGAGGCGGGCCTGCCGGTGCGGGGCTGGGACGGCGTGCTCGGCAGCGACGTGCCCGTGGCCGCGGGGCTTTCGTCCTCTGCGGCCATCGAACTCGCCACGGCGCGGGCCTGTGCTGCAGTGTCGGACGTGCCCTGGGACGCCAGCGGCATGGCCGTCCTGGCCCAGCGCGCCGAGAACGCCTGGGTCGGCGTGAGCTGCGGCATCATGGACCAGCTCATCTCCGCGGCCGCCGTCGAGGGACACGCGCTGCTCATCGACTGCCGGTCGCTCGAGACGACGCCCGTGCCGCTGCCGCCCGACGTCACGCCCGTGGTGCTGGACACCGGGACGCGGCGTGGCCTCGTGGATTCCGCCTACAACGAGCGTCGCCGGCAGTGCGAGGCCGCGGCTCGCGCGCTCGGTGTGCCGGCCCTGCGTGACGTGGACGACACGCGGCTGATCGCTGCGCGCGCGTCGCTGCCTTCCGACGTGTTCCGCCGCGCCAGGCACGTGGTTGGCGAGAACGCGCGCACGCTCCGGGCGTCCGCGCTCGCACGGGCGGGCGACGTGCAGCAGTTGGGACAAGTCCTCGACGCCAGCCACGTGAGCCTGCGGGACGATTTCGAGGTGTCGAGCCCCGCCCTCGACGCCATCGTGACGATCGCCCGTCAGCAGCCGGGGTGCGTGGGCGCGCGGATGACGGGCGCAGGTTTCGGCGGCTGCGCCATCGCGCTCGTACTCCAGGACGCGGTGACGGCCTTTGCCGAGGCGGTGAGCGCGGCCTATGCCGGTGCGACTGCGCTTGCGCCGGCGATCTTCCCCTGTCGCGCGTCGGCAGGCGCCAGCCTGGTCGACCCTGCGACGCGCTGACCCTCAGAATCCGGGCGTGAAGCCCCAGCTCCACACCCACTGGTTGCTCAACCGGTCGAACGGCCTCGTGTAGGCGGTCTCCACGACCATGAAGCCGAACACGTTGAAGCGCAACGACACGCCGGCGCTGCGGACCCAGTCGCGGGTCCCGTCCAGGAACGTGGCCTTGTCCCGGCTCGTCCAGGCAATGCCGGCGTCGGCGAAGAAGGCAATCTCGATTGGCAGCGGGCCGTAGTCCAGGCGGCCCCGGAAGAGCCCGAACAGCGGCGCCCTGACCTCGGCGTTGGCGACGATGACCCGGCTGCCGAAGAGGCTGCTGTACGACGCGCAGTCCTCCTCCCGTGGCTGGAGTGCACAGTTCTCCGCCTCGACGTCGTAGTAGCCCCGCACCAGGTTGGGGTAGCCGATGAAGATGGACCGGAAGCGCTCGTCCTCGGCGCCTGCGCCGTAGCGGCCGACGTGCATGCCGCGAAACGCGAACGTCAGGGGACGGACCGGCATGAAATACGCGCGCGCGTCAGCGAGCATCGCCGTGTACGAGATGGTGCCGACGTTGGGCGAGACCTCGACGCGTGCCCGGCTTCCGGTGAGGGGGCTGGTCAGCCCGAAGATCGACGTGTCGTGCACGAGGGCCGCGCTTGGGGCGAACAGGTGCAGCGCGTCGGCGGGGTCGTCGAGATCCTCCACATCCTCGCCGAGGAAGGTGCCGTCCGGCAGGTAGAACTCCCGCCGGCGTTCGAGGCCGAAACCGACGCGCCGGTAGCCGGCCTGCACCTCCAGCCGCTGCGCGCGGTTGAAGGGCAGCGCCCCCACGCCGTACACGCCCGTATTGGTCTGCCGCTCCAGCAGATACTCGTCCACGATCACCGGAGTCCCCTCGATGACGTCGCCGTAGCGGCTGAAGGCGCCCGCGGTGATGTAGGGAAACTGACTGAAGCCGACCCCCCAGTCGAAGCGATCGGTCAGGTTCGTGTACTGAACGAGTCCGGCGATGTCCTGGAGGCGACCGTTGATCTGCACGGTGGCCCCGAGCGTCTGGTTGCCCAGCATGTCGCTGAAGTAGAGCGACGTGCTGCCCCCGACGTAGGCGCCGAACTGGTTGACGCCCACGCCCACCGTCGGTTGTCCCACGAACTCGAGGCCGAGGCGCGATCGGTACGGCTGCGGCGCCGGCAGGTCGGGCGTGGGCAGCCCGGCCACGGGGTCGGACCGCAGTCGATCCACCTGGCCGGTCGGGGCCTGGCGGGGAGGCAGCGCGGCGGCGCTCGTGGCGAACACGCGGTCGCGCGGCGGCGCGCCGGCCAGTACCCTTGGATCGTCGGCCACGTAGATGGCGTACTCGCCGTCCTGGCGCGCGGCGAAGGCGAGCTGCCCCGAGCGCTGCGCGACCGAGATCGACGGGCTGAGCGGCGTGATGCCCGCCACGCCCGTCTTCACGTTGGTCACCTGGAACAGGTCGCCGTTCGCGAGATCCACGCGGTGGACGTTCGGGGCGCCGTTGACGTTCGACACGAAGAACAGGCCCTTGCCGTCGGGCTGCCATTGCGGGTTGCTGTGCAGGGCGCCTTCGTAGCCCGGCACTTCGCGAACGCTCCCGTCCGCGAAGTCGTAGATCGCAATCCGGTAATTACCGAAGGCGAGCGTGTCGAGCCTGGTGGAGAACCGGTCGGTGACGAAGGCCAGCCGCCCGCCGTCGGGCGAGGACGCGGGCTGCAGGTCGGCGAACGCGTCGCTCGTGAGCTGGATCTTCGCGCCCGACTGGAGGTCGTACACCCACAGGTTGAGCAGTCCACCCTGCAGCGCCGCGAACGCGACGCGGCGGCCGTCCGGCGAGAAGACGGGATTCCGGATCTCGGAGAACTCGTCGAACACGATCTCCCGGACGCGCCTGCCGGTCTCGGTGTCGAACAGGACGAGCGCGCCCTGGCCGCGGACGACCGCGTTCTGGGCGAACTGCCGGCCGTCCGGGGCCCAGCTGCCGGCCGATTCGATGAACTGCAGGCTGTCGAAGTGGGGGCTGGTGGCGGTCGAGGACAGCTTGCGGAGTACCTTGCCCGTCTGCACGTCGGCGACGAACAGGTCGACGGCGAAGAGGTCGCGTTCCGACAGGTAGACGACGCGGGTGCCGTCGGGCGACAGGGCAGGGGCGATGTTCAGGGTGCCGCCGCCCCGTGCGCGGTCGATGACCACACGCCCGAACGCGGACGCGGGATCGGTGGCCTCGAGGAACCCGGCGTAGGCCTTGCGGATCGCCTCGTGCCATTCCTCGGCGAACTGCTTCGGCTCGAGGCCGAGCACGCCTCGTATCGCGTCCTCCGGGCTGGTCTTCATCGCCGCGTCGAAGAGCGACATCACCATGTCGTCTCCCCAGCGACCGGCGACGTAGGCCCAGAACGCGTGCCCGAAGCGATAGGGGAAGAACCTGGGGTTGTCGAGATCGCGGATGGTGGGCAGCTCGTTGCCCGCCACGGCGTCCCTCAGCCACATGGCCGTCTGCACGTCGACGCCGCCGATGGAGAGGTACTCGGCCAGGCCTTCGACCATCCAGAGCGGCATCCGCAGGAATGCCGGACCGGCACCCCCGCGTCCGCTGGAGTCGTACTGGAAGGCGTGCACGAGTTCATGGCCGAGCACGTGGTCGATCTCGGCCAGCGAGCCCGCCGACGGCATGATGATCCGGCGCCGGAGCCCCTCGGTGACGCCGCCCGTCCCTTCCCCGATCTCTCCCGAGAGCGCGTTGGTCTGTCGGAAGTCGGCGCTGCTCGCGTAGAGGATGAGCGGTTGCCGACCCGACAGACCCCCGCTGAAGACCTTCGCGAGGCGCGAATGCCACCGCTCCGCCATGCGGGCGACGTGGCCGACCAGCTCCTGCTGCTCGGGGTAGTAGTAGATGTCGAAGTGCTCGGTCGAGACGACCTGGAACTCGAAGTCCCGATACTGCACCTTGTTGCGGCCGAAGTACTGGGCATCGGCGGGCCACGGACCGATCGAGGCCAGGGCGACGACGAGGACGACAGCAGGGTGAAAGAGACGGTGCGACACCGGATCACTCCTCGAAATCTGGACCCCGGGGGGCTGGCGGGTCCTGCGGGCGCAACCGGAAGCTGACCGAGGGCTGCCCGATCCGTCGATACCGGGCCACCTCCGGATGCGATTCCAGGTACTGCGTGAGGCCCTTGGTGTCCCAAGTGACACGACCCCTCGCGTAGATCGCCTGGACGCGGCCGTGCCGGAACGACGCCCCGTACGCGAGCACGGCGGCCCGGGCCGCCTGCTCGGCGCGCCCGCTCTCCTGACGCAGGGGCTCGACGCGGGCCGTGAACTCGACCTCGAGCGCATCGAGCTCGTCCTGGACCCGATGGAGGATCTCCGCGCGTCGCGTCTCGTAGTGGTCGGTGGCAGCAGCGACCGCCAGGCGGGCCGCCTCGACCTGTGCGAGCGCGGCGGCCAGGTCTGCCTCCTGCGCCGGCGCGCGGAGCGCGCGGTGATGCTCGACCCAGGCGATCTCGAACGCGGACTGCGGGGCCACCTCGCCACGGACGGCGCGGACGAAATGCTGCTGTTCGGCGGTGGCGGGTTCGATGGTGCCGTCGGCCAGGGCCGACAGCCAGTGGCCGTATCGCGTCAGCAGGGACCGCTGCGCGTCCGTGATCTGGGCCATCGGCGCCACCGGGTAGTCGTGACGCGCGAGGAAGCCGGCATGGTCCTTCGGGTCCTGCATGACGCTATCCCGCCGGCGCCCGCTGCTGCAGCAGGCGATTCCGAGGGTCCCTCGACTCGCCGACGCTCGACACGCGAATGGCGGCGTCAGCGCCCACCGGACACCGGTTCTCGCACAATCCGCAGCCGGTGCACAGCGCCGGATCCACCCACGGGCGCTGCAGGACCACAGTGGTCCCGTCGCGCGCGCGATGCTCGACGGGCTCGAGCCACACCGCCTTGGGCGACGTCGGGCACATCTCCTCACAGACGATGCAAGGCGTACCCATGGCCCACGGGAGACAGCGACCGCGCACGAGGAACGCCGTGCCGATCCGCTCGCGGGCAGGGCCACCGATGGCCTGCTTCGCCGCGGCCTCGACGACCCGCAGCGCGCCGGTGGGGCAGACCTCCATGCATCGTGTGCACGAGGGCTCGCACCAGCCGCGGCGCATGTCGAGGATGGGCGAGAAGAGCCCCTCGAGGCCGGTGCGCCCGACGTCCGAGCGAATCACCCCCGTCGGGCACGCGGCCATGCACGCACCGCAGGTCACGCATCGGGCCAGGAACGCCTCTTCGGCGAGCGCGCCCGGCGGCCGGATGGCGTCGTGCGCTCGCGCCTGCAGTCCCGATCCCGAGGCGCGGAACGCGGGTCCCACGGCCAGGGCCCCCACGGTGGTGGTCACGAACCGGCGCCGCGAGACGTCGAGCGGCGGAGACGTGAACGGCACCGACGCCGGCAGGCGGCCGTAGAACAGGCTGTCGCGGTCGCACGAGTCGAGGCAGTTGAGGCAGACGTGACACTCCGACACGCGATGCTGCCCCAGCGGCTCGTCGGCGCCCTGGCAGGCGAACAGGCACCGCTTGCAGTCGTTGCAGCCATCGGCGGCGCGATGAATTCGCACCGGCGCCAGGCGTGCCACGAGCCCCATGAGCGCCCCGGCGGGGCACAACGCGCGGCAGAACAGGCGCGGCATCCACGCCGACGAGAGCAGGATGGCCGCGAGCAGCAGGAACGAGGCCCACCCGCCGGGCGATGCGACGCCGAGCCAGAGCGGGCGCAGACCGGCCGCGACCGCGCGGTGCAGCAGTACCAGCGGGTCGAGCCAGCCGAAGTGATTGGCGCCGAGCACCGCCCACACCGCGAACACCGCAAAGACGACGTACTTGAGGGCGAACCAGCGGCGGTAGCGATTGCTCTCGATGGCCTTGCGACGCTGCGGGCCGGCCGTCCACGACACGAACTGCTGCAGCGTCCCCAGCGGGCAGATCCAGCCGCAGAAGAACCGCCCGAGAAAGGCCGTGGCGCCCAGCACGACGAGTCCGATCCCGCTCCAGCGAGGCAGCGTCCAGTCCGCGACCATCGACCCGAGGGCGGTGAGCGGGTCGAGGACCACCAGCACCGATGCGACCTCGCCTCGAAGTCGCGTGGTGGCCAGACCGACGACGAGCGCCACGAAGGCGGCCAGAAAGAACGCCTGCGAAGCCAGTCGCACGTGCCGGGCTGCCACGGCACGTCGGCGGGGAGTGGCCTGCGCCATGACCTACGCCTGCTCGACCATCGACGTCCACTCGACCGCGCCGAGCCCGAGGCGGGTCGCGATGCCCAGATACGGAAGGTCGGAGGCCCCCAGATCGAGCCGCGAGGCGCCCCACGCATCGGCGGCCACCGGGTCGGTCGCCACCGCGAGCTGGTTCAGCGTGCGGACAGACGACAGCGAGCCGCCGGTCGGTCCCCCGCTGATCATCACGCGCGTGGCATCCACCACGGTGAGCGTGGGGCGGAACGCGGCGCCGAGTTCCGCCGTGACCTGGTCGAGGCGTTGATGCAGCGCGGCCCGCGGTCCCGTGAGCGCGCCGATCCAGTTCTTCATGCCCACCGTGGCGCGCGCCAGCCCGTGGTGCTTCACGATCGGCACGTTGATCAGGCGGTCTGCCTCCGCGATCGGCCGCAGCACCTCCCAGGTGCCGAGTTGCGTGCCGCCCAGATCGACTCGCACGACAGCCACCGATCCCTGGTGCGCGATCGTGCCGCCCGCCTCGCGCACCGCCCGCGTGATGCCCGAGCGCTCGAATGACCGATCCGGGTCGTGGCACGTGCTGTCGGCAACGACCACGCGCGCGGCGCCCGCAGCGAGACACATCCGCACGAGCGCCGCCACGAGGTCCGGGTCGGTGTTGGCACCCTGCGCCGGCGTGCGGTCCCACGCGCAGTTCGGCTTGATGACGACCCGCTCGCCGCGCTTGACGAAGCGCTCGATGCCGCCGAGCGCGCGGAGACAGCGCTCGAGATTCCCCGCGGGCTGGCCGCCGCTGGCGACGACCAGCCGGCCTCGTGCGGTGGGATCGACCCGCCAGTCGGTGGGACCCCGCGGCACGCCGCTCTCGGGGGGGCGATGACGCCCTTCGCGACCGGCGAGCAGGGACCCGGTGCCGGCCATCGCGAAGGCGGCCACGGCGGCAGGGGCCCAGCGCAGGAGGATGTCACGGCGGGGGATGCCGCGAGAGGGATCGTTCACAGCAGGGCCTCCTCGGTCCAGCCGGGCTGCACGAGGTCCCGACGACGTGCGAGGTGATTATCCCTGATCCAGGCGGGCTCGGCGGGCCCGCACACGTCGGCTGTGCTACGGTACGAAGCCGGGGGCCTTCATGCGGCGCATGGCATCGCGATTCGGCGATCGGTCGTTGGCGCTCGGGGTCGGGCTGGCCTGTGGGCTCACCCTGTTGTGGCCGAGCGCCGGTGTGGCCCAGGACGGCCCGGGCCTTGCCGGGCGCTGGACGCTCAATCCCGACCTCAGTCAGTTTCCGCGGGAACTCGGGTTCGACGCGGACTGGGCCAGGGCGGGAGCCCGGGGCGCCGAGCCCTCGCCGGGTGCGGGGCCGGGCGGGGGCGGTGCGGGGAGCTTCCTCGGGCGCCCTGAGAGCCAGGACGAGGCGCGGCGGAAGCAGGTCCTCACCGACGAGGTGCGGACGCCATCGACGCGCTTGACGATCGTCGAGACCGCGAGCACGGTGACCATCAGCGACGACAAGGGCCGGATGCGGACATTCCGGCCCGATGGCCGCGAGAACACCCTCGACCTGGATGGCGTTCCCGTCGTCGTCAGCGCGCGACGGGACGGGGGGCGGCTGCAGGTCGTCTACAGGGTCGCCCAGGGGCGGGACCTGCGCTATCTGTTCTCGCGGGTGCAGAACCCGGCGCAACTGGTCGTCGAGGTGCAGTTCGTCGAGCGCGGTGGTGGCGATCGCGTCCGTCGCGTGTACGAGCCCGCGACCGAGCCTGAGCGCCCGGCCACGTCCGCCACCGCGCCGCCCACCGCGCCGCCCGCGTCAGGCGCGGTACCGGCGTCGGGGCGGGCCGCCGCAGAGCCCTTCGACCAGCGGCCGGACGCTGCGCTCAAAGGGCTGACGCGCCTTGGCGTCGTGGTCGAGGGTCTCGGCTCGCAGGCCGCCGCCTGCGGACTCACCGACTCCTCGGTGGAGGCCGCGGTGTCGAAGCGCCTCACCGAGGCCGGGCTGCGGGTCGTGCGCAACTCGGACGAGGACACCTACCTGTACGTCAACGTCATCTCCGGCAGCCTCCCGAACGGCTGCGTGTCGCGCTACGACGTGATTCTCTACACGCACACGACGGCGACGCTGTCCTACCGTGACCGCCCGGTGCTCGTGCAGGTGTCGCTGCTCAACAAGGGGGGAATCACGGGCGGCGCAGCGGCCGGGCACGGAGCGGCGGTGCTCCGCGAGGTCGAGGAGTATGTCGATGCCTTCGTGGCGCGGATTCGCGACGCCAACCGGTGAGCGCCCGGAGTCGACCCGGCTCACCGAGGTCATCCTCGACTCGGTCGCCGACGGGGTGTTCACGGTCGACGCCGACTGGCGCATCACGTCGTTCAACCGCGCGGCCGAGCGGATCACCGGGGTGCCGCGTGCCGAGGCCATCGGCAAGCCGTGCTGGGAGGTGTTCCGCGCCAGCATCTGCGAAACGCACTGCGCCCTCAGGCAGACCCTCGATACGGGCCGACAGGTCGTCAACCGACAGGTCTTCATCATCGACACCCGGGGACGGCGCGTGCCGATCAGTGTCTCGACCGCGCTGCTCCGGGACGCGAGCGGCGCGACGCTGGGGGGCGTCGAGAGCTTCCGGGACCTCAGCGAGATCGAGACCCTGCGACGTCAGATCGAGGGCACCTACACGTACCAGGACATGGTCGGGCGCAGTGCCGCCATGCGCCGGATCTTCGACCTGCTGCCGGTCGTCGCCTCCAGCGACTCCACGGTGTTGATCGAAGGTGCCAGCGGGACCGGCAAGGAGCTGGTGGCCCGGGCGATTCACGCCCAGTCCAGGCGCGGTCGGCGCCCCTTCATCGCGGTGAACTGCGGAGCGCTGCCCGACACGCTGCTCGAGTCCGAGCTGTTCGGGTACAAGGCTGGCGCCTTCACGGACGCGCGACGCGACAAGCCCGGACGCTTCGCGCTCGCCGACGGCGGGACGCTGTTCCTCGACGAGATCGGAGACATCTCGCCGGCCATGCAGGCGAGGCTCCTGCGCGTGCTCCAGGATCACACCTTCGAGCCTCTCGGGGCGGTGCGCCCGGTGCGCAGCGACGTGCGCGTGCTGGCGGCGACCAACCGGCAGCTCGATCGGCTCGTGCGCGATGGCACGTTCCGCAGCGACCTCTTCTACCGGCTCAACGTCGTGCGGCTCCGGCTGCCGGAGGTGCGGGAGCGCCGCGAAGACATTCCCCTGCTCGTCGAGCATTTCATCCAGAAGTACAACGCCCTGCGACAGCGTTCCATCGAGGGAGCGTCGACTGCTGCCATGGCGTGCCTCATGGCCTACGACTTCCCCGGCAATGTCCGCGAACTGGAGAACGCCATCGAGCACGCCTTCGTGCTCTGCCAGAGGCGCGAGATCGAGCCGGAGCACCTGCCGCCGACGCTGCTCGGCGCCAGGCCGGAGTGCCCCGTGTGCGCGGCGACGCGGGTCGGCCTTCGCCAGATCGAGGCCAGCGTCCTCTCGGATCTGCTGCGGCGTCATCGGGGAAACCGGGCCGCCGCCGCGCGAGAGCTCGGCATGCACCCCAGCACCCTGTTCAGGAAGATCCGCAAGCTGGGCATTGACGTGCCGCGGTTCCGAGCGAGGCCCGACACCCCGTAGAGCGCTTCCCGCCCCGGCAGCCACGAGAATCGAGCCACCGTTGCGGAAATGCGTCACCTCGCCTCGGGGGGCGGCGCCGAACTGCGTCGGTCCCCGAGGGGCCTTCGCGGCGGGTGGCTGATCTGGCCGCGTTCAACGGGTTTCCGTGCCGCATCCCCTGGCATCGTTCTGGCGTAGGTCACCCGTATGACACGGGTTGCACTGCCCATCTGGGACGGCCGGGTCTCGCCGGTCTTCGACGTGGCCGAACACCTCCTGCTCGTGGAGCTCGACGGTACGCAGGAGGGCAGTCGCCATCTCCACGCGCTGCCGCAGAAGGAGTCCCTCGCCCGGGCCCGCACGCTGTCGGTTGAGGCAGTCGACGTGCTGATCTGTGGCGCCATCTCCAGCGCGATGGAACGAGCCGTGGCGTCTGCCGGGATCGAGGTGCTGTCTGGCATCTGCGGGGCGGTCGACGACGTGCTGCGCGCGTACGCGCGAGGACACCTCGGGGTGGATGCGACACTGCACCTTCCCGGTGTGCCCCTTCACGGGAGGTCCGGATGAGGCGCCAGACAGCGACGTTGGACGCTCCGTTCGACGTGCTCCTGAGCCGGGTGCGGGGCGAATACGACGAGATGCCCGGCATGCAGCTGACGCTGCCCCAGTTCTGCCGGCTGTTCGGAGTGAACACCGCGACCTGTGAGCGCTTGACGACGACACTGATCGCCGCGGGGTATCTGCGCCGGTCGAACCGAGGCTGCTACATGCGGACTCGCTGAACACCCAGACGGAGGTCTTCATGCGCGTGAGAGCGATCGTGCCGACCCTGACGGCGGCCCTGGTGTCCGGCGCGGCGGCGTGGGGCGGGCCGGCCGGGCCGGTGGCGTTCCCGGACGCCTATCGAAGCTGGACTCATACCAAGTCGATGGTCGTGCAGGAAGGTCACTTTCTGTACAAACCGTTCGGCGGGATTCACCACATCTATGCCAGCCCGCAGGCGGTCGCGGCGCTGCGGGCGAACACCCCGTGTCCGGACGGGTCCGTGCTCGTGCTGGACGTCCTGGCCGCACGACCGGACGCCAACGCCATTCTCGAGGGCCCCCGCGTGCTCCTCGCCGTCATGGTGAAGGACAGCAAGCGCTTCGCGAAAACCGGGGGCTGGGCCTACGAGGTCTTCAAGGGCGACACGCGCGCGGGCACCATCACCGATGGGGGTGCGCAATGCCACGCGTGTCACAAGTCGCGGAAGAGCCACGATCACGTCTTCCACGAGTGGCGCCCATGACCTGGGGCTGGGGCTGCGGGGCTCGACGGGCGGCGTCGGTGCCGCTCGGCGTGACAACGGCCCTCGCGATCGTGGCGCACGAGGTGCCGCAGGAGGCCGGGGATTTCGCCATCCTCCTCGGCGCGGGCTACAGTCGCCGCCGCGCGTTCGCCTACAACCTCCTGTCCAGCCTGGCGACGCTGGCCGGCGCCCTCGGGGCCTTCTGGATGCGCGGCAGCATCACACGGGTCCTGCCGCACGTGATGGCCCTGGCGGCCGCGAGCTTCCTGTACATCGCCCTTGCGGACCTCATTCCGATCGTGCACGAGCGCCGCACGGCGGGCAGCGCCGTCCGGCAGGCGGGCCTCGTCCTGGCTGGCATCGCCACGATCGTCCTGCTGCACGGGGGGGCGCCATGACCTCGCCGCCGGGACTCGTGTTCGGTCCGGTGCCGTCGAGACGCCTGGGACGCAGCCTTGGCATCAACAACATCCCCGGGAAGACCTGCAGCTATGCATGCGTCTACTGCCAGGCCGGCCGGACGACGAGCCTGAGTCAGGCACCTCGGGCGTACTACCCGCCGTCCTCGATCGCACGGGCCGTCGGTCATCGGCTCGAACGGGCGGCCTCGACCGGCGAACGCATCGACTTCCTCACCTTCGTGCCGAGCGGCGAGCCGACCCTCGACCGCAACCTCGGGGGGACCATCCGCGCCCTGAAGGCCTTCGGCATTCCCATTGCCGTTGTCACCAACGCCTCCCTGCTCTGGCGGCCCGAGGTGCGCGAGGCCCTGGCCGATGCCGACTGGGTATCGGTCAAGGTCGATGCGGTGCGGGAGGCGACGTGGAGACGCGTCAACCGGCCCCACGGGAAGCTATGTCTCGAGCAGGTGCTGGAGGGCGGAAGGGTCTTCGCCCGCGGCTACCACGGCACCCTGTCGACCGAGACGATGCTCGTCGCCGGGGCGAACGACGCCGACGAGGATATCGCCGCCCTCGGGGACGCCCTCGAAAGGCTGCACCCTGCCTGTGCCTGCGTGTCGGTGCCCGTGCGGCCGCCCGCCGAGGCGTGGGTGTCATCACCGGGCCGGGTAATGGTCCAACGGTTCGGCGAGGCGCTGCGGCGCCATGTGCCGATCGTGCGGCTGCTGACCGAGGACGAGGGTCAGGACTGGGGGGGTGGGTCGGACGCTGAAGCTGCGCTGCTGGCCGGCGCCTCCATCCATCCGATGCGCGCGGCGGCGGTCAGTCGGCTGCTGGAGCTCGGCCATGCCAACTGGACCCTGGTCGACCGCCTGGTCGGCGAGGGCCGTCTCGAGTGCGTCCGATATCGGGGTCGCCGCTTCTATCGGGTGCGCCGAAGCTGAACAGGACATCAGACGCTCGCCGGCAGCGGTGAACAGCCGGCAGGAGTGACATGGGCGATCCAATCCGCATTGGCATCATCATCTGCGACCGCTACCGGAGCTGCGCAGGCGGCAAGTGCTTCCGTGCCCTTCGGGCCCGCGACGGTGCGTTCGCCGCGTACGAGGGGCGCGAGGTGGAACTGGTCGGGTTCACGAGCTGCGGGGGCTGTCCTGGCGGGAACATCGAGTACGCGCCCGAGGAAATGACGAAGAACGGGGCCGAGGTCATTCACCTTGCCACCGGGTTCGTCGTCGGGTATCCGCCGTGTCCCCACCTCGAGAGCTTTCGCCGGTTCATCCCCGAGAAGTACGGCGTTCCCGTCGTGGTCGGAACACACCCGATTCCGGAGAAGTACTACCGGACCCATCACGCGTGCGGCACATGGGCGGCGGATCACTGGCCAGCCTTGCTCGAGCCGACCCTGACCGACCCGGCCACGCGGCTCGCGTACGACTGAAGACGTCCCTGACGCTCAGGGCCTTCGCCCGCGGACGGCTGTGGGACCCCGGATGGTCTCAGCCGTCAGCAACCGCCGTCGAGTGGCCCCGAGGGCTCGTCCGGCACGCGAACGACCCTTCCCGCGTACACCTCGAGCGTGGCTGTGCTCGTGAGCTTTCGGCCCGGGACGACGCGCGGCACGCAGCCGGCCATCAGCTGCTTGGCGCGGAGTGCCGCGACGACGGCAAACTCAAACGGGTTCGATTCCGGCGTTCGATAGATCATCCTGGTTCTGCGCCTCCACGGTCATGATGGTTACGGCGACACGAATCGTACGCCAGCGCACTGGGCGGGGCTGTTCACTGTTGAACAGGGCGGTCACGGGCTGGCTTCGTGCGTCCCCGGGGGCTGCGGTGTAGACTCGGGCAGAGCGTGACAGATGGCCACTCGAAAGCGGTCACCGCAGCCCGGCGCGCCATTCGACCTGCAGGTCTTTCTCGAATCGGCCGGCGTGGCGCGGCGAGTCGTCAAGTACCGGAAGGGGCAGGCGGTGTTCAGGCAGGGCGACCCCGCCCGCGGCGTGTTCTACATCCAGGCCGGGCGCGTCAAGCTGTCGGTCGTGTCCAGCACCGGCCGCGAGGCGGTCATTGCCCTGCTGGGCCGAGACGAGTTCCTCGGCGAGGATGCCCTCACGGGGGCCCCGATCAGGCTCGCGCACGCCATCGCGATGGAGCCGAGCACCCTGCTGTCGATCCCGATCGAGAAGATGACCCGGGCACTTCACGAACGAGCACAGTTCTCCGACCGCTTCATCGCACACCTCCTGGCCCGCAACGCGCGAGTCGAGGCTGACCTGGTCAACCAGTTGTTCAATTCGAGCGAGAAGCGGCTGGCGCGGGCGCTGCTGCTCCTGGCGCGTTACGGAACGCCGGACGGATCGAGCCGGGTGGTGCCCAAGGTCTCCCAGGAGGTGCTCGCGGAGATGGTGGGGACGACGCGCTCGCGCGTGAACTTCTTCATGAACAAGTTCCGGCGCCTGGGCTTCATCGAGTACAACGGTGACCTCCGCATCGATGCCGCGCTGCTCAGCGTCGTCCTTCACGACTGACCACGAACGGGCATCGCGGCTCACCGGGCCTCGACCAGTTGCGTGCCACATCGCACGCAGAAGGCCATGCGCCCGCGTCGGGCCACATCGTGCTCGCGGTCAGAGCACCGGCCCGAGCGCAGTCGCTCGTTGACCACGCCCCCGCAGTCGGGGCAGTACGCGACGGGCGCATCGGCGCGCTTGTGATTCATGTTGGCGCAGCCATCCCACCGCCGCGCCTGCCGCACGGGAGGCGCGTTCATCGTGGCGCCTCCGGTGCGTGTCCGTCCGGAAGCGGTTCGCAGGTGGCACGTGGTGTCGGCATCGGCAGGTCACCTGGCCGCGGCCCGCTCGTCGGGCCGGAGGCCAGTCTCAACAGTGTGACAGATTCGCGGCGGTCGGACTGTGCCGGAGTGAACAGCGCGTCCGGACCGAAGAGACTCACGAGGACCCGGCCCAGGTGGTTGAGCCACGTTCTGGGGCTGTGGCCCTCGGAGACTTCCACGTAGTCCACCCGGTCGCCGGCTGCGCCCAGCGCCTCCCTCACCCGCCGCGCGGTGTCCAGGTTCGCCTGGTCGTACCGGCCCGCCAGAATCGCTGCGCGCACGTGGTGCGTGCGCGGCGTCCTCGCGGCGTCGAGATCGGTTGACCCGATGCGCCGCCCGGGAATCAGCAGACCCAGCCGCAGGTAGCCACGGTCCGAGGCCACCACGGCGTCGAGCGCGTCCTTCGCGCCGAACGAGATGGCGAGCAGCGCACGCTGCCCCGGGTCCTCTGTCGTTCCGTATCGCGCTGAGAGGTACGAGGGCAGTTCGTCAACGAGGAAGGTCCGCAGCGCCGGCCCCGCGGGACGGTCGCCGCCGCCCGTCTCCGTGCTGACGAAGGCCGCGACGACAGGATCGATCGCGCGATGGGCGATGAGCCAGTCGAGTACCTGCACGACGCCGGCACGGGCGGATGGCGACTGCACGTCGTGGAAGACCACCGTCCTGTAATCCGCATTGGGGTGGAAGCCGGCAGGCGTGTAGACCAGCACCGGGCAGCGACGGCCGAGTGCCTGGCTGTCGAGTGCGGTGTCTTGAAGCGAGCCACCTGGCGACTCGCGTGGTTCGGCGAGTTCACGTGGGGGCACGTAGCCAGGGACCACGAACTCCGAGGCGTGCGGCGATTGCCGGCGACGCGGGTTGAACGGGTCGAGTCGATAGTCGCGTCCGTAGGAGACGAGGTACTCGATGCGCGCCCCCGGAGCCACGATGGCCTCGAGCGCGTACCAGTCCGTGTCCACGACGCGCGCCATCCGGCCCACCGAGACGTCGAAGGTGCCATCCACGCGCTCGCCCCATCCCGTCACATCCGACACGATGCGCGGCTCAACGCCCCTCTGACGCTTCGCGAGGAACGTCACCGCGAAGCCTCCGGCCGGGGCCGGCCCGATGATCGGTGTGGTGAGGCGCCCGGCCTCGACGGCCGTGATGGCCGTGCGGAGCGCGGCCAGGGCCGGAGCCGTCGCCGTGACGCCCCGTGGGGCGCCGGCGGCCACGCCGATCAGGCCGATCAGGGCGAGCGTGCGCAGCCTCGACGAGAGAGGGCGATGGCGGAGGCGCATGGGTGATTCTAGCCGCGAGCGGCATCTGGTAGTCTTGTGCCCGTTCCGCCCAGAGGAGAAGACGATGAAGCCGGTTCTTCGAAACGTGCTGGCCGTGGCCGCAGGCGTGATCGTCGGAAGCCTCGTCAACGGCGGGCTGATCACGATCAGCGGCAGCGTCATCCCGCCGCCCGCGGGCGCCGACGTCACGAGCCTGGAAGGCCTGAAGCGCTCGATTCACCTCTTCGAGCCGCGGCACTTCCTGTTCCCGTTCCTGGCGCACGCGCTCGGCACGCTCGTGGGGGCGACCGTCACGGCGGCGTTCGCCGCGAGCCGCAAGACCGTGCTGGCGTTCATGATTGGCGTGGTGTTCCTGATCGGCGGCGTGACCAACGTGCTGATGCTCCCCGCGCCCCTGTGGTTCAACATCGTCGATCTGGTCGGGGCCTACCTGCCCATGGCGTGGCTGGGGGGACGGCTGGGAGCAGGCGGCCACCGGGCCTGAAGCGGTCGGCAGGAACTTCCAGCGTCGGCCACACGTAAGCGCCGAGAAGGTCGCCCTTGCCGTTGACCGGCCAGGCGCCCGCCGTTGGCTCTCCCGGGAGGACGACATGCGGTTTCACGTCAGGCTCGGTACGGTTCTCGGTCTTGCCGCCGGGCTGTTCCTGCCTCCACCCGCCGGCGCAGCGGATGGCATCACCCGTCACCTGGTGACGGTCGAATGGCTGGAGCAGCACCTTCGCGACCCGAACGTCCTCGTGCTCGATGCCTCGCTCGCGCAAGCCCATGCGGCGCAGCACATCCCAGGGGCCGTCAACGTGGACGCCTTCGTCTACGGCGGCAAGGAAGTGCCGCTCGCCCAGTCGGAGCGCCTCTACCAGTCGTGGGGCGTCAGCCCGGAGCTGACGTTGGTGCTGTACGACCAGGGTGGCAGCTACATGGCCACCCGCCTGTTCTTTTCGCTCTACTACCACGGCTTTCCGCCAAAGAACCTCGTCATCCTCGACGGCGGCCTGGCGAAGTGGCAGGAAGCCGGGCTGCCGGTCACGAAGGAGGTGACCACGCCACGCCGCGCAGGCACCTTCAGGATCACGACACCGAACGAAGCCGTGAGGGCAAGGCTGCCCCAGGTGCTCGCGGCGTCCGGGGAGCCGCAGAAGTACGCGCTGGTCGAGGCCCTGGGGGCCGACTGGCACTTCGGCGAAGTCATACCCTTCGGCCGGGCCGGTCACATTCCGAATGGCATCCTCCTGCCGAGCGCCGACCTCTACAATCCCGACAAGACCTTCAAGTCGCCTGAGGAACTGCGTCGAATCCTGAAGCACCTGAACATCAGGCCGGACCAGGAGGTCCACACCTATTGCGGCGGCGGCGTCGCGGCGAGCGCGCCATTCTTCGCGCTGAAGTTCCTGCTCGACTACCCGAACGTCAAGCTCTTCACCGAGTCCGAGCTGGGGTGGCTCAGCGACGAGCGCCAGCTGCCGTACTGGACCTACGATGCGCCGTACCTGATGCGGGAGGCCGCCTGGCTGCAGTGGACGAGCAGCCAGATGCTGCGGACCTACCTCGGGGCCCCGGTCACGATCGTCGATGTGCGGCCAGCGGAGGCCCACGCCCAGTCGCACGTGCCCTTTGCGCTCCATGTCCCGGCGAGCGTGTTCAGACGTCACCTCCAGGCCCCGTCGACGCTCGCCGAGGTCCTGGGCGCTGCGGGCGTGGACCCGTCGCTCGAGGCTGTGGTGGTGTCAGGCGGCGGGGTGACGCCGGAGGCGGCCCTGGCCTTCCTGCTGCTGACGGATCTCGGTCAGAAGAAGACCTCGGTGCTGATGGACTCCCTCGACCGCTGGACCCAGCAGGGGTTCAAGCTGGCGAATACGCCGACTGTGGTCGGCCCGAAGAAATCGCCCTCCGATCTCGCCATCGAGCCCAAGTCGTACCCCGCCGGCGCGCGCAAGGGCGTGCTCATCTCGGAACCGGCACAGACATCCGGCGTGTTCCCGAAGGTCTTCGTCGCCTCGGGGAGGAGCCTGCCGTCGCAGGTGCCCGACGGCAAGGTCGTGCACGTGCCGTACGTCGACCTGCTCAACGCTGACGGCACACCAAGAGCCGCCAAGGACCTCTGGAACATCCTCACGAAAGCGGGCGTGCCGCGCTACGCCGAACTCGTGTGCGTGGCCGACGATCCCGGCGAGGCAGCGGTGACCTACTTCGTGCTCGCCTTGATGGGCTATCCGGACGTGAAGGTATTGGCGAGGTAGCGCCGCTTCCACCATGTTCGTGCGGCCCAGGCCGCACCCGTGGCGTATGATCGTGCCTTCGATGCCACCGGTCGATCCTGAGCGTTGGCGCGCGCTCAGCCGCTTGCTGGACGAGGCCCTGGATCTGCCTCGCGACGATCGGGCTGCGTGGCTGGCGTCACTCTCCGAGCGAGACACGACGCTCGCGGCGGATCTGCGCTCGCTGCTCGACGAGCACGCGGGTGTCGAGGCCTCCGGGTTCCTGGAGGCGACGGCTCGCCCGGCCTGGCGCCCCGCGCCGATGCCGCCGCGGGCGGGACAGATCCTCGGAGCCTACCGGCTCGTGTCCCTCATCGGTCAGGGCGGGATGGGCAGCGTGTGGCTGGCCGAACGCTGCGACGGGCGCTTCAAGGGCCGTGCTGCCGTCAAGCTGCTCAATGCCGCGCTGGTCGGTCGCGCGGTTGAAGGGCGATTCCAGCGTGAAGGCCAGATCCTCGCCCGGATCACGCATCCCCACGTGGCGCACCTCATCGACGCTGGTGTCACGGCCACCGGCCAGCCGTATCTCGTGCTGGAGTTCGTCGAGGGCCAGACCATCGATCGGTACTGCGCGGAGCGTTCGCTCGGCCTCGACGCCAGGCTCCGCCTGTGCCTTGATGTCCTGGGCGCGGTGGCCCACGTGCACGCCAACCTGATCGTGCACCGGGACATCAAGCCGCAGAACGTGCTGGTGAGTGACGAGGCGCGGGTCAAACTGCTCGATTTCGGCATCGCCAAGCTCTTCACCCACGATGGGGCCCTGGAGGATTCTGCAGCCGCTGATGCCAGCGCGATCACGCGCGAGGCCGGCGCCGCGCTGACGCCTGCGTTTGCAGCACCCGAGCAGCTCTCCCAGGGACCGGTGACCACGGCCACCGACGTGTACGCGCTGGGCGTGCTCCTCTACCTGCTGCTCACCGGGCAGCACCCGGCCGGTCGCGCGCTCAGTACCCCGGCGGCGCTCGTTCGCGCCGTCGTCGAGGAGGAGCCGCGCAGGATGTCCGACGCCGTGGTCGACGATCCTGAGGACCCGGAGGCCGTCGCGCGCCACGCGGCGCGCTGCGGAAGCACACCGTCACGACTGCAGCGGGCCCTGCGAGGGGACCTCGACACCATCGTCGCCAAGGCGCTGAAGAAGGAGCCCTTGGAGCGCTATGCGTCGGTAGCGGCCATGGCCGACGATCTGCGCCGGCACCTGCAGGGCGAACCCATCAGCGCGCGGCCCGATACAGTGCGGTATCGCGCAGCGAAATTCGTCGGGCGGCACGCGTGGGGCGTCGCGGCGGCCGCCGTGGTCGTGGCGCTCGTGGCGGGCCTGACCGTGGTGTACGCGAACAGAGTGTCAACCGAGCGCGACCGCGCCCGCCGCGAGGCGGCGAAGGCCGCCAGGGTGAGCGAGGTGCTCACCGGGTTGCTGATGGGCGCCGACCCCATCGCGAACCGCGCCACACGGGAGGGCGTGACGGTGCGGGGGCTTCTCGACGGAGGCGTCGCCAAGGTGCAGCAGGAACTCACCGACCAGCCCGAGGCCCAGGCGGAGATCCTGACCGTGCTCGGCAGGATCTACCGACGGTACGGGGTGTACGACACGGCGCAACTGCTGCTCGAGCAGGCACTCGCAAGCGGCGAGCGGGTGTTCGGCCCCGAGGATCTGCGCCTCGCGCAGACGCTCACGGAACTGGGAGCCCTGCACACGGAGAAGGGGGACTACGCCACGGCGGAGCAGAGCCTGGAGCGAGCGCTCGAGATGCGCCGCCATCTCCTCGGCTCGGACCACCCGGACAACGCCGTGACCATGGTCGAACTCGGGCGCGTCTATCAGGATCGCGGCTTCAACCAGCGGTCAGAGCCCCTTCAGCGGGAGGCGCTGGCGATCCGTCAGCGCGTGCTTGGAGAGGAGCACCGGGAAACGGCGGTGAGCCTCAGCGACCTGGCCGCCGTCCTTCGATTGAACGGCGATCTCGACGGCGCCGAGGCGTTGCTGCGCGAGTGCCTGGACCTGAACCGGAGGGTGCGCGGCGACACCCACCCGAACACCGGCACGACCCTGCACGACCTCGGCCTGCTCGCCGCCGCCAGGGGTGACCTGACCTCAGCTGAAGCGCTGTTCCGCCAGGCCATGGAGATCCATCGGACGGCCCTGGGGGACCAGCATCCGCTGCTGGCGACGGCACTCAACAGCCTGTCGCACGTGCTGCGCACGCAGGGCAGGGACGACGAAGCGGCGTCCGCCCTGCAGGGCGCACTGGCCATCGTCCGCCCGGTCCTGGGGTCGGATCACCAGTTGGTCGCGATCTATACGATCAATCTCGCAGCGGTGCGTCTGGCACAACAGGATGCGGCCTCTGCCGAGTTGCTCCTGCGCGAGGGCCTGCGGGTCCGATCGCTGTCCCCTGACGTGATCCCGGGGCGTCGGCGCACGCTGCCCGAAGACGACTGGAGTGTCGGGGCGGTCAAGAACCTGCTCGACCGGGCGCGGGAACGGCGGGCGATGCCCCCGCCGCTCACAGCGCGTCGATGAACTGCTCCATGCGCCTGCGCATGGCGGCGTCTGGCAGGCGGCCCTGGGCGGCGCCCAGGTTGTCGGCGACGTACTTCACCTGGGCGGTGCCGGGCACCGCACACGTGACCGCGGGGTGCGACACGATGTACTTGAGGAAGAACTGCGCCCAGCTGGCACAGTCGAAGTCGCGAGCCCACTCCGGCAGCGGCGTGCCCTGCACGGCCTGGAAGAGCCGCCCGCGCCCGAACGGCAGGTTGACGAGCACCGCCATCCCCCGGTCTGCCGCGAGCGGCAGGATGCGCTCGGCCGCGTTCCGATTGTCGAGCGCGTAGTCCACCTGGATGGCGTCCATCGCCTCGGCGCGCAACGTCTGCTCGAACTGCGGGTACTGGCCATCCGACGACGTGCTCACGCCGACGTGACGGATGCGCCCCTTCGCCTTCCACTCCCGCAGCGTGGCGATCTGGGTCGCGAAGTCTCGCAGGTTGTGCACCTGCACGAGATCGAGGGTGTCGGTCTTCAGCTTCCGCATCGACGCCTCGAGCTGCGCGATGCCAGCCTCCTTCCCTTCGGCACCCACTTTCGTGGCGAGGAAGAAGGCTGTGCGGTTGCCGAGGTCGGCGACGAGATCGCCAACCGTGGACTCGGCCATGCCGTAGCTCGGCGCGGTGTCGATGACCCTTCCGCCGGCCGCGGCGAACCGCCGGAGGACCTCCTTGATCTCGGCACGTTCGGGGGCATCGGCCGCAACGTCGAAGCGCCGGGCGGTGCCGATGCCGATGACGGGCAGCGCTTCGCCAGAGCTCGGGATCTTGCGCGTGATGAGGGCGCCCGCTTGCGCCGACAGGCGATCGAATGGCAGAACGGCGGAGGCGCCGAGCGCCAGGCCGGTGGTGATCAGTTCGCGACGGGTGAAGGCCATGGGGATTTGCTCCTGAGAGATGCCTGCTCCTGGGCCAGGGCCGCGCGCTGGACATGGTCCTCACCGGGCTGAACACCTTCTACG
>CAYLZN010000059.1:0-22854 GCA_964387935.1 uncultured Vicinamibacteraceae bacterium | reverse complement strand
CGACCGAGGCCCGGCCCGGCGATCGGCCCGCCGAGCCCTTCTATCTCCGGCCTCGTGTCACGGCAACCTGGCGGGGCATCCCGGTCTACGAGGGCCAGTGGGCCCTGATCACCCGTGGCGGGCGGGATCCGTGGGCGCCGGTGCCAGTCGCGCGTGCGCTCGAAGCGGCGATGCCCGCCTTCGAGAAGGATCGCAAGACCGCCGACGACCGTCTGGCCGGCTACAGGAAGAAACTCGACGAGGTGATGGCGCCGGCCTGGGAGCAGCAGAAGCGCGACACCTTCGACAAGCAGAACGGGGAGCTGCGCACGTCGCGGCCATCCAACTACGCGGCCCGGCTGCGCTCGCTGGAACACGAAATCGCCGTCACGCGCCAGGAGGCTCAGGCCAACGCGTCCCCACCGCGGGACGCCAACGGCCAGTGGTACTGGAGCGCGGTGGACGCACACGACGCGGCCCGTCGCGCGCTTGCGGAACTCTCACCCGAGGCGGCCAGCGAACCAGCCTGCTTCGTGGAAGTATCCACCGCCGAGCGGGCGAATGGCCGCTACGCGATGCCCGGCACGATCGTCGCCGAGAGTCATGCCCCAGGCTGCCGGCAGATCGTGCGCACCAACTGGGACTACTTCGATCTCACCCTGCCGCGCACGACGCCGCAGATTCTGCACCTCCGCGATTTCGGGCGATGCGTGACCGTGACCGGCGACGAGCTCATCTCGCGGCCGGTCGATCGGTGGGACGCCCCGCCGCAGGGCTGCGTGCAGCACGCCAACATGTGGCGAGAGGCGGACTGGGCCAAGGTCGTCGCGCTCGTCCAGCGCTGACCTTACCGCTCGGGCGTCCACAACACGGCGCTCAGGTGATACACGTTGGGGACGCCGTCGTACGGCCCGACAGTTGCTGCCCCACTCGCCGGCCAGGTTGATCTGGACCTGGGCTTGGAGCGCGGCGGGCGGGAATCAGGCCGAATTCAGCCGCGGGGGCTCGACAGGCTCTCCGGATTATCGCGCGTGTGGTGAAGGTGCAGAGAGTAGAGTGCCGAGTGCCAGGGTTTGCGCCGTGCTGGCCGCGCGCCGTGCGCCGCAGGCCGTGCGCCGCAGGCCGCAGGCCGATTGTCACATCAGGGCTATCATCCCCATCGGCGGCCGAGACTCGCCGCGCGTCCAGGAGACTCCCCATGCCGCCGTCCGCCCAGTCACCGCGCCCTCGTCAGGGTGCTTTCATTGCCGGGGTCACCGCCTCCGTCCTGCTGCTCATGGGGACAGCCGCCGCGCAGGAGCGGCGCCCGGACGCGCTGCGCGCGTTGACGGCAGACGACTACGCACGGGCAGAGCGCTTTCTCGCGCCGAGCGTGAACCCCCTCGTCATCGGCGGCGCGGTCAGGGCGAACTGGCTCACGGACGATCGGTTCTGGTACCGCAATCAGGTGGCCGACGGGTACGAGTTCGTCCTCGTGGCGCCGACCGCCCGCACCCGCCAGCCGGCGTTCGATCATGCGCGCCTGGCCGCGACCCTGTCCGCCGCGGCCAAGGGCAGTTTCGGTGCGCACACCCTTCCGTTCTCGACGATCGACCTGTCCCCCGATCTCGGGTCCGTCTCCTTCGATCTGAACGTCCGCCGCTGGACCTGCGACGTCGCCGGCGCTCGCTGTGCTGACGTCGGTCCCGCCCCCGTCCCTCTGGCCGAACCGCCCGGCCCGGGTTCCCGGCCGGCCGGCCGACGCGGCGCGACTGGGAACACGGTCCCGTCTCCCGATGGCCGACGCGCCGTGTTCATCCGCGACTGGAACCTCCGGATTCGCGACACGGCCACGGGCGAGGAGCGTCCGCTCACGACCGACGGCGTCAAGTACTTCGGATACGCGACCGACAACGCCGGCTGGCGCAGCAGCGATCGCCCCGTCGTGCTGTGGTCGTCCGATTCCACGAAGATCGCCACCTACCAGCAGGACGAGCGCGAGGTCGGCGAGATGTACCTCGTGAGCACGCCGACCAACCCGGTGACCCACCCGACGCTCCGCGTCTCGAAGTTTCCCCTCCCGGGTGACACCGTTGTCGCCATGCTGCACCGCGTCGTCATCGACGCCAGCACGGGGCGCATGACCCGCCTCCAGATGCCGCCAGACTACCACCGCGCGACGCTGGGCGACGATGTGAACGTGACCGACTGGCAGTGGAGTCCGGATGCCGGCAGGCTGGCGTTCATCTCCACGTCCCGCGACCACAAGCAGGCCGTCCTGCGCATCGCCGACGCCGGCACCGGCGCCGTGCGCACGGTCATGGAAGAGACGGTCGCGACGCAGTACGAGTCGCGCATCGGGTGCCAGGTCCTGTGGTCCTCCAACGAGTTCCTCTGGTACTCCGAGCGCGACGGCTGGGGCCACCTCTACCTGCACGACCTCGGCACCGGCGCGCTGAAGCGTCAGATCACCTCCGGCGAGGGCCCGGTCATGCAGCTCATTCGCGTCGACGAGCCGACGCGGACGATCTGGTTCCAGGCCCAGGGTCGTGAGGCCGGCGAGGACCCGTACTTCCGTCATGCCTACCGGATTGGCCTCGACGGCACGGGGTACACGCGGCTCACGCCCACGTCCGGGGACCACACGATCCAGCTCTCCCCCTCGCGCCGCTTCATCGTCGATACATCATCGAGACCGGACGCCGAACCGGCGGCCACGCTGCGGGACGCCGACGGCAGGTTCCTGATGATGCTCGAGAAGGCCGACATCACGCGCCTGCTCGCCGCCGGGTGGCAGCCGCCGATGCCGATCCGCGTGAAGGCCCGCGACGGCACGACCGACCTCTACGGCCTGCTGTTCCGCCCCACGCGCTTCGACGCGACGCGCAAGTACCCCATCGTCAACCACGTCTATCCCGGCCCGCAGACCGGGAGCACGGGCAGTCGCGCCTTCGCCGCCGCCCGGAGCGATCGGCAGGCCCTGGCCGAACTCGGGTTCATCGTCGTCACGATCGACGGCATGGGGACGCCCGGACGGTCGAAGGGCTTCCAGGACGCCTACTACGGGGCCATGGGTCGCGACAACACGATTCCCGATCAGATTGCCGGCATGAAGGAGCTGGCGGCGCGCTTCCCCTGGATCGACCTCGAACGTGCAGGCATCTGGGGTCATTCCGGGGGCGGGTTTGCGACCACGACGGCGATGTTCCGCTTCCCGGACTTCTTCAAGGTGGGCATCGCGGAGTCCGGCAACCACGACCAGCGACTCAACGAGGACGACTGGGGCGAGCGCTATCAGGGCCCGCTGACGCGAGACGCGGACGGGCGCGACAGCTACGAAGCCGAGGCCAACCAGCTCCTCGCCGGGAACCTGAGAGGGCGCCTTCTGCTGGCGCACGGCACGATGGACACCAACGTGCCGCCGTCTCAGACCCTCCTCGTCGTCGATGCGCTCGTCAAGGCGAACAAGGACTTCGACCTGCTCATGCTGCCGAACCAGGACCACGGGTACGGCGAGGCCTCCGCCTACATGATGCGGCGCCGCTGGGACTACTTCGTGAAGTGGCTCAAGGGAGAGGAGCCGCCGCGCGAGTACCAGATGCGAGGACCGCAGCCTCCTGCGCCGCCGCGTGAACCGACGAAAGCCGACCTCCTGCGGGGAGGCTACGGTCCGTACCGCGCGAACAACGACCTGCTGTCGTACCAGCTCGACGTCCGTGTCGATCCCGAGGAGAAGTTCATCAGCGGGCGAAACACGATCAGGTTCCGGATGCTGGCGGATGCCACCCGGATCCAGCTCGATCTGACGGAGGCGCTGGGTGTCGACCGGGTCGTGCAGGGGACGACGCCGCTGAAGTACGAGCGCGATTCCGGCGCGCTGTTCGTCGACTTCCCCAGGACGCTGCGCAAGGGCCGTGAGTACGCGATCGACGTGCACTACTCAGGCCACCCGAAGGAGGTCGGGCGGTTCGGCGGCCTGGCGTTCCGCAAGGATCCCGCCGGCCGTCACTGGATCACCACGGCCTGCCAGGGCATCGGCGCGAGCGCCTGGTGGCCGAACAAGGACCAGCTCCGCGACGAGGTGGAGCACATGCGCCTCAGCGTGTCCATCCCGAACGACCTGGTGGACGTGTCCAACGGGAAGTTCCTGGGCAAGACGGACCTGGGCGACGGGTACACGCGCTGGGACTGGCTGATCCAGTACCCGATCAACAACTACAGCGTGTCGCTGAACATCGGCCACTACGTCCACTTCACCGACACGGCGAACGGCCACACGCTCGACTTCTACGTCCTGCCCGAGAACCTCGAGAAGGCACGCACGCAGTTCGCCCAGGCGCGGTCGATGATCGAGGCCTTCGAGAAGTACTTCGGCCGCTATCCGTTCGAGAAGGACGGCTTCAAGCTGATCGAGGTGCCCTACTCGGGCATGGAGCACCAGAGCGCCGTGACCTATGGCAACCGGTTCGCCAACGGCTATCTCGAGCGGGACTGGACGGGGGTCGGTGTCAGCCTGAAGTTCGACTTCATCATCATCCACGAGAGCGCCCACGAGTGGTTCGGCAACGCGGTCACCGACGCCGATCTGTCCGACATGTGGGTCCACGAGGGGTGGGCGACGTACCTGGAGGCCCTCTACGTGGAGCATGTGTTCGGCTACGAGGACGCCGTCAAGTACCTGAACGGCTACAAGTCGAAGGTCCGCAATCAGGAACCCATCGTCCCGCCAGCGGGCATCAATCGCACGCCGCCTGGCGACCAGTACTTCAAGGGGGCGCTGTTCCTTCACACACTGCGCAGCGTCGTCGGGGACGACACCCGCTGGTGGCCACTGATCCGCGGGTTCTACGAGCGGTTCAAGTATCGCGCCGTGTCGACCGACGAGGTCGTGGAGTATTTCAGCCGCGGGACGAAGCAGGACCTGAAGCCCCTGTTCGATCAGTACCTGCGCCAGCCGCGGGTCCCGATGCTCGACCTGCAGTTCCAGGACGGCGGGCAGGTCGCGTACCGATGGAACGCCGCTGTTGAAGGCTTCGCCATGCCGATCAGGGCCGGGCTGAAGGGCCGCTGGGACCTGCTCCGCCCGACCACCGAATGGCAGACGATGACGACGACGCTGACGAGAGACGAGTTCGACGTGGCGACCGATCTGTATTACGTGACCGTCAGCAAGCAGTAGGTGCTCTCGGCCGATGACGCCGGGGCCCACGGCATATAATCCCGGCAATGGCTCCTGCTCCAGGCACGGTCCTGGGCCCATACCAGATCGTAGCGGCGATCGGGGCGGGCGGAATGGGCGAGGTCTATCGCGCCCGCGATACGCGGCTCAATCGCGACGTCGCGATCAAGGTCCTCGCCTCCCACCTCGCGGGCGATCGTGAGGCGCTTGCCCGATTCGAACGCGAGGTCCAGGCCGTCGCCGCGCTGTCGCACCCGAACATTCTCGCGATCCACGATGTCGGGCAGCACGACGGCCTGACCTACGCGGTGATGGAACTCCTCGATGGGGAGACGCTGCGGCAGCGGCTCGCCGAGGGACCCCTGGCGCTGCGCAAGGCGCTCGACTACGCTCAGCACATCGCCAGTGGGCTCGCCGCCGCGCACGAGCGCGGCATCGTCCATCGCGACCTCAAGCCCGAGAACATCTTCCTCACCAGCGACGGCCGCGTGAAGATCCTCGACTTCGGCCTCGCGCAGGTGACGCAGCCGGCCCGCACCGCCGGGTCGCACGATCAGACCGTACTCGGATCCGCTGGCGTCGAGACGGGTGCGGGCACGATTCTCGGCACCGTCGGCTACATGGCGCCGGAGCAGGTGCGAGGCCAGGTCGTCGATGCCCGCGCGGATATCTTCGCGCTCGGCGCGGTGCTCTACGAGTGCGTCAGCGGGGGCCGCGCCTTCAGCGGCGACACCGCGGCCGACACGATGTCGGCGATCCTGCGCAACGATCCGCCAGAGCTCGGGTCGTCCGTCTCCAGCGTGCCGGTGTCCCTCGACCGCATCATCAGGCGATGCCTCGAGAAGCAGCCGGCCGAGCGCTTCCAGTCCGCACGCGACCTGGCGTTCGCGCTCGACGCGGTCGGCAGCGATTCGTCGAGCCTGGCCGCGCGGAGTGCCGCTGCCGAGGCTCCGCCGCCCGTCACGCGCCGACGCCGGACGCATCTCCTGGCGGCGGCCGGCCTGGGCGCCGCCATGCTCGCCCTGGGTCTCATCGCGGGCCGGGCGACGGTCGGACCGGGCGTGCGTTCGACAGAGGATCGCCTCATCCGATTCACGATTCCAGCGCTCATCGGCTATCCGCCCGCCGTCGCCGTTTCCCCCGACGGCAACAGCATCGCCTGGCAGGCCCTGCCGAGCGCCAACGCGGAAACCGGCACCCGAGGCGGTCTCTTCCTGCGTCACCTCGAGTCCGACGATGTGCGGGCGATCCCGGAGAGCATCGGCGGCGTGCACCCCGTGTTCTCACCGGACAGCCGGCGCGTGGCGTTCATGCGCGACGACGAACTGGTGATCTGGGACATCGCGGGCGCCGTGCAGACGATCACGCTCGTCGGCGGGCCCGTGATGCAACTGGCGAGCGACTTCAGCCGCAGCGGCATGAGCTGGCACGCCGAGGGCGGACTGCTCGTCGGGGTCGGCCCCCGCATCGTCGGCATCGATCCGTCGCGACCGTCCGATCCGCCACGCCCGGTCACCAGTGTCGAGGAGGACAACGCCCGCGCGCCCGCGGGGGGTGCAGAGCCGTGGGCTGCCCATGGCGGCCCGCGCTGGCTGCCGGACGGACGGCGATTCCTCTACAGCGCGGTCCGGCGCGACGGCACGCGCGAGCTGCGCATCGGTTCTCTCGACGGCGGCGAGCCCGTCGTCGTCGCGACACCGGGCACCATCACGCGCCCGCTCGTCGATCCCGCAGGGTTCCTGATCTATGGGCAGAACGGGGCACTCGTCGCGCACCCGTTCGATTTCGGGCGTGCGGCCTTTCAGGGCACGCCGGTGACGATCTCCCCCGACGTGGACTGGCACCCGGGCGGATGGCTGGCCGCTGACGTCTCGCCGGGCGGCGTGCTCGTCTACCGTGCGATCGGTATGACGCGCGTGCAGTTCGAGTGGGTGGATCGCGTCGGCCGTCGGCAGGCGGTCGTGGGGCAGCCCGAGTCGTACACCAACTTCGACCTGTCGGCCGACGGGCAGCGCGTCGTTGCCGTGCAGCGCTCGAGGGACTTGAACAGCACGTCCATCGCGCTGCTCGATCTCGCGCGCGACCAGGTGGGACAGGCGGTCGGCGACGCGTCGGTCACCTATTCGGACCCAACCCTGTCCCCCGACGGCACGCGCCTCGCGTTCCGGCGCGGCCGGCAGACGGTGGTGGCCCCGGTCAACGGCGGCGAGGCGCGGGTGATCCGCGACTGGATTGGCTACCCGGACTCGTGGAGCCGCGACGGCCGGTACCTCGCCGTCGGGCGGCCCATGGGGCGCAGCTACGAAATCTGGGCCATCGCCGTGGACGGCACGGAGGACATCCCGCTGGTGCAGGGGCTCCAGTTGGCCGACGAGCCGCGCTTCTCCCCCGATGGACGGTGGGTGGCGTTCCACGCGGTCGAGCGCGAGGTGCCGCAGGTGTTCGTGATGCCGTTCCCGCCGACCGGTGAGCGCTGGCAGATGTCGGCCGCCGGCGGCGTGCAGCCGCGATGGCGCGCGGACGGCAAAGAGCTGTTCTTCCTGTCGCCGGACGGCGGGCTGATGTCGGTGGCGATCCCGGTCGGCGGGCCGCGGCAGGCCGCGCGAGCCACGCTGCTGTTCAGCACCGGACTGACCGGGTCGGCGGCCTTCGATCAATACGCGCCCGCGCCGGATGGCGAGCGGTTCCTGCTCCGGCGTCCCGTCGGCGCGCAGGCCAGCGACACGGCACCCGTGACCGTCATCGTGAACTGGCACAACCTGCCGGCGATGGTGGGGAAGTGACGGCGTACGGCGTACGGCGGCGTACGGCTCTTGCGCGCCCATGTGCGCTTTCGTCACAGACCGCCCGCCATGTGATGGTGAGCCAGTGCCGATATGATCAGTGTCATAGGCAGCTTCGCTCCCAACACGTACACTATGAGGTTCAAGTCCAGCTCGTCGTCTAACGTCAGGAGCGGAGGTTGCGATGCGACCCACTTGGACCCTCACCCTTGCCGTTGCCCTGGCGACGTGTGTGGCACCAACGGCGCGTGCCGAGCACGTCGATCTTCCGCTCGTGCCCACTGCTGCTGAGCACATCAGGTGCCTGTTCAGTCCCTCGTGCACGCCCGTCCCGTCCACGACGACGATCCAGACGTTCACGGTGCCTGGCGCGGCTGGTGAAGGGCGACTCGAGGTGCGAACGTTCGAAGCCGCGCCGGGTTCCCCGGCGGCAGGTCTGACGGGCTACGAGTATCGCCTCGACCTGTCACAGGCGTACGGCATCGTCAGCACTCCCTGTGTGGACGCCCTGTCGCTCAAGACGGGATGGCCGACGCCGACGTTGGACCTGGACGGCAACGGCGCCGCCGGCGACCGTCTCTACATCGTGAACGGGCCGCCGGGAAGCCGGTCCCCGACGGCCGCCGAGAAGTGGGACTCCATCATCTGGTTCTACTTCGAGAACCCGGTGTGCGTCGGGTCGGCACCGGGGAACGGAGACAGGACGCTTGCGTTCGGGCTCGTGTCGTATCAGTTTCCCATCTCGTCGCAGGCCAAGGTCAAGGTGGATGGTGGTGGCCCTGGCGGGCTCCTCTCGGTCGAGACGCGGACCCCGCACATCGGCCCGGTGGAGGTCATCCCGTTGTCCAAGTATGCAGAGACGTTCGTCCAGTTCGTGCCCGTGCCCGGCCCGTTTCCCGTGGCGGAGCGACGTCGGAGCACGTTGATGTCGCGGTTCGCGAGCGTGCAGACCCTCGCTGAGGCCGGGCGGATCCGCGCGGCGCGCCTCACCCTCGAACGAATCCGTTCCGTTGTCGATGGCGAGGGCGAGGATTGGATCGTCGACGTCCGCGGGACGCGCGAGGATGAGCGCCAGATCGTCCTCTCGCTGGTGGATCTGGCCATTCGCGCGCTGGCAGGTGAAGTCCGCGACGATCCGGATCAGCCAGACAGGTGATGATCTCTGGTCGATACGTCCGGCGCGTCGTCCTGGTGCTGACAGTGGCGACCGCTGTGGCGGCTGCCGCCACGGTCGTGTCCCAGGGCACGCGGGAGTCGCCGGCCGTCACGCTGTGCACCACGGGCCGGTTCCTCCTGGCCGCCGATGCCGATACGCGGTCGCGCACCGGCCCGATCAAGTCCGTGAGCCTGTTCGAGGGGCGCGCCTCACTGGATCCGTGGTGCGGGCCGGTGCCGGTGCGCCTCTCGCTGGACCCGAGGGGCAACACACGCCTGGTCGCCCGGTGGACGTCGTGCCGGAGCCTCCCGCGCGGATCGCAACTCGTGGCGGCCATCGACGGAGCGACCTGTTCGACGCTTGCCGGCGAATTGCGCACCCCCGACCTGCGTGGGGCGACGCGCGTGAGTGGTGCGCTCGCGCAGTGCGCGGAGTTCCGACGTGACGGGCGCCTGAACGACTGCGTGCCGCTCGATCGACACGCCCTCTGGCGCCAGCGGGCGCGCACGATCCTCGGTGCTCGCGCCTACCCCCTGAGAGGTCAGTGGAAGGGCTCGCTCACGAGCGCCATTCGTCAGATCGGTGTCGCACGGCTCGATCCCGACGTGTGGGTGAATCTCGGACCCGCCCCGATTGAATCGGGCGACAAACGATGGTCGGGACGCGTTGACGCCGTCGCCGCGGATCCCTCGAACGCGCTGCACTGGCTCATTGGCGCCGCCACCGGCGGCGTCTGGGAGACCTTCGATGGCGGGCAGACCTGGCTCGCGAGAACAGACGCGCAGCCGACGCTGGCCATGTCGGCGATTGCCTTCGCACCGGCTCACCCGACCCGCGTCTATGCCGGGACGGGAGAATACGACCCGCATGGAGGCACGTACCCCGGCCAGGGCATCCTGCGGTCGAGCGATGGCGGCGCGACGTGGACGCTCGTGGGCACGGGCACCCTGGAGGAACTGACTCCTGCCGCGATTCGGGTCTCCCCCTCGGACCCGGACAGGCTGGTTGTCGCCGCGCTGGACCGCCTTGGGCCGATCCTGGAGGGCCTGGCGCCCGAGCCGGCCTCACCCGCGGGGATCTACGAGTCCGGCGACGCAGGCGTCACCTGGGATCTGCAGCTCCAGGGTCACGCCACCGACGTGGTGGTGCATCCCTCGGCGTTCGGGTGGCGGTATGCGGGCCTGCGCTCCGACCTCTTTGGACTCGGGCCGAGTGGCATATTCCGCACGCTCGACGGCGGCGTGAGCTGGGAGAAGATCGCGGGACCGTGGAACATGCCGCCACACGAGGCGAGCGAGATCAAGTTGGCAGTGGCGCCTTCGCAGCCCGACACGGTGTACGTCAGCGTTCGTGGCGGCGGCAATGAGTACGACCTGCTGATCGGCCTGTTCCGGTCCGACAATGCGTGGGCCCCGCAACCCACATGGAGCAAGATCCCGGTCACCGGGCTGGAGTCGCTGGGGTCCAAGGGCGCGTATGTCCGGGGCTACTTCGTCGGCATGAGCACTCACCAGATCATCGTCGATCCGGTCGATCCGGGGATCGTCTTCGCCACCGGCATCGAGCTGTGGCGATTCGCGAACGGCCTCTGGACGGCGGTGAGCGGGAAGATCCATGGCGACCAGCGTGCACTCGCGTGGACCGGCCCTCGTCTCCTCGTGGGAAACGACGGGGGTGTCTACAGTCAGGGCCCCGACGAGCCGTTCTGGACGAATCACAACACGAACCTGTCGATCACCCAGTTCTGGGCGGGCGCCAGGGCGAGCGACAGTGCGGGTCACCTGCTCGGTGGCGCCCAGGACAACGGGATCCTGGTCCGCAAGCCGGGACCACCAGCCTCGTGGTCCCTGATGTACGGCGGTGATGGCATGGCAGCCCTGGCCGGCGATGTGCCGCAGCAGTGGTTCTCGTCGCTCCAATGGGTGAATCTCGTGCGCGGTCTCTCGGACGCAGGCCCGTTCCAGGGGACGGGCTTCGACATCACCGACAAAGCCTCGCCCTTCTGGGTGCCCGCGGCCCGATGCGCCGCAAACGGCAACCTCGTTCTCGTGGGCGCCAAACGCGTCTGGCGATCGACCAACTTCTTCTCGGCGCCGACAGCCAAGACGATCGCGTTCAGCGCGATCAGCTCGCCGCTGGGCTCGCTCGACAACGCGTTTGTCGACATCGTGAACGCCGTGGCCGTCGCGCCCTCGGATCCGAACTGTCTCACCTATGCCTATGGCTCGGACAAGGGTCTGCTCCGCCTGACGACCGACGGGGGCGCGCACTGGCAGGATCTCGACGCCGGCAACGCGGTTCCCGATCGGGCGGTGACGGGCCTGGCGTTCTCGCCCACTTCAGCCTCGACGCTCTACGTCACGTTGTCGGGCATCGACGCTGGAACGCCAGGACAGCCTGGACACCTGTTCAGGACCTCGTCGGCCACGAGCGCCGCGCCGATCTGGCAGAACGTCGGGCCGCCGGTCGACATCCCCCACCTGACGGTCGCGCTCGGACTGGCCGGCAGCAGTTCGATATACGTGGGGACGGATCTCGGTTTGTGGATCAGCCACGACAACGCCGCCACGTGGGCGCTTGCGCCGCCCGAGAAGGGCATGCCGCGGGTGCCCGTGACGAAGATCGAGGTGGACCCGTGCGGCGTGACGGCATTCACCTTCGGGCGCGGCGTGATCAGGAAAGCCGCCTCCTTGTTCTGTCAGTAGGCTCTGCGTCAGCCGTGCGCCGCGCGCCGCAGGCCGGTGATGCCGCGCGCCGGGGTCGAGCCTCCGGCCGGGCCTCGCGCTCCGCACGCCGACAAACGGCACCTCCGGCGAGGTGCGGCCGTCACGGCGTGGGGGCCCAGCCCCACGCCAGTTGGCGCCTGCGGAGCCGTTTGTCGACTGACGCTCGCGCGGCCTGCTCCGAGCTCGGCCCACCCGCAGCCTTGCCCCCGGCCCCCGGCCTGTCGCCGCCAGCCGCGCGCCGCAGGCCGCTAACCTCAATCCACCAATCGGCTTGCGGCCTGCGGCGCACGGCGCGCGGCCAGTTCGGCGCGAGTCTTCAAGACCCGTCGATCCGCAATCTCACTCCCAGTGAGGTGACGGTTCGCGATGGAAACAACGGTTCAGCCCTTCAGGCCGCTGGTCGCCCGCCGATCGCCGCCCGCCGTTCTGTCCGATCAGGGCTAACACTCTCCCCGCCCTGCGCGTCTATTCCCGAGACAAGCACCGACGACCGATGACCGAGTACAGTCCCCCCATGCCCGCACTGACCGGCCTGGACTGGGATGCCGGGCCGTCCGGCGACGACGTGCTCGTGCGGCGCGCCCGGGCCGGCGATCGCGCCGCGTTCGGGGCGCTGTACGACCGGTTCGCACCGATGGTGCACGGCGTGCTCCTCGCCCGCGTGCCGCGCGCGGACGTGGACGACCTCGTTCACGACGTCTTCATGCTTGCCATGCGCCGGCTCGAGGGGCTCCGCGATCCGGCGGCCTTCGGACCATGGCTCGCAGCCATCGCCAGGAACCGTTCGCGGGACCATTACCGGCGCCAGCGGGAGACGGACGCCCTGACGACCGACGTGGCCGGACCGACGCCGCAACACGCCGAGGCGCTGGCCGTGCTGGACGCGATCCGCGCGCTGCCGGAGGCCTATCGCGAGACGCTGGTCCTGCGGCTGGTCGAGGGGATGACAGGCCCGGAGATCGCCGCGCGCACGGGCCTGACGCACGGCTCGGTCCGCGTGAACCTGCATCGCGGCATGCACCTGTTGCGCGACGCGCTCGAAGGGAGATCACGACCGTGAGCGGCGACCACTATCTCTGGGATCGGACGGGCGACCCCGACCCGGACGTGGAGCGACTCGAAGCGCTGCTGCGGCCGCTGCGCAGCCAGTCGCCCGCGCCGGACCTGCCCGCCATGCGACCGCAGCCCAACCGCCTCGTGCGCTCGTGGCTGCCGCTGGCGGCCGCGGCGGTCCTCGTACTGGCCTTCGCTGCCGCGTGGACCTGGTGGCGCGCGACGCCGGTTGGCGACGCCTGGACGCTCGCGCGGCTCGACGGCGCCTCCTGGGCGGATGCGCGCGTCGTCCACGAGACGCAGCTCGGCGTAGGCGAGTGGGTCGACACGGGCACCGGCCGCGCGCGCCTCGCGGTGGGCGCGATCGGCGAGGTGCAGCTCGAACCGGGCACGCGCGCGCAGCTCGTCGACAGCGGGCGCACGTCCCATCGCCTGTCGATCGCGCGCGGGGTCATGCACGCCCTCATCTGGGCTCCACCCGGCCAGTTCATCGTCGACACGCCCTCTGCCGTGGCCGTGGACCTCGGATGCCGCTACACGCTCGAGGTGCGGGACGATGGGTCGGGGCGGCTGCGGGTGGAGGCGGGCTGGGTCGGGTTCGAGCATCGCGGCGTGCGATCGCTGGTGCCGGCCGAGGCCGTGGCCGCGACACGCCAGGACCGGGGGCCAGGCACGCCGTACTTCGCGGATGCGCCCGGGGCGCTCGTCGAGGCGCTCGAGGCCGTGGACTTCGGGGCCCCGGGCGAGCCGAGGGCCCGCGCGCTGGACGCCGCGCTCGCTGCGGCCCGTCCGCGCGACGCGCTGTCACTGTGGCATCTGCTGGCGCGCATGGCAGGCGAGGATCGCGTGCGCGTTCACGACACGCTGGCGTCGCTCGTGCCGCCGCCGAACGGCGTCACGCGCGAGGGCGTGCTACGCGGCGATCGGACGATGCTCGACGCGTGGTGGAACGAACTCGGGCTGGGCCCTGCGGAGTTCTGGCGCACCTGGACCGGATCCTGGCGCTGAAGACCAGTTCGCCCGAGTATGGCCTCCCGTTCCCCCAAGCCTCGAATACGGATCGACGGGTTGTTGAAAACCTGCGCCGTGCTGCCGCGCGCCGCAGGCCGCAAGCCGATTGACGGATTGACGCTAACACTGTCGGCGGTCTCGTCGTCTTCCTCCACGAACGCAAGAATCCTGGAGGTCCCCCATGCGACGTCCCTTCACGCCGGTCCTGCTGTCGTCTCTCCTCGCGCTCGCTCCGTCACTGGCGATCGCCGGCCCGCCGCTGCTCTGTTTCCCGATGATCACCAGCGCCGCGCCCTCACTGCCGTGGGGCACGGGCGGATGGCAGAGCATCGATCCCAGCTACACGGTGTCCAGGCTTGCTGACGATACCGTCGCGCTGCTCGGCCCGTCGGTGCCGACGCTCGCCCGCATGGAGACGCTGCGGCGTGCGGCCCTGTACGCCGCCACGGACCCGGCCGCTGCTGACAGGCTCTTCAGCGCGCTCAGGGCCCGCGCGTCGTCCAAGGGTGCCGCGCCAGCCGACGCGCTCGCGCGTTTCGATCTCGGTTATGCCGTGGAGGCGTTCCGTCAGACCCAGCACACCGACAGGGGCGTGCGGTCGAAGGCCCCCGCGGAGGACGGCTACGCCCTCGTCAAGCAGGCCCTTGCCGCGCGTGGCGACGACGCGGCCATGGAGTATGCGGCGGCACTCATCGCCGTCGGGGGCGAATTCCGGGGAGCCGCCGCCGAGCACGTGCGCCGGGCCGCCGCGGGCGCAAAGCCCGGATCGGACCTCGCGCGCACCCTGGAGGCGCACCAACCGCTCTGGGGCGATCGGGTGACCACGCGGCGATCGTCGATGTGATCCCCGTCACGCGAGGATGCGCGTCAGCGGCACCTCGAACCCGGGCAGCAGCGGCGTCGTCAGCACGTGCCCGACCGCCTTGCTGAACGTCTCGGGCGGGCCGAGGCCGGCCGGCCCACGCCGATACACCGAGACGCTGTCGAGATCGGGATCGACGAGCCAGTACTCTTCAACGCCCTCACGCTTGTACAGGGAGCGCTTGACCCGCTCGTCGCGCTGCTTCGTCGAGGGTGAAACGATTTCAACCACCAGATCGGGCGCGCCTTGCAGATTCTTCGACGTCAGAAGGTGCGCCCGGTCATGAGACAGGTAGACCAGGTCGGGCTCGACGATAAGTGCGAAAGCAGCACGTCGAAGGGTGCGACGAACACCTCGCCCATCGGCTTGGCCTCGAGGAAGCCCAGGAACGCGTGCAGGAGCCGTTGCAGCACCCGTTGGTGGCGCGTGGCCGGCGCCGGCGTCACGACGTGCGCTCCGTCGATGATCTCGTGACGGAGCAGGTCGTCGGGGAACGCTTCGAAGTCCTCGTAGGTGAGCTTACGCGTGGAATGTGAGGGCTCCACTCCCTTGCTCCTGTGGCACGAAGTGTACCATCGCGGCGGCCGGGGCCGCTGGCCGCTCGCCGCCCGTCGCGAGCCGTTCCGCGCGGGCCGGTCCGGCCTTGCCCATGGCCTGCAGCCATGGTAAGAGACTGCAGCCATGACCAGAAGATGGGCCGTTCCCGTCCCCGTCGTCGCGTTCGCGGCAGCCGCGGTGCTTGCCGTCGGCTCTGCGGCTCCAGTCGCTCAGGTGGGCAGCCGTTCGTCCACATCCTCGGCCAGCGCCGGCCCGTTCGGCGCGCTGCGGTGGCGCAGCCTGGGGCCCGCCCGCGGCGGGCGATCGATTGCTGTGGCCGGCAGCGCCGCGCGCCCGTTCGAGTACTACTTCGGCGCCACCGGCGGCGGCCTGTGGAAGACCACCGACGGGGGCATGACCTGGCGCCCGGTGACCGACGGCCAGATCACCAGCGCGTCGGTCGGCGCCGTTGCCGTCGCGTCCTCCAATCCCGACATCGTGTACATCGGCATGGGCGAGAGCGAACTGCGCGGCAACATCGCGCAGGGCGACGGGGTCTACAAGTCCACCGACGCGGGAAGGACGTGGACCCACATCGGGCTCGCCGAGACGCAGGTGGTCGCGAAGATACGCGTCCATCCCACCGACCCCGACCTCGTGTACGTCGCCGCGTTCGGCCACCCGGCCGGACGGAATCCGGAGCGGGGCATCTACCGCTCGAAGGACGGCGGAAAGAGGTGGGAGAGAATCCTGTTTCGCGACGACAGGACGGGCGGCATCGAGATCGTGCTCGATCCCAACGACCCGCGCGTGCTCTACGCGTCGTTGTGGGAGGCGTTCCGCGTCGCGCACATGATGTCGAGCGGGGGCGCGGGCAGCGGGCTGTTCAAGTCCACCGACGGCGGCGATCACTGGACCGAACTCTCCCGCAACCCCGGCATGCCGAAGGGGATGCTCGGCAAGATCGGCGTGGCCGTGTCGGGCGCGGACTCGACCCGTGTCTATGCGCAGATCGACGCCGAGGACGGCGGGACCTTCGTGTCGGACGACGCGGGGGCCACGTGGCGCCGGGTGAGCGAGGATCGCAACATCCGGCAGCGCGCGTTCTACTACACGCGCCTCTACGCCGACCCGAAGGACAAGGACACCGTCTACGCGCCGAACGTGGCGTTTGCCAGGTCCACCGACGGCGGCAGGACGTGGAAGGAGCTGCTCCCTCTCCACCCCGACAACCACGACATGTGGATCGATCCGACCAACCCGAAGCGGTTCATCGCCTCGAACGACGGCGGCGCGTCGATCACGGTCAACGGCGGGGAGACCTGGAGCCACCTGGACTACCCGACCGGGCAGTTCTACCACGTGACGACGACCCGTGACGTGCCGTATCACGTGTGCGGCGCACAGCAGGACAACACGACGGCGTGCGTTTCGAGCCGGCCGCCCCAGGGGTTCGTGCTCGGCGCCGTCGATCGCGTGTTCTACTCGGCCGGCGGGGGGGAGAGCGGGTACATCGCCAGCGATCCGCGAAATCCCGACGTGTTCTATGCCGGCAGCTACGGCGGCCACATCACGCGCCTGGATCGGCGCACGCGCCAGAGCCAGGCGATCAACCCACATCCCGACAACCCGATGGGCTATCCGTCGGAGGACATCACCGAGCGCTTCCAGTGGACGTTCCCCATCGTCTTCTCGGCCACCGATCCGACGACGCTGTATGTCGGGTCGCAGCACCTCTGGATGACCGGCAACGGAGGCCAGTCGTGGACGCGGATCAGTCCCGACCTCACACGGCACGATCCCGCGACGCTCGGGGATTCCGGCGGGCCGATCACGCGCGACCAGACCGGGGTCGAGACCTATGCGACGATTTTCACGATCGCGCCGTCACCGCAGGACGGCAGCGTCATCTGGACCGGGTCCGACGACGGCTACGTGCAGATCACGCGGGACGGCGGCAGGACGTGGGCCAACGTGACGCCGAAGGGCCTGCCGGAATTCGCGCGCATCAGCCTCGTGGAGGCCTCGCCGCACCGCGCAGGATCGGCCTACGTGGCTGCCAACCGCTATCAGCACGATGACTTCGCGCCCTACGTGTTCCGCACCGACGACTATGGGGCGACGTGGACGACGATCGTGGCCGGACTCGGGGCGCGCGACTTCGCGCGGGCGATCCGCGAGGATCCCGCCCGCCCGCGGCTGCTGTATCTCGGCACCGAGCATGGCGTCCACGTGTCGTTCGACGACGGGGGGCGGTGGGAGTCGCTGCGGCAGAACCTGCCGGACACCCCGGTGCACGACCTCGTGGTCGAGCAGCGCGACCTGGTCATTGCCACCCACGGCCGCGGCTTCTGGATCATGGACAACATCTCGCCGCTGCGGCAGTGGGACGCACCCTCGACCGACCTGACGCTGTTCGTCCCGCAGGACGGTCTGCGGGGCCTCGATCGCAGCATCGCGATCGACTACCGGCTCGGCCAGCCGGTCGGGCAGGTGACGGTCGAGATTCTCGACGCGCGCGGCGAGGTCGTGCGCTCGTTCACGGGGACGGAGGCCGACGCGAAACGGCCGCCGCCCGGGCCGCCAACGCTCGAGGACTTCTTCAGGCGTCCGCCGGATCCCAGGCCGCCGGTGGCCGCCGGGCTGCACCGCGTCAACTGGGACATGCGCTACGCGCCCGCGGCGGAGTTCCCCGGCCTCGTCATGTGGGCCGCCACCACGATCGGACCCATCGCGCCGCCTGGCAGCTACCAGGTGCGCGTCACCGCCGGCCCCCGATCCGAGACGCGACCATTCGCGATCCGGCGCGAACCGCGCCTGCTCGCCGACGTCACCGACGCCGACCTCCAGCAGCAGTTCGAGCTGGCCCGGCAGATCAGCCGGAAGACCACGCAGGCCAACGAGGCGGTGCTGCTCGTGCGCGGGATCAGGCCGCAGATCAAGGACCGGGAGGGTCGGTTGGACAGCAAGGTTGGTCCCACCGCCCGGGCGTTGCAGGACCTCGAGAAGGCGCTCGGCACGGTGGAAGCGCAGGTCTACCAGGTGAAGAACCAGAGCTTCGAGGACCCGCTCAACTACCCGATCATGCTCAACAACAAGATCGCCGCCCTTCAGGGAGTGGTCGAATCGGCGGACCGTCGCCCCACCGACCAGAGCCAGGACATGTTCCGGACGCTCTCGGGGAAACTCGACGCCCAGTTGAAGGCACTCGACACGACGATCAGGACGCAGCTCCCGCAGGTCAACACCCTGCTGCAGCGCCAGAAGCTCGCCCCGATCACGGCGGAACCCCTGAAGCCGCAAGGCGAGGCAGAGAAGCACGAGGAGCGGCCGTAGCGCAGCGGCCCGGGCCGGGTCCGGACGGTCACCGCGCCGCGTACTGCTCGCGCAGCCTTCCGTAGACCTCCCCCAGCCTGGCGATTGCCGCCTCCGACTCGTGGAGGTTTGCGTCGCCGCGGAACGCGAGCGACGCACGCGCGGTCAGCTCCCGCAGCAGTCCTGCCCACTCCGCCCACGCCGGCAGCGTGTGGAGCGCCCCGCCGTGGACGATCGAAGGCGTCGACCAGGTAGTGGCTCGTGCGATCGATCGCGAACGCGCCCGTCCCGTCATCGGCCAGCACCGCGAACGGCACGATCATGTCGTCGGACAGCGGGTTGAGCGTGACGCGCGGACCGAAGCCCGTTCGGGCCTGCAGCCAGTCGTCGAGGCCCACGATGCCAATCGACGGGTCCGCCGGATACCACTCGCCGCTGGCGTCGTCGAAGATCTCGAGCCAGGCGTGGTCAGAGTGCGGCCGTCGCCACCGTGTCCCAACGCGAGGGTCACGGCCAGCAGGATCGAAGCACGACGTGCCGGGGCCGGGCTGGTCACAGCAGTCTTGGACGGAGTGCACCTCGCGTGCGTTGCCTCCGGGTCGTTGGCGGGGCGGCACGACCAGCCGCGAGCCGCGAGCCGTTGCGTCAGAGTTCGCGCAGTGCCGCTGGAATCGGCAGCCGCGCCGCGCGGATCGCGGGGAACAGTCCCCCGACGAGTCCCATGAGCAGCGCGTAGATCAGGCCGAGCACGAGCAACTGGGACGTGACGCGGAACGCAAAAGCCACCTGGCTGAACGTCGAGAAGTTCATGGTGGACGTCTGGTAGCCGTTGAACGCGAGGTAGGCGATCAGGCCGCCGATAAGCCCGCCGATCGCGCCGAGCGCGAGCGATTCGGCCAGCACGGAGACGACCACCGACGTTGCGTTGAAGCCGAGCGCGCGGAGCGTAGCGATCTCGCGCGACCGCGTGGAGACGGCGGTATACATGGTGAGGATGGCGCCGAACACGGCGCCGATGCCCATGAGCGACGCGATGCCGAAGCCCACGCCCCGGATCAGGCCAGACAACGCGCGTGACTGCTGCGCGTAATACTCGGTCTCGCGCCGCACCTGCACGTTGAGCTGCGGGTTCGACGAGAGCCAGTCCTTGAACGGTTCGAAGGCGTCGGACGAATCGAGGCGCACCAGCATCGACTGGTAGCTGTTGCCGCGGCGATAGGCGCCCTGCAGCACGCGCGCATCGCACCAGATCTCCGTCTCCGCGATGCCGCCCCCCGCCTCGAACACGCCGACCACGCGCCACCGCGTCTGGCCGGAGACGATCTCGCCGCCCACGTCCAGCCCGGCGAACTGCGCGTGCGCGCCCCGCCCGACCACGACCTCGTCGGTCCCGAACTCGAACATGCGGCCCTCGACGAGCCGCACCTCTTCGCGGACCTGGAACGCCGTCGGCTGGATGCCACGCATCGGCACGTTCGACGGGGTGTTGCCGGCCCTGCGGGGCAGGTCGATGATCACGAACAGCTCCGCCGAAGCCAGCGGCGTCTGCCCGTCGCGCCGGATGCCTGGCGCCTGCGAGATCAGGTCCACCTGCGGGCCGCTCAGCCCGCTCGTCATCTCGCTGTCGGCCCCGCTGCGCATCACGAGGGCACGGGTCGGCGAGCCCGAGTCCCGCATCACGGCGTTGAACCCCGCCGCGATAGACAGCACCGACACGAGCACGACGACGACGCCGGCAATGCCCACGATGGCGACGGCCGACGAGCCGAGGCGCTGCGGAATCGTCCGCAGGTTCAGCAGCGTGACGGCGAGGGTCTGCGAAATCCAGTTGAACACGAGGGTCCTCTCCTGGCCCGGGCCGTGCCCGGCGCCTCGCTTACGTGTGTCGCAGCGCGTCGGTGATCTTCAGCCGCATGGCGTTCAGCGCGGGCAGCAGCCCGGCGAGCAGTCCCAGCACGACCACCAGGGCAGCCCCCGCCACGACGTTGCGGGTCGGCAGGATGAAGATCGGCAGCATCCCGCCGGTCGGATCGCCGCGCTGCACGACCAACCACGCGACGAGCAGCCCAAGCCCGCCGCCAATCGCCGCGATGAGCACGGACTCGGCGAGCACGAGGGCGAGAATGGTCCCGTTCGAGAACCCCAGCGTCTTCAGCACGCCCATTTCCGCCGTCCGCTCGCGCACCGATTGCGCCATGGTGTTGGCCGCGACCAGCATCATCGTGAAGAGGACGGCCGCGAGGATGGCCATCATGATCGCACCGATGTCGCCCACCTGCTTGGCGAAGCCTTCGACGAACCCCTTTTCCGTGGTCGTCTTGGTTTCGGCCGACGAGTTCGCGAACATGGCGTCGAACTTCGCCCCCATCTCCTGCGCCCGCGAGGCATCGTCGATCTTCACGACGTACCAGCCGACCAGGCCCTGGCCGCCCGCGCGGTTCTCATCGAGGTAGTCGTAGCGGAAGAAGAACTGCGTTTTGTCCACGCCCGGGTCGCCGTCGTAGATGCCTGCGACGTTGAACTCCCACACCTGGCCCTGCTTCGGCTGCCAGATGGTGGCCATGATCGGGACGCGGTCGCCGATCTTCCACCCGAACCGCCTCGCCAGGTCGGCGCCGACGATGGCGCCGCGCCGATCGGCGAGCCAGGCCGCCTTCTGGTCGGGTGGCAGTTTGTACTCCGGATAGATCTGGAGGAACGGTTCGGGATCGACGACGATCTGCGCGAAGAAATTGGACGGATCCTGGTAGACGCCGCCGAACCAGGTGTTGTGCGTGGCCACCGTGACGCCCTCGGTGGCCTGCAGCCGCTCGAGGTACGAGACCGGCAGCGGCATGATCAGGCTCACCTTGTGGATGAGCACGAGCCGATCGAGCCCCGCGATGTCCACGCCGAAGCTGAAGGCCGTGCGGATGGTCATCAGCAGGCCGAACAGCAGGAACGCGACGAAGATCGAGAGCAGCGTGAAGATCGTGCGGATCTTCTTCCGCCAGAGGCTCTTCCACAGCAGCGGGAAATACTTCATGCCGCCGCCTCCAGGAGCTGGCCCTTCTCGAGGTGCAGCGTGCGTCGGGCGCGCTCGGCGGCGTGCGGGTCGTGCGTGACCATGACGATGGTCTTGCCGTGGTCGCGGTTGAGCGCCTGCAGGAGGTCCAGGATCTCGTCCCCGGACTTCCGATCGAGGTCGCCCGTGGGTTCGTCGCAGAGCAGGAGCACCGGGTCCGTGACGATCGCGCGGGCGATGCCGACGCGCTGTTCCTGGCCGCCCGAGAGCTGCCGCGGGTAGTGCTTCGCGCGTTCGGACAGCCCTACGACCTTGAGCGCGAGGGCCGCGCGCTTCTTCCGCTCGGCCCTCGAGAGCTTCGTGAGCAGCAGCGGCAGCTCGACGTTGCGTTCGGCCGTCAGCACGGGCAGCAGGTTGTAGAGCTGGAAGACGAACCCGACGTGTGCGGCTCGCCAGCGCGCCAGCTCGCCGCCGGGGAGCGTGGCGATGTCGGTGCCGCCGATCTCGACCCGGCCGCTCGACGGCTGATCGAGGCCGCCCATCAGGTTCAGCAGCGTGGTCTTGCCCGAGCCGGACGGGCCCATCAGGGCGAGGAAATCGCCCTGCGGCACCTCGAGGTTCACGCCCTGGAGCACGTCGATGCGCTCGCTGCCCCGCGTGAAGTACTTGTGGACGCCTGAAATGCGGACGAGATCGCTCATGGGCGGTCGGCTCCTACTTGACGACGACGAGCGTGCCTTCGGCGAGATCGGGAGGCGGCGAGACCACGACGCGCTCGCCGGGGGAGAGCCCCGCGGTGACCTCGACGCGGTCGCCGTCGACGCCGCCGGTCTGCACGGCCCGACGCTCGACGGTGTTCTGCTTCAGGACGAACACGTGGGTCGTTCCGTTCCCGGTCCGGAGCGCGCCCTTCGGGACGAGGGCCACCGCGCGGGCGGCGGGGGCGCTGGCAGCATCGGCCTCCCGCAGGAAGGTCACCTTCACGCCCATGTCGGGGAGGATCCGCGGGTCGAGTTCGAGGAATCCGATGCGGACCAGGACCGTGGCCTTCTGGCGGTCGGCGGCCGGCACGGTGGTGATGACGCGCGCCGGGATCGACCAGTCGGGGTAGGCATCGAGCACAGCCGTCACGTCCTGACCGGGGGCCACGCGGTTGATGTAGCTCTCGTTGACGTCCACCTCGATCTCGAGCGACCGCATGTCGACGATCGTGGAGATGCCGGTGCGCGTGAAGCCGCCGCCCGCGGAGACCGGGGAGACCATCTCGCCG
>CAYLZN010000058.1:651-22889 GCA_964387935.1 uncultured Vicinamibacteraceae bacterium | reverse complement strand
GATGCCGGTGCGCGTGAAGCCGCCGCCCGCGGAGACCGGGGAGACCATCTCGCCGGGCTGTGCGTCCTTGGAGATCGCCACGCCGCTGAAGGGCGCGCGGATCACCATGTCGTCGAGCGCCGTCTGCTGAAGCGCGATCTGGCTCTCGGCGACTTTGATCTGTTCCTTCGCGGCGGCGAGTCGTGCCACGAGCGAGTTCACCTCGGCCTGCGCGTTGTCGATGTCCGAGGGCGTGTTCAGGCCCTCGCGGCGGAGCTGTTCCTGGCGCCGGAGCGTGATGCGCGCCTGCTCGAGGCGGACCTCGATCTCGGGGATGGCCTGACGCGCGGCATCGAGCTGCGCGCGGGCGAGGTCCAGCGAGGCGCACACCATCGAGTCGTCCAGCCGCGCGAGGACCTGCCCCTCGCGCACGGCCATGCCCTCCTCGACGTTGACCTCGATCACCTTGCCGGTGACCTTGGACGACACGGTGGCGCGACGGCGCGCGGTGACGTAGCCGGACGCGTTCAGGACGGAGGCCTGTGCTCCGGCGGCGCGTGCGGTGACCGCCACCGCTTCCACCTCGATCGGGCGTTCGCGGGTGAGCCACCACCAGGCGGCAGCGCCGACGGCGCCGACGAGGAACAACAACACCAGCCAGCGCCCCCAGCGTCCCCGGGAGGGGCGATACGGCTCGCGCTCGATGCGCAGGGCGGACAGGTCTTCGGTGGGCTTCGCCAAGAATCTCCTCGCGGAGTCAACAGCTTATGCGAACGAAACGGAGGGGAACAACTTCCGGCTTGCGGCCGGCGGCTTGCGGCCAGCGGCTTGCGGCTGGCGGCTTATGGCTGGCGGCTTACGGCAGACGGCATGCGGCGAGGGTGGGGGATCCCCGCCAGTCGATCAACGGGCGCCGCGCCAGTCAGTGAATCCCGTGGCGGGCGAGCACGGACTCGATCGGTTTCTCGCCGCGAATGGCGCTGAAGGCGATGGACTTCGCAACGAACGGCGCGCAGGCTGGATCGAGCGCGATGGCGCGGGTGATGTGGGCGGCTGCGCGATCGATGTGGCCGGCAACGGCATACGCTTCCGCCACGATCAACTCGGCCCTCGCGCTCCGATCGTACTGGGTGAAGGCCTCGAGGTCGCGAACGCCGTCCTCCGTTCGCCCCGTCTTCAGGGCCAGCAGACCAAGGTAGACGAGCGAACCTGCTGGGGCGATCTTCGGATTGCTGCGGAGCGGCGCGATGTCCTCTGTCGCGCCTTCGACGTCCCCCTGCAGCAGCCGGCACACGCCTCGCACCGCCAGCAAAGGCGTTGAGTCCGGGTAGTCGCGCATGGTCCGGTTCAGCAAGTCGATGCAGTCGGCATTGCGCCCCATCCGCCTCAGGTTGCCGGCGCGGTTGCTTGCCGCCGTGGTCAGGCTCGGCATCAACTCCATCGCCTGCCGGTAGTATTCCTCAGCCAACGCGGCGTCCTGGTCGAGACGGCAGCTGTAGATGACGGCGCCGTACGAATCGCCGAGCAGGGCGAGGGCCTCGGCGGTACGAGCGTCGAGTTCCAGTGCCCTGCGGGCGCTGGACCGCCACCCCTCGACATCACCTCGCGCGCGCGCAGCAAGTGCGAGCGCCACGTGGGAGTCCGCGGTGTCCGGCGCGTGAGTCACTGCTCGTTGAGCAGCCTCAGTGGCGCGGTCGGTCGCGGGCGGACCGCCGGCCCACACCGGCTGCGCGAGGCGCCCGTAGGCCTTGCCGAGCCAGGCCCAGGCAATCCCGTAGGAGGGGTCGAGCGTCACCGCTCGTTCCAGGGATATGGCCGCTTCGTGATAATGGCGCGAGAGGTAGAGCGCCTGTCCCTCGGCAAAGGCCGAGTACGCCTGGGGATGGCGGGTGTCAGCCTGCGCCGCCGAGCCTCCGCGGAGCACACGCCAGGTGACGACACCGGCGCCGAGCAGTCCAAGCGACACGAGAAGAAGGCCCGTAGCAGTGACGGCGGTCAGGCGCCTGCGGCGTGCCGGTTGAGGGGGTGCCGCCAGGCCGGGAGCCGGCATCGCGGCGTCCGGATCACCCTCGCCATCGCGTTCGGCGGGCGCCCGGGCTGCGACCCACGCGTCAAGCTCACCGGAGTACGCATACGCGGACGACCGCTGTCTGTGCCCCAGCCGGTGCACGGGCAGTCCTTCACTGAGCTCCCAGCGTTGAACCGTGCGGATGTCGCGTCCCAGGTGGCCGGCAATCGCTTTCCAGCCATCCAACCGGGTGCCGGTCCGGTCCCGTGCAGGACCTCCGCGCACGCCGGAAGGTGGGTCGGATGCCACGGACATGGCAGAGTCCCCCCATTCTGCTGCCGCCGCCATCGGGATGGCAAGCGTTCCGGGCCCAACGACATTAGGCGACAGCCGGCCATGCCGCGTGATGTCGCTTGCCGAGTTCCCACTCCTCCTCCACGCTTGACCGCCAAGGCCAAGGTCTGTCTTGCGTCCGCGACCACTTCCCGCTCGATCGATGGAGGTAATCAACATGCGCAGAGGCGTTTGGGTTGTCTGGACGGCGATTCTCTTCACGACCTTCCTGGCAGGGTCTTCCCAGGCGCAGACCACCGATCGGTCCGGGATCGAGGGCAAGGTCACCGACCAGAGCGGTGGAGTGCTGCCCGGGGTGACGGTCACCATCGAGAGCCCGGCGCTGCTGGGTGGGGCGCGGACGACCGTGACCGATGAGGAAGGGCGGTACCGGTTCACGGCGCTGCCAGCGGGCGTCTACACGGTCACCTGCGACCTCGAGGGCTTCACCCCGGCCGTCCGGGAGGTGCGGGTGGATACGGGCTTCATCGCCACGATCAACGAGACGCTGGGGGTCGGCGCCATCGAGGAAGCCGTGACCGTGACTTCCGCGTCACCCGTGGTCGACATCCGGACCACCGCCGTCAGCGCGAATCTGGGGAAGGAGGCCCTCGAGCAGTTGCCGACGTCGCGGAGCATGTGGCAGGCGATGAACCTCGCGCCCGGCATCCGCGTGGCCGGCGTGGACGTCGGGGGCACGGCCGTTGGCACCCAGCAGAGCTATTCGAACTACGGGTCGTCGAGCGGGGGGAACAAGCCCTCGCTCGACGGCGTGGACACGCGCGAGGACGCCGGCGGCGCCGGTTTCTACTACGACTACGGGGCCTTCCAGGAAGTGCAGGTCAAGGCCATGGGAAACGACGCCGAGATGTCCACCCCTGGAACGCAGTTCCTCGCTGTTCTGAAGTCGGGCGGCGACCAGTTCCACGGCTCGGGCTACTTCGGGTGGGAGACACCAGCGCTGCAGAGCGACAACGTGGACGACGCGTTGCGCGCCCGTGGCGCGAAGGAAGGAAATCCGCTGGAGGCCTATCACGATGCCAATGCGGATCTGGGCGGACCCGTCTTCCGGCAGAAGCTGTGGTTCTACGGATCCTACCGCCACCAGTTGATCAAGAGCGGCGTCGCCGGCTACGAGTCCGAACCGGGCGTGCCGGGTTATTACAAGGTGACGCTCGAGAACTACACCGGCAAGCTCACCGGGCAGATCAACGCTCAGCACAGGTTCGCCGGATTCGTTCAGTCCCAGACCAAGGACTATCCGGAGCGCAACGCCGACGCGTTCCGGTACCAGGAATCGACCTGGCACCAGATCTTCAAGCCCCTCGCCGGCAAGGCGGAGTGGTCGTGGGTCGCGTCCGACCGCACCTTTGTGAACGCCTTCGTCGGCCGATGGAAGTACGAAACCGACGGGCTGAACCGCACGGACGACCCGCCGGCGTACGACACGGTGACCCTTCGCTACGCCGGGCGGTACCTGACGACGCCCTACGTCGGCGGGCGGGGCCGCTGGCAGTACAACGGCAGCGTGTCGCACTACGTGCCCGACTGGTGGAAGGGCAGCCACGAGATCAAGGCGGGCGTGGAGTTCACCGACGAGAACCGGACGTATGATTCGCCGCGTGAGTCCGATGGCGGGGACTACCAGCTTCGTTTCCAGAACGGCGTACCGTTTCAAGTCGTCGTCTACAACTACCCCTACAACACGCTCAACAACATGCGCACGTATTCGACCTACGTGCGTGATGCCTGGCGCATCGGCGACCGTGCCACCATCAACGCGGGCGTGCGCTTCGAGGGCTACGACGTCTACATCCCGGAGCAGTCCAAGGAAGCGGGGCGCTTCTACCCCGGGGGCGACTTCCCGAAGATCGACGTGGTGACGTGGAACAACTGGGCCCCGCGGATCGGCGTCGCATATCCTCTCGACCAGGGTAACCGCACGGTTGTCAAGGCGACGTACGGGTGGTTCAACTACGCCATGCAGGCCACCTACGCCGACACGTTCAACAACAACGCCTCCGCCTCGACGACCTACCGCTGGAACGATCTCAACGGCAACAGGAATTACGACGACGGTGAGTTCGGGACGTTTGTGACGGCCACGGGCGCCAAGACGTCGGCCATCAACCCGGACCTCGATCAACCGAAGACCCACGAGGTGACCGCGTCGCTCGAGCGACAGATCGCGAGCAACTTCCAGGCGCGTGCGAGCTACGTCTACCGCCGTGAGGTGGATCGCTACAGGACCGTGAACGTCTTGCGGCCCTACGAGGCCTACGGCATCGCGATCCCGGCCAAGGATCCAGGGCCCGATGGCGTTGTCGGTACGGCGGACGATGGTCAGGCGATCACCTATTACGAGTACGCGGCGGACTACGCGGGCAGCGCGTTCATCCGGAACGTGGACTTGAACGTCCCGGGGTACGACAACAGCTTTCACAGCGTGGAGGTCGCCGCTCAGAAGCGGATGTCGAATCGCTGGCAGCTGGTCACCTCCTTCCTGGCCACCCACGTGGACGAGTGGGTCGCGTTCAACACCGCGACCGGAGCCAGCGGGACCGGCGTGCCCGTGACCCCGAACGAGGAGTTCTTCCCGAGGAGCCAGTACTGGCAGTGGAACTACAAGGTCGCCGGCAGCTACGACCTCCCGTGGGAGATGCAGGTCGCCGGGACGTTCACGAGCGCGAGCGGCGACGTGTGGGGACGTGACGCGCGCTTCACGACAGGTTTGGTCCGCTCCGGGAGCCTCATCCTCCGGATGGACGAGCCCGCGGCCAATCGCCTGCCCACGCAGAACCTGCTGAACCTCCGGTTCGAGAAACGCCTGACGCTCTGGCGTGGACGCACGGCGTTCCAGTTCGACCTGTTCAATGTGACGAATACCAACGTGGAACTCGGGGTCACGACGCGGTCAGGGGCGAGCTTCGGCAACGTCACGAGCATCGTCCCGCCGCGGATCGTCAGGCTGGGTGTGAGCTACACGTTCTGACGTTGACCCGGGTGACCCCGATGAGAGCAAAGTCGACACACCTCGCGCCGCCGGCAGTCGCGGCACTTGCGTTGCTGCTGCTTGGTGGCCTGATCCTTCGAGCGGCGCCGGAGTCCGGCGCCGATCCCAACACCGAACAGGGCCTCCTGTCGGACTTCGTCTGGCGCAGCATTGGCCCCGGGAGTGCCTCGGGGCGCATCGTGGACGTGGAGAGCCTGGACGACGATCCACGGTTCCTCCTGGTGGCGTCGGCGTCTGGCGGGGTCTGGAAGAGCGACAACGGCGGCACGACGTTCACGCCGATCTTCGATCGCTACGCCACGGGATCCATCGGGGACGTGGCGGTCAACCAACGGGATCCGAGAGTCATCTGGGTGGGGACCGGTGAGGCGAACAACCGCAACGACGTCGGGTGGGGTGACGGCCTCTACAAGTCCACCGACGGTGGGCTCACGTTCGCCAACGTCGGCCTGGAGGACTCGTACCAGATCGCCCGGATCGTGCTGCACCCCACGGATGCCCGCGTCGTTTACGTGGCAGCGGTCGGCAACCTGTGGGGTGAGTCCGGGGATCGCGGCCTCTTCAAGTCGATTGATGGCGGTGCCACCTGGCAGAAGCTCCAGCGAGGGCTGCCGTCGACGCCACGGGCCGGCGCCACCGACCTCGTGATGGACCCATCGAATCCCGAGGTTCTTTATGTGGCGTTCTACCAGCGGCTCAGGCGGGCTTACCGGTTCGACTCCGGAGGGCCGGACAGCGGGCTGTTCAAGTCGGTCGACGGCGGCAAGTCGTGGCGCCGGCTGGCGCGCGGCCTCCCCAGCGGCGACCTCGGACGGATTGGTGTCGCCATCTCGCGCTCGAATCCTCGGGTCGTCATGGCGACCGTCGAGGCCGCCTTCCAGCCGGATGAGAAGGACCCGGCGTTCCCCGACATGACCCGGCTGGGCAGCGGCGTCTATCGGTCAGAGGATGGTGGCGAGACCTGGCGCTTCCTGAACCGGCACAGCGTCAGGCCCTTCTTCTTCAGCCAGATCCGGATCAACCCGTCGAACGACCAGCACGTCTACCTGCTCGACGTCAACTTCTGGCAGTCGCTCGACGGGGGCCGGACCCTCGAACGGGGCGCGCGCGGGTTCGGCTACGACTTCCACGCGATGTGGCTCGATCCCAGGCAGCACGACCGCTACTACCTGGGCCAGGACAAGGGGTTCTTCGTCACTCACGACCACGGCCGGACGTTCCACTACTTCGAGAACCTGCCGGTCACGCAGTACTACGCCATCGGCGTGGACATGCGCGATCCCTACGTGATCTACGGGGGCACCCAGGACAACGGCACGTGGGGCGTGCCCAGCTTCACGCGCGACGCCTTCGGCATCAGGAACGACGACACGTGGAAGCTGCACTGGGGCGACGGGATGCACATCGCCACGGACCCGGAGGACTGGCGCCGTGTCTACACCGAAGCCGAGAACGGCAGCTTCCGGCGATACGACGCGCTGACCTACGCGGAGGTGTTCGGGCGCCCGGGCGCGCTGAACGTATCGAACATCGAGGAGGTCACCGGCAAGCCGAGGCCGCCCGACCAGCCGGCGGTGGACCTTGCCGCGTTCTACGCCCAGATGCGGGCTGACCGCACCTTCCGCTTCAACTGGCAGACGCCGTTCATCGTCTCGCCGCACAACGGCCGCACCATCTATCTCGGGGCGAACCACGTGCTCAAGTCGGTCGACGGCGGGGCGTCGTGGCGCGCCATCAGCAAAGACCTCTCGAACAACGATCCTGAGACGACGCGCAGGGACAGCGGGGGCCTGACCCAGGACAACACCGGGGCGGAGACGCATGCCACGGTGGTGTCGCTGTCCGAGTCGCCACTCGTGCCTGGGCTCGTGTGGGCCGGGACCGACGATGGCAACGTCTGGGTGACACGAAACGATGGAGGGACGTGGACGCAGGTCAACGGCAACATCTCCGAGGTTCCGAAGAGGCTGTGGGTCAGTCACGTCGAGGCGTCGGCGCACGCGCCCGGAACGGCGTTTGTGGCGTTCGACGGTCATCGCAGCAGTGACTTCCAGACGTGGGTCTTCGCCACGACCGACTACGGCGCGACGTGGACGAACATCGGCCGCGGTCTCCCGCCGGGCGAGCCGGTCCACGTGCTGCTCGCCGACCGGAAGAACCCCAGGCTCCTGTTCGTCGGGACCGAGTTCGGCGTGCGCGTGTCACTCGACGGGGGGGCGTCGTGGCGTCCGGTGATGCACGGGATGCCGACGGTGGCGGTCCACGACCTCGTCGTGCACCCGCGCGACAACGATCTCATTGCCGGGACGCACGGCCGTGGGCTGTACGTCCTCGACGACATCACGCCGCTGCAGCAGTTGACGGCGGCAGTCCTGTCGGGCGGGGCACACCTGTTCACCCAACGCACCGCGACCTGGTGGGTGGATCGGAGTCGCGGAGGGCAGTTCGGCGACGACACGTACGCGGGACGCAACCCCCCCTCCGTCCGACCGCCGGGCGCGGCGATGGACCGGGCCAAGATCGCGAACACGCCCTTGATCACGTGGTACCTGTCCGATACGTCCGGGTCGCCCCTCACGCTGCAGATTCGGAGCGCCGATGGCCGCCAGTCCCGAACGCTGAAAGTTCCTGCGAAAGCCGGCATCACCCGGTTTGCCTGGGATGGCCGCTTCGATCCACCCCCGGGGTACCAGCCCCCAACGCCTCCCCCTGGCGAATCCGCGTTTCTGGCGGCGTTTCGCAGTCCGCCAGGAACGCTTGCGGGTCCAGGTGTGTACTCGCTGGCGCTGACCACTGCCGCGGGTGAGGTCCACGGACTTCTGCGCATTCGCGAGGACCCGCTCGAGCGAGAGGCGCGATAGGCAGCGTCGGCGCCCACTGCAGGACCGCTACTGAGCGCCGGGATCCCGCGGTGGTGTCGCCGCGGGTTGCCCAGGGAGGAGTGTGTATGAGAAGCGAGGTCTCGAAGCTCGTCCTGGTGGTGGCCGCGTGCGCGACGCTCGTCGGAGGGCCGCGGGTCGCCGCTGTCGAGGGAGAAGAGTGTACGACGCTCGTCGCCGCGGGCGCGGCGACCAGTCGTGGCGGACCGCTGTTCTGGAAGAACCGCGATACCGGGACGCTGTCCAACAAGGTCATGCTCGTCGCCGAGGAGCCGTACAGCTTCCTCGCGCTGGTCGATGCCGATGACAGCGCCGGCCGGATGGCGTGGGCCGGGGTCAACACGGCGGGCTTTGCCATTGCCAACTCGGCGTCGTACAACCTGCCGCAGCCCGCGAACGAGGGACGAGAGCAGGAGGGCGTCGTGATGGCCGAGGCGCTGCGCACGTGCCGCACGGTCGACGACCTCGAGCGGCTGCTCGAGCGGCGCCAGGGTAAGCGCCTCGGCGTGCGGACGAACTTCTTCGCCATCGACGCGTCGGGTGGCGCCGCGATCATCGAGACACACAACAATGGCCACACGCGATACGACGCCTCGAGCTTTCCCGGCAGCCGTCTCGCCAACACGAACTTCTCGCGGAGCGGCAGCGCCGACGAAGGCTCGGGTTACCTGCGCTTCGATCGGGCAAGCGAGCTCCTGCAGACCATCACGCCGCCCAGCCTCAGCGCCGCAACCATCCTCGACGTGCTCGCGCGTGACCTGACCCACACGCTGCTGCAGCATCCGCCCAGGGAGGCGTGGAAGACACTCCCTGCCGACCGGCCATTCTGGGTGCACAGCAACTACACCATCGATCGCCCGAGCACGGCGTCGGTGGTCGTGGTCGAGGGCGTGCGTCCGGGCCAGGATCCGCGCCTCACGACGATGTGGGTGGCGCTGGGGGAGCCGGTGACGACCATTGCCGTGCCTTTGTGGATCGCGGCTGGCCAGCCGCCCGATGAACTGTGGCAAGGCAAGGACGCGCCGATCAGCGCGGAGGCGGCGAGGTTGAAGGCGGCGCTGCGACCCCTCAAGAGCCGCGAGCGGAACGAGTATGCCGACCTCACGAGGCTGGACAACGCTGCCGGCACGGGCTGGCTGCCCGGGCTCATGGCCGTCGAACGGAGCATCATGGCCGAGACCGCGGCGTTCCTGGAGACGAATCCCGGTAACGAGGCCCTGGCCGAATTCCAGCGCAAGATGGCCGCGCGCGCGCTCGCGGCCCTGAAGACCGTGAACACCGCGCCCCGCACCGACCTGCCCGTCACCGCATCCCTCGCGGCGCCGGCCATCGCCGAGGGGGCCGTCTTCCAGCGCAGCGGGGAGCACGAGAAGGCCGTGGCCAGCTTCGACCGGGCGCTCGCGATCGACGCGCGATCAGCCGACGCGCAGCTCCTGCGATGCCGGTCGCTCGCCGCCCTGCGCCGTTACGACGACGCCGTGGTCGCGTGCGGTGTTGCGGCGCAGATTCAGCCTGACAATGCGGAGGCACTGCGCGATCGCGGGCACTACTTCCTCAACCTCGGCCAGGTCGAAGCCGGCCTGTCGGACCTGCAGAAGGCGGAGTCGCTGGCACGCGATGACCGCGGCGTCTTCTATCACCTCGGCCTGGCGTATTACCTCAAAGGTGACTTTGCCAACGCGGCAAAGACGTACGAGCGCTGTGTCAGCGCGTCAACCGGCGACACGGCCAGGATCGAGGCGGACCGAGGCCGCTCGCACGTACTTCAAGCGCGCCGTGGAGGCGCAGCTCCCGACCTCGTGGGGCGCGCGTGCCGCGGAGGCGGAACTCCGGCGCCTGCCCGCGCACGGCACGAACCCGTGACCGCCGACGAGCAGGGCGCCCACTTCCATTCCTGCGTCCAGGGCATCGCGTTGTCTCCTCAGCCGGCCTGCGCCAGCGCTGGAAACCAGTGGCGCGTGCGGTTGCACGCGGCGCACACGCTGAGCATCACCGGCACCTCGATGAGCACGCCGACGACCGTCGCCAGCGCCGCGCCGGACTCCGGGCCGAAGAGCGCAATGGCCGTCGCCACCGCCAGTTCGAAGAAGTTGCTGGCGCCAATCAACGCTCCCGGCGCCGCCACGGCGTACTCCACCCCGAACAGCCGCATCAGTCCGTAGGTCAGCGAGGAGTTGAAGTAGACCTGGATCAGGATCGGCACCGCGATCAGCGCGACGTGCAGCGTCTTGCTCGTGATGTTGTCGGCCTGGAACGCGAAGATCAGCACGAGCGTCGCGAGCAACGCCGCCATGCTCACGGGCGCGAACCGAGGCAGCAGGACCTGCTCGAACCAGCCGCGGCCGCGCGACGCGATCAGGAAGTGGCGGAGGAGCATGCCGGCCACGAGCGGAATCACGATGAAGACGATCACCGAGTAGAGCAGCACGATGAACGGCACGTGCAGCGACGACGCGCCGCTCACGAGGAAACGGACGATCGGCGCAAACAGGACCAGCATGATCAGGTCGTTCACCGAGACCTGCACCAGCGTGTAAGCCGGATCGCCATCCGACAGATAGCTCCACACGAACACCATGGCCGTGCAGGGCGCCGCGGCGAGGATGATGCAGCCGGCGATGTACTGGTCCGCGTCGGTCGGTGGAATCCACGGGCTGAAGAGGACGCGGAAGAAGAGCCACGCGATGGCCGCCATCGAGAACGGCTTCACGAGCCAGTTGATGATGAGCGTGATGACGAGGCCCCGCGGCCGCCGTCCGACGTTGCGGACGGCGCCGAAGTCCACCTTCATCATCATGGGCGTGATCATCAGCCAGATCAGGACCGCGATGGGCACGTTGATCTGACTGCCGCGGCCGAACTCCATGCCGCGGAGGGCGCTGGCGAGTGCCGGGACGGCCTTGCCGAGCAGCACGCCACCCACCATGCACAGACCGACCCAGAGGCTGAGGTATCGCTCGAACACGTGGAGTCGCTTGGGCGCGACGGCGGCTCCGGGGCCTGAGGCGGCGGACATCGACTGGTCACTCATGTGGACTCCCGGGACGGGCATCAGACGGCATTGAGCAGCCGCTGGAATCGACGCAGCGCGGTCGGGACGATGCAGTAGCCCACGCGAGGGCCATCTTCGTTGGCCTGCACGAGGCCGGCCTCGCGCAGGATGCGCAGGTGCTCCGAGACGGTGGACTGCGCGAGCGGCAGTTCGTCCACGATGTGGCTGCACGTGCGCGCCTCCTTGCGGGCCAGGAGGCGCAGGATGCGGACGCGCGTCGGGTGCGCGATCGCCTTGGCGAAGGCCGCGAGCCGGGCGTCCGCTTCGGGACCGTCCGGGGGGTACGACGCGGGTGCCGGCGGTTCGGGCGGGCAGCGGGTGGCGGCGGGAGCGCGGCGCGTCATGGTCGAGGCCTCGCAGCGTATATTGCCAATCGACGATTGACGATACCTCGGGAGCGCCCCGTCGTCAACGATGGCGGGGGCGCGGAGGCCGCACGCTCAGGGCCACGATTCAGCGACGAAGAAATTGCGCGACTCGCGCTCTGGGAGTTGGCACGGACTGCCTCCCTCGGCTCTCCTGGCATCTGCGATCGCTGAGGAAGCCGAGGAATGATGAGGGGACCGCGCTTGGCGCCAACCTTGCGGATCACCCCGGGGGACGCCCCCGGCCCATTCTGGGACGGGCGCGCCGCCTCCTGGGAGCAGACGATGCTATGCTCGACGAGCGCGCAGCGCAGTGCATGCCAACGAGAGACGTTGCCGGTCGCGATCTGCCAATCACCGGTGAGCAGTTCCTGCAGATGGCCGATTTGGGTCCCTGCGAGCTCGTTCACGGAAGAGTCGCGCCCATGAGCCCGACGGGGGCCAGGCACGGGTACATCGAATTCCAGGTCGCCACCCTGATCTGGAACGCCATTCGCGCGGCTGGCATCAGGGGGCATGTCCTCACCGGCGAGGTCGGTATCTACACCCGACGGGGACCCGACACGGTTCGCGGCGCGGACGTGGTGTTCGTCTCTGCCGACCGTGCCACGCACAGCGCGGACCCCGTCGGCGTCTTCGAGGCGCCTCCGGAGCTGGTGGTCGAGATCATGTCGCCCGGGGACGTCGAGGCGGCGCTCACAGCCAAAGCCGCGGAATACCTCGAGGCCGGGGTGACGGTCGTCCTCGTGCTGGACCCCCGGACGCGCACCGGCGTTTCTGCATCGAGAAGGCCCGGCCCTCTGTCTCGGCGCCGATGCGGCACTCGAGGTGCCCGACGTCCTGCCCGGCGTCTCCCTGCCAGTCGCCCGGTTCTTCGACCCGACGGTGATGGACTAGCAGACCCCACGATCGCTGCAGCGCCAGAACGGCCAGGCCGGACGTGTAGAATTGGCGAGTCCGACAGGTCACGCCGGTGAGACAGCAGGATCAGCCAGATCGACCAGATCAGTCAGATCGACCTGCGCCGCCTGCGCAGGACGAGCAATTCGAGTCGTGGAAGGAGATCGCGGCGTACCTGCGACGAGACGTCAAGACCGTCCAGCGCTGGGAGCGGCGTGAGGGCCTGCCCGTGCGCCGCCACCTGCACGACAGGCAGGCATCGGTCTTCGCGCTCAAGCGCGAGCTCGATGCCTGGCGCGAGCGACGGGGCGTGAGTCCGAACGGCCAGGAGTCTCCGGCTGATTCGCTGGCGCCGCCCATAGAGACAGATACCGCACCGCGCGCCGCACGATGGACGCCTCACCGCGCAGCGGCGGTGCTCTTCCTCGCGATCGGCCTGGGGCTGGGGTGGGCGGCCGGCGTGTTCTGGCGCCGTGACGAGGCGCCGAGGCCGGGGATCGTGCGGTTCACGATGCTCCCGCCTAAGGGCACGATGTTCGCGGGCAACATCGAAGATCCCGACCCGACGCTCTCTCCCGATGGTCGCGCACTCGTGTTTCGTGCGGCGGAGATCTCCACGGGCCGCCAGCGGCTGTACCTGCGGCCCCTGGACGGCGAACCCTCGCCCCTGGAGGGAACCGACAACGCCATCCAGCCGTTCTGGTCGCCAGACGGGACGAGCCTCGCGTTCTTCGCCGACGGCTGGCTGAAAACCCTCAGCCTGGCGAGCGGGCGGCTGGCAGCCCTCGTCGAGTGTCCGAGTCCGGAAGGAGGCGCATGGCTCGACGATCGCATCGTGTTCTCGCCTGCGAAGCACTCACCGCTCGTCGCGATCCCGGTCGCAGGCGGGCAGCCTGTATCCTTCACGACGGTCGCCCGCGACACGGGTGAGGTGCGTCACAGCTATCCGTCAGTGCTGCCGGGCGGGGAAGTGCTTTTCTACGTCGACCATCGGGACCCGGAGCGTCGGAGCATCGCCATGGTGGGGCAGGCCGGCGAGGCGCACACGACCATCGCGACGAGCCCGAGCGTGATGACGTTCGCACCTCCTGGCTACCTGGTGGGTTTCCGGTCGGGCACGCTCGTGGCGCTCCGATTCGATCCGTCAGGACGGACAGTCGAGAATGGCGCGCTCGAACTCGGTGAGCGTGTCACGTCCGCGGGCGATCCCCAGGGTCCGTCCATCTCCGCGACGGCTACGTCGCTCGCATTCTGGGATCCGCGCGGCGGACCTCTGGCCAAGCTGACCTGGTTCGACCGACAGGGGCACGATCGGGGTTCCATCGGCCCTGCCGGGTTCTATGCGTCCGTGGCACTCTCGCCGGACGGCACTCGTGTCGCCGTGCAGCGCCTGCTCGAGGTTGGTGAGGCGCCCGACATCTGGGCATTCAATACCCGAAGCGGGGCCGCGACCCGACTGACGGCCTCGCCGGCGAACGACGAGGACCCCGTCTGGGCGCCGGACTCGACACGGATGGTGTACGCGCGACATCGTGATCAGGGTCTTCCCTCACACCTGCACACGCTCTCGCTGGAAAAGCCTCTCGGGGACTCCCCACTGCTGCGCAGCGAGCTCAGCGCCCACCCGACGGACTGGTCAGCGGACGGGAGGTGGGTCGTCTATCAGGCGATGGACCGGGTGACGGATTCCGACGTCTGGAGGATTCCGGCTGACGGTGGCCGCCCGGAGGCGCTCGTCCGCACCGAGTTCAGCGAGATGCACGGGCGGTCGTCGCCAGACGGTCGCCACCTCGCCTACAGCTCGAATGTCTCGGGCCGACGGGAGGTCTACGTGCTCAGCCTCGGCAACGGGCGCACCGTGTCGCAGGTCTCGACCGCAGGAGGCGCGCACCCCCGCTGGCGCAGCGACGGCCGCGAACTCTACTACCTCTCCGAACAGGGACACATTGTCGCCGTCCCCGTCACGGCCGCGCCCGGATTCCGGCCAGGCCCTCCCGTGTCGCTCTTCGAAGCCCGTCCCACCCTGCCACTGGTCTTCTCCGATGTGATCTACGACGTGACCAGAGACGGACAGCAGTTCGTGGTCGCGGCAGGCGGCCCGGTGGACGCGCGACCAATCACCGTCGTTTTGAACTGGCAATCCGCACTGCGCCCCTGAACCCCGAATCCGCGTCCCGCTCCTCAGGGCGCGGCAAAGCAAGGCAAAGTGGGGCGCCACCGCCCATGCCGTGCTCTGCCCGTTTACGGCCGCCGCCCGGGTCGCTACGGTCGCCTCTACCCTTCAGAGGACGAACGGATGACGCATCGGACCTTGCCCCCAACCCTGACGCTTGTCGGGGCGTTTCTCCTCGCGCCGCCAGCCTTCGCCCAGCCCGCGCCCTCAGTGGACGAGCTCACACGGGAACTTGCGACGCTCAAGGCAGGACTCGAAGCCGTCCAGAAAGACCTGCAGGACCTGCGGACGATGGTGCAGCGGATCCAGGCGCCGCGCACTTCGAGCCAGCAAGGTGTCGTCCTCGACATCGGGGCCCGGCCCTTTCGGGGCGACAGGACAGCGAAGCTGACGCTCGTCGAAGTCACCGACTATCAGTGCCCGTTCTGCTCACGCCACGTCCGCGACACCTATCCGCAGCTCGACGCCGAATACATCCAGACAGGCAAGATCAAGTACGTCGTCCTGGACCTGCCCCTGGAGTCGATCCACAAGTCGGCCTTCAAAGCTGCGGAGGCCGTTCGGTGTGCGGGCGACCAGGGCAAGTATTGGGAGATGCACGACCGGCTGTTCTCGAGCCAGCAGACGCTGGGCAACTGGTCGTCGCACGCCGAGGCGGTCGGGATCGACGTGGGACCGTTCCAGATCTGCCTGAACGCTGGCACCCACGCCGCTGAGGTCAGAAAGGACATGGCACAGGCGCAGGCCGCAGGTGTGACCGGCACACCGGGCTTCTTTCTCGCCGAGACGGACCCGACGGGAACCACGGTGAAAACGCTGCGCTTCCTGCGTGGCGCTCAACCGCTGGCGGCCTTCAAGGTGCACCTCGAGGAGCTTCTGAAGGCCCAGTGATGTCGCGTCATCGCTTCGTCGTGGACACCGGCCCAGGACTCGCGGAGAGCGGTGCGCAACCTGTACATGTCAAGGAGCAGATCGCGAACGTGTCGGTGCACGTCAGGTCGCTAAAGTCACTCAGCGTGACCGGGACTCCGGTATCGGTGATCTCGACGATGACCTCGCTGCCAGCCTGACCCTTGATTTCGACCTCCAGCAGGTTGCCGCCTGCGGCCAGTACGATGTCCCTCTTGATCGCCGGAACGCCGGCGAAGCGGAAGCGGTCCAGGATGAGCACGCCGTTGAGCCAGACGCTGGCGCCTTGCGCCGCCTTGCTGGTCGGATCGCCAGGCACTGGGCCATTGGTGAGAATCAGCCTCACGGCCTTGGGCGCGTCGCTCCAGAACTGAGAGGACTGACGGACGGACCGGCCCTGGTGCCTCGTGAACGTCCGCGGGCCGTAGAGCAGGCAGTAGCTTCCCAACACGCCCCCATGCTGGCCCTCGCCGTCGCACGCCTCGCCCGTTCCCCCTGAACACGTGACATCCTGGGTCGTGACGCCAGCCGAATCGGTGCACGCACGTTCGATCTTGTAGTGGTCCAGCCTCGTGCAGGCCTCCTCTGTGTCCCTTACATCTGCGAGCGCTTGCGCCTTCAGCTCAGTGAGGGTCGCAGGGTCGCCCGCACGGCACTCACCAGCAGCACAGGTCTCCTGACCATTGCAGAACTTGCCATCTCCGCACGACGTTTCGTCCGGAACCGGCTCGTGCTGGCACCCCGTAGCGCTGTCGCAGCTATCCACCGTGCAAGAATTGCCATCATCACATGCTGTTGCAGTGCCACCGACGCAAATTCCGCCCTGGCATGAATCGCTGGCGCTGCAGGCATTGCCATCGTCGCAAGATTCGCCATCGGTGACGGCCACGCAGGCGCCGTCCTTGCAGGTCTCGCAGGCGCCGCAGGCGGTCGTACAGGTACCCGGGGGGACGCACCCCACGCGTTCGATGGCGAACCCGACGCCGTATTCCCACAGGTCGCTCATTTTCACGTCGGGGCTCGTCGGGTGGTGGGCATTCAGGCTGAGCGTGTAGATGCCGCGCCCCTGTTGATGAACGTAGGTGACGCGCTGTTCAACCGTCGCAGAGCCCACGTACCAGCTTCCCACGGTGGCGACGCTGTTGCCGAGCAGGTCGTGAAGGAACAGGCTGACGAACGTCCCGCCGTAGACGCCAGACCGAAGCCTGATCGCGACGTGGACCTTGTCTCCCTGCGCCAGTTCCGCCCTCCAGTGATGGTCCGTCGAGCAGGTGATTCCCTCGGGACGGCACTCGAGCGCGTACCCTCCGCCGGAGCCGCCCCCGCACGGCGCCTCGTTGATGCTGCCGCACCACTGGCTCCACGGCTCCAGGAAGGGAGCGCTGGAAGGATCTGCGCCCGCCATGTTCCACCCGGTGCGGCGAAAGACGTTGGCCTTGGCCTTCCAGCAGGCGATGTTGGCGGCAGTACCCTCGACGACCAGGCGGTCGGGGTTCCCACAAATGCCGGCGTTTCCGCGGTCCCACATCGTGTCGGTGTGGAACCCCGACGCCGTGCCCCCACCGACGCCGACGTTGTCCCAGTTGAGCTGAGTCCTACGCTGATCCTGGATCGACCACTCGGCGCCCAGGCCAATCCAGGTGTCGCACGTCTGTCCGAAACCGCAACCATCAGGACAGCACTCCCCGCAGCAATCCGAGAACTCGAACTCGAAGAACGCCTCCTCGTCAGCGTTCAAGGGCCTCGGCTCGTCGCCGGTCCATAACCGGACATCCCACGTCGCGGGGAACCCGCGCGTCGTGCACTGGAACGGGTTCGCGGAATCCTCTTGCACGTCCTTGCCGCCCGAGTAGACCGTTCGCACGAACTCGCGTTGCGTGCAGTCCGGAACCGCGGGCGGCGCCGGGCAGATCTGCTGGCCGACCCCGGGATCAGGCGCGCCCACCAGTGAGATGAGGACCAGCAGACAGAGGCGCCACGGGCCGCTACGTCTCGTCTTTCCGGGCGAGGATTCCAGACCGACGGCGATCGCCATCATGAGCCTCCTTGGGCGCGATGGCGATGACACTAGCTGGACCGTGAGCGCTCGCCAACGGACAAAGTGCGGTGTCCGGAGGGCGCCCCGACATGTCGCGGTTTGCCCCGTCAGCGCAGCCAGACTCCGGATACCAGGATCGCCGGCATCGTCGCCGCAGCCCATGCGGCCAGCGGCACGACCAGGGCTCCGGCCTTGCGCCGTCTGACGACGCGCCACGCCGCCCACGGCACACCGAACAGGACGACAGGACCCAGCACCGGGTACCACCAGGGGCTCGACACGATCCAGGCGAAGGCGATGGTGACGCAGGCGGCCGCCAGGCCCATCAGGGCCGCGGTCCAGCGGCGCGCCACGCGTGCCCGACGCGCAAGCCAAGCCCCTGCCAGGGCCGCCGTGAGGATCACGCCGCCGAGGCGCAGCAGGTAGGGCATGGCGATCGACCAGAGGCTGAGCGACTCCTCCTCCGCCGACGCCGGGCTGAGCAGGGCCTTCATCGCGGTCGACATCTCCGAGACGTGCGCCAGCAGCTCCGGTGTCATGTCTGGTACCGTGCGAAGCGCTTCCAGCGACGCGTACGGGGCACCGGCGACGAGGCGCCGCGCGAGATCGGGCGCGACGCGTGGCACCGTCAGCCAGTCCAGTTCCGACGCGGCATTGACGTCGAACGTGTGGGGCCGTGGCAACCCCCGGTACTGATCGAACAAGCTGGTGCCCGGCATCAGCGCGTCGTTAGCCAGCCAGATTTCCGGCGCTGAGGGTAATTCCTGCCCGAGCAGCGCGTCGCGCACGATGCGCGCGACAGCGGCCGCGTCAGCGGGGAACGCGCGCATGTACGCGCGAAGCAGATCAGCCGCCGTACCAGGACGCCCGTCCGCCAACGCGACGAAGAGCTTGAGATACACGGTCTCGAGCGGCGTCACCTCGGAAGCGACCACGCCGAAGCGGGCGAGGACGTCGGACTCCGGCTGCTGCTGCAGGGCAGGGTCCGTCACGAAGCGCCAGACCAGGTGAGCGACGACGCCCTCGGTGGAGAGCATGACCGGGGCGGACTTCGCGGCGCCGTCCGGCGTGCCCGGTACGACGTTCTGCCACAGGTAGGCCTGGTACTTGTCGTGGCGGTCGAGCAGCGACGCTGGCACAGGCGATTCGTGCGCGAACAGGTTTGCCTTCACCGCGTGGTAACGCAGCGCCTGTTCGGTGCGACCGAACCACAGCAGGAACCGCACCTGGGACGGCCGCACCGGTGCCCAGCGCCACGACAGCTCCCGCGCGTACCGCTCGAGATCCCGCGTGGCGCGTTCGAGTGGCCGGGGATCGCCCACCAGGGCGCGGGTCTCCGGCACCGCCTCCGGATCGTCGACGGCCATGATCTGCACGTGCTCCGCAAACCCCTCGTCGAACGCGTTGACGGGATCGGTGCGCACGCCGACGGCATGCACCTGGTTGCCGCCGCTCTCGCGCGGTTCGCCGGCGAGCTGCCGGACGATGACGTGCAGGAGTTCGTGGGGGAAGATCTGGTCCATCGCCCCGAAGCGTCCGCTTACCGTCGACGATCGATGCAGGTCCACCCAGCCCACGTCGGCCTTCTTCTCGTCGTCGAGATAGAACCCGAACTGCGGAAAGCCGCCTTGCCGGTCCGACAGCAGGAGGTAGGCTGGTTCCGGAGCGCGGCCCGTGCGATGGCTGAGGAACGCCTGCTCGAGCGCGTGGAGTCGCAGGAATCGGCCTGAAAATCCGCGCGTCAGGACCGCTTCGACCGCAGCGGCGTCCGTGTGTCGGGTGAGGACGGGCAGGCCGTCGCGGGTCTGGCCCGTGGGTCGCAGGATGACGAGCAGCGGCGACGCCGCCTGAGCGGAGGCCGTCCCGCACAGCAGCGCGGCGGCCAAGGCGAGGGCTGTCCGAGCCACGGAGGACAAGACGAGCGTCGCCTGGTCCCGGTTCGTCCCGTCCCGAGCCGCACGGCAGCCGCACGGCGGCTCGTCGGCTTCGCACGCCGATCGCGTATGCTAATGCGTCGGTTCCGGCGCTCGCTGCCGGACTCTACTCTCTCCGGAGGTTTTTATGAGGAAGTTCGTTGCGTTCACTGTCCTGCTCGCCGCGGCGGCCTTGGCGGCGGCCTGTGCGAACCAGAAGGCGCCTGCGGAAGCGGCGATCACGGCAGCCGACACAGCCTGGGCGGCCGTCAGCGCCGAGGCCCTCCGGTACCTGCCGGATCAGGCCAAGGGAGTCGAGGACGCCATCGCAGCGGTCAAGGACCAGTTCGCCAAGGGGAACTACGCCGAGGCGATCAAGGGCGCCACCGAGATCCCGACGAAGGTTGGTGAGCTCGAGAAGATGATTGCCGACAAGAAGAGCGAGTGGACCGCCGCGTGGCGCACGCTCGACAGCGCCATCGGTGGCGCGATCACCGCGGTGGAGGGCAAGGTCAACGAGCTGACGTCTGCGAAGAGACTCCCGGCCGGTGTGGAGAAGACGGCAGTCGAGGGCGCGAAGACTGCGCTCGCCGCGGTCCAGCAGACCTACGACGAGGCGAAGAAGTCGTTCCAGAGCGCTGATTACGAGGGCGCACTGGCCATGGCCAACAAGGCGAGGGCCGAACTGGCGCAGATCGTGACCGACCTGAAGCTCGAGATGCCCGTTCTGGCCGATTCCGGGAAGGCACTGTTCGAGTCCGCGAAGGAGACCATCAAGGACACGATGAAGAAGTAAGGGCTCAGCCTGCGCGGCCTCCGCTCCACGGGTTGAACATCGGGACGCCCGTGGGGCGGAGGTCGGCGGCGTTGCGCGTCACGAACGTCAGCCCGTGATGCAGGGCAGTCGCCGCCAGCTGGGCATCGATCGTCGGCAGCGTGAGCCGGCGCTTCTTCGCGAACGCCTCGAGCTGCCCCCACCGCTCGGCCACGCCCTGGTCGAAGGCCAGCCAGCGGCCGGCAAACCGCGCCCGCAGGTCACGATCCAGCCAGCTCAGGAGCGGGCCACGCCTGCGGTCGTCCTCGTCGAGCAGGTCGATGCCCTTCCGGATCTCGCCCAGCGTGATCACGCTCAAGTGAAAGAGATCCTCCGGCGTGCTGTCGATCCACTCCACGACGTGCCGGTCGGGCCTGGGCTTGACGAGCTCCGACACGACGTTCGTGTCGAGCAGGAAGCCGGCACGCGCCGCTACCATCGGATCGACCTCGTCGTGTCCCGCTTGCGCACCAGCTCCAGGTCGGAGGTCCCTTTGGGGGCCGCTCTGAAGAACTCGACCAGGCTCGCGGGCTGGGCCCGCCGCGCGGCAGCGCGCTCGAACTCTTCTGCGGCGACGACGACCACGGCCTCGCCACCCTGCTTCACGACCCGTTGCGGGCCGTCGGCCCGGACACGCCGGAACAGCTCGCTGAAACGGGCCTTCGCCTCGTGCAGTTGCCAGACTTCGGGCTCGACGCTCATCAGGATAGACTAGCACGACTAGTCACAGTAGTCAGATTCGAGGTCCCCCGTCACTGGCCGCTGCACGTCGTCCCCGGCTTGGGTGCCGGCGCCTGAGACGGGTTCACCGCCTTCACGATGTCCTGGTCTGCGTACAATTGCGCGAAATCGTCGCAGGGCCCCACCGACACGAACTCCGCGAGGACGTCCTTCAGCGCCGGCGTGACGGGCACGGCGGGATCCTGGAACGCAGCCACGCATTGCTTCATGACGGCCTGGAGCGAAAAACCGAACGGGGCGTCGAAGTTCCAGATGTGGCTCACGACCTGCCGATTCTGCCAGGAGAACTGGCTGGAGTTCGGCTGGCACAAGAGCGTGACCAGATCCCGAAAGCACTCCGCGACTTCTTCCGGGAGATCGAATCCGCCGGCGCTGCCAGGCCAGGTGCCCAGCGCCGTGCAGGCGTTCGGCGGAAGGTCCGGCAGCGACAGGCCCGTGGCCGATCCCAGCTTCTCGACCAGCGACAGCGACGGTCCGTACACACAGATGTTGACGTGCAGCGGCGCTCCCTCGTCGTAGGTCGGCGGGCAGGGCTTCTTCAGCGGCGGCGCGGGCTTGGGATCGGCCAGGCAAGCCGGCACGTCCTCGATGAAGCTCAGGAAGTCCGAGCCCCCCGGCAGATGTGAATAGACGGCCGGCTTGGTCATCGGCGCGCCCTGACTGCTCCCCGTGCCGATCCGCAGCATGTAGCGCTCGTCGAACGCGTCCCAGGTATTGGTGGACTCGTAATCGGCCAGCTTCACGCCGGGGACGTCCATGAAGGTCTTCTCGAAGTGGATGCTGTCGACGAAGAGTTCCAGATCGAAGGTCAGGCCGGCCTCGAGTCCGTCGAAGGTGACCTTCGCACTCTGCTCCGGGTGGACGCTCACCACCGTGCTCGGGGTCATCTGGGCGCCGAAGCCCTGCGGCGACCCCGCGGCCATGAGGGCGTCACGCAGCACGTGGTGCTGGGCCACCAGGCCGGTGAAGCTCCCGTTCACGAACGCGTTGACCTCAAAGGGACCTGCGGTCAGGCCGAGGTTCGCCTCGAGGCCGAGCTTCAGGGTCAACGCCGTGGTGCTGACGAACGTGTGATCGTCGTCGGTGAGGGCCCGCAGATCCGTGGGCGAGAGCTGGACGAT
>CAYLZN010000058.1:0-641 GCA_964387935.1 uncultured Vicinamibacteraceae bacterium | reverse complement strand
GTCGACCGCATGTGCGTGCGGGCTCCATGTCAGGCTGTTCAGGAGCTTGACCAGATCCGTGGGCGAGAGCTGGACGATGGGGTCGGTCCAGAAGCTGTCGGTCTGGCCATCCGGCAGCACCTGCCAGCGGAAGAAGGCCTGCTGGCGTGCCTTCGTGAGCAACCAGGAGCCGTCGTGGTACGAGAGGAACCCGTCCGGGTTGCTGTAGAGATGTCCCGAGCGCGGGGTGTTGGGCCACAGAGCCACTTCGAGAACGCGGCCGGGCGGGGTCGAGGGCTCTCCCACCTCGTAGTGCAGCTCGAACAGGGCGTTGACCGTCAGGGGCCCGATGATCAGGAAGGGGAAACTCTTGTCGAGGAAGTACTCCTGTTCGTTGTAGTACCCGGTCGACGCGATCGCGTCGGCGTGCGTGACCGTGTGGTGCTCCTTGGTGAAGATGTGCTTCGACTTCAGCCCGCTGTTGCCGATCTCGAAGATCAGGCGCTTGTGCGACTGCGTCCGCACCTCGCTGTCGCCGGTGACCAGCACGACGGGAACGCGCGCTTCTCCCAGGTCCGGCAGCCCGAGGCCGCGAATGGGTGTCACCCGGGTGCCGAAGGCGAAGGGGATGATGAACGCCTGGGCGCCGTCGGGCTCGAGGC
>CAYLZN010000057.1:19572-23061 GCA_964387935.1 uncultured Vicinamibacteraceae bacterium | reverse complement strand
CTCGCGCTCCGCCTGCATCCCGACACGACGGAGGCCTTCGTCATCAGCGGCACGGTCAATCGCGACAAGAGCATCGAACGCGAAGCCGCGCCCCAGTTGGCGAAGTTCCAGGACAGGGTCAAGGTCACCTACCTCACCGACCTGCCCCTGGGTGAGCTGCTCGTCACCGTGCGCAGCCTGCCCAGGCGCTCGATCATCCTCTACTCGCGGCAATCGCACGAGGATCCCGACCGGGTGCTGCAGCCCTTCGATTTCCTGGATCCCATCTCGCGCGCGGCCTCCGTGCCGGTCTACGCGCCCTGGCGATCGCACGTCGGTTCTGGCGTGGTGGGCGGCGTGGTCGACGACCCGGTGGCCGGTGCCACCCAGGCCGCGGAGATGGTCGTGCGGGTGGCCCGTGGCGCGCGCCCCCAGGACATCGCCCCCTCTCGCGTGCCCACGACCCCGACGTTCGACGCGCGCCAACTGGCCAGGTTCGGGATCGACGAGGGCAGACTGCCCGCCGGCAGCGTCGTCCTGTTCCGGGAACCGACGATCTGGACTCGATACCGGCCCTACATCATCAGCGCCGGCGTCGTGGTCGCCCTCCAGGCGCTGATGATTGGCGCGTTGCTCGTGCAGGGCGCACGACGCCGTCGTGTGGAAGCCGCGTTGCGTGAGAGCGAGGAGCGTTACGCGCTGGCCACGGCCGCGGGGGCCGTCGGCGTCTGGGACTGGGATTTCGAGACCGGCACCGTCTACATCGATCCGGCGATCGCGCGATCCATGGGAACGACCACCGGCAACGTCGACACCCGCGTCGACTCCTGGGCAGGGCTGTTGCCTGCCGAGGAAGCCGACCGGGTGCGGGCGGACGCCCAGGCCTGTGTCGAGGGAAGGATGCCGTTCTTCGAGAACGAGCACCGGCAGGTCCGCGGCGATGGCAGTATTCGCTGGTTTCTGATCCGAGGGTCGGTGGCCCGGCACGACGGCGCGAGGGCGACGAGAGTCACGGGCACCGTGATGGACATCACGGGCCGGAAGCGCGCCGAGGTCAACCTGGATGAGATGCGGGACGAACTCGCGCGCATGGCTCGCGTGACGTCGCTCGCCCAGTCTGCGGCGTCCATCGCCCACGAGCTCAGTCAGCCGCTCGCGTCGATCCGGATGAACATCGGCGCGTGCCTGCGCTGGCTGAGTGGCCCTGGCGTGCCGACCAATGAGCTCCATGGCGCGCTGCGCGACATGGCCGAGGCCGCCACGCTGGCCATCGGCGTCATCACACGGGACCGGGAACGCTTCCGGCGCCACAGCGGCGAGCGGCAGGTGCTCGACGTGAACGGCATCATCGCCGAGATCGCATCGCTGATGCGGACGCGGCTTCAGCAGAGCGGTGTCACGCTCGACCTGAGGCTCGACGACACGCTCCCGCCGGTGCGGGGCGATCACGTCGAGCTGCAGCAGGTGCTCCTGAACCTGCTGCTCAACGGGATCGAGGCGATGGAGACGGTCGACCCTCGCGAGCGCCGGCTCCTGATCGAGACGCGGCTCACCGGCGATCTGGTGCAGACGACGGTCCAGGACACGGGGACGGGGATTCGAGCGGCCGACGCCGATCGGCTCTTCACGCCCTTCTACACGACGAAGCCACGCGGCACGGGCGTCGGTCTGTCCATCAGTCGATTCATCGTCGAACGCCACGGGGGGCGTCTCTGGGCCGACCGGCACGATGGTCGGGGGGCGACGTTCCGTTTCACGGTGCCGGTGGCCACGGGGGAGGTGACCGACCGAGTTCCTGAGACCGCCGCGAGTGAGGCGTCAGGTGGACTGGGGCTCCGGCACCCGTGACAACAGCCAGACGAGAGCCGCGAGTGAGTCGACTTCGAGCTTGGTCATCACCCGGGCGCGGTGCACCTTGACGGTCGCTTCACTGAGGTCGAGCGCGCCGGCGATCTGCTTGTTCAACAGACCCTGGGCGACCAGATCGCAGACCTGTCGTTCCCGTTTCGTGAGGCGCGCGAGACGTGCACGAATCTCGTCCTGCTCGCGGCGGTGGCGCCACCGTTCCACCGCCACGGCCAGCGCGCGCCCGACCGTGTCCACCAGCGTCTGGTCGTCCACCGGCTTGACGAGGAAATCCAGGGCCCCCCGCCGCATGGCCTGTGCCGTGGCGCTCACATCGCTCGCGCCGCTGAAGAAGACGATTGGCATCGGCGTGGCTTCGAGGGCCAGCCGCTCCTGCACGTCGAGGCCACTCAGTTCCGGCATGCGAAGGTCCAGGACGAGGCAGGCGGGGCCGTCGTAGGGCAGCCGGCCCAGGAAGGCGCGCGGGGAGTCGAAGGTCTGGACCGTGAACCCGCTCGACCGGAGCAACCGGTCGATGGCTCGCAGGACGATCAGGTCGTCATCGACGACGTAGGCACGGGGTTCGGCATCCATGCGTCACTGAGCGGGCACGGCCTCGAGCCTCCGATGCGCCCGGCGCACGCCCAGCTTGCGCATGCGACTGCGCAGCGTGCTCGCCTTGAGTCCGAGTTCCATCGCCGCGCCGCGAGGGCCTTCGATGCGCCATCCAGTGGCGTGGAGCATCTTGAGGATATGGGCGCGTTCGACGTCGACCATCAGGTTGGTCGCCGCGCCGGACGGCCCGTCGCCCATCTCCGGGGTGAGGGCCTCCGCCAGGCGGAGCGTCGGCCCCGCCATCGCAATGATGGCGCGTTCGATCACGTTCTCCAGTTCCCGGACGTTGCCAGGCCAGTCGTGGGCCATCAGCGAGTCGAGCACGGGCCGAGGGATCGGACCGACACGACGCTGGTGCTTCTCGGACAGTCGCCCGATCAGGTAATCCGCCAGGATCGGAATGTCCTCCTGCCGTTCGCGGAGGGCCGGCATGCGCACCGGAAACACGTTCAAACGGTAATACAGATCGCGACGGAACCGTCCCGCCCGCACCTCGTCGATCAGGTGGCGGTTGGTCGCGGCGATCACCCGGACGTCCACGCGCAACGTGCGCGGAGACCCCAGGCGCTCGAACTCGCCGGACTGGAGCACGCGGAGCAGCTTTACCTGCAGGTCCGGCGGCAGCTCGCCGACCTCATCGAGGAAGATGGTTCCCCCATCGGCGAGTTCGAAGCGCCCCACCTGGGTCGATCGCGCGTCGGTGAAGGCGCCCTTCTCGCGGCCGAACAATTCGCTTTCGATCAGGGTCGCCGGCAGCGACCCGCAATCGACGCCGACGAATCGTGCGTGCTGGCGCCGGCTGAGGCGGTGCACCTCGCGTGCCGCCAGCCCCTTCCCGGTTCCGGTCTCACCGAGGATCAGCACGGTGGCGTTGGTCGGCGCCACCTGCCGCAGCGCCGTGAGCGTGTGGCGGAAGACGTCGCTGCGGCCAACGAGCTCGACCGTTTCGTGGCTCGATGGGGGCGGCTCTGTCGTCGCGACGCGCAGTGGACAGGGTTCGAGCCTCATGCACACGCCTCCAACGGTCTGAAACGGCTAGCGGCTAGCGGC
>CAYLZN010000057.1:0-19472 GCA_964387935.1 uncultured Vicinamibacteraceae bacterium | reverse complement strand
GTTCGAGCCTCATGCACACGCCTCCAACGGTCTGAAACGGCTAGCGGCTAGCGGCTAGCGGCTAGCGGCTGACGGCCTTTCAAGGTTGGATGGTAGCCGGTGGCTCCCCCTGTTCCAAGTCAGCCACTAGTCGTACATCCGCGAAGGAGCGCGGGCGCGATCGTCGCCGGGCGCGGCCCGGTCGTAGCCCCGCGCGCCAGCTCATCAATGGACCACGCATCGGTCTGGCCCCGCTGTGGTGGCGTTCCGGGGCGGCGGAGATCCGGGCACGACCCTGCGCCGTGGCACCATGTCGGGCACGCAATTGGCATGAGCCGGACGCTGTTCCGACCGAGGCCGAGTCCTCGCGCCTCGGAGACGCCATACGTATGGTCACCCCGACGCCTGCTCCCCTCCACCCGAGGACGGTCACCGCGCACTCGCGGTTCGATCGCGAGCTCGAAGAGCGGCTCGTGCGCTATGCGCGCATCGACACCCAGAGCGACGAGGCGTCGACGACCTCGCCGAGCAGCAGTTCGCAACTCGAGCTGCTCGAACTGCTCGAACACGAACTGAAGCACATCGGCGCCCACGACGTGCGGCTCACCGACTACGGCGCGGTGCTCGCGACGATCCGTCCGACCGTGAAGTCCGCGGCGCCGCCGATCGCCTTCCTGGCACACGTGGACACGGCGCCTGGCTTCAACGCCACCAACGTCCGTCCGATCGTTCACCGCAACTACGCCGGGGGTGACCTGGTGCTGCCCGACGACCCGACGGTCGTGCTGTCACCCAGGCAGTTCCCCTACCTCGCGGGCAAAGTGGGCCACGACATCGTCACCGCCAGCGGAACCACGCTGCTCGGCGCGGACGACAAGGCGGGCGTCGCCATTGTCATGACCATGGCGCGGCACCTGCTGCAGAACCCGGATCTGCGACACGGCCCGATCCGGATCGGCTTCACGCCGGACGAGGAGATCGGCCGGGGGGTCCATCGCCATCTGCCCGAGGACCTGAACGCCGCGTGTGCGTATACGCTCGACGGCGGCGACTTCGGCGAGATCGTGTCCGAGACGTTTTCAGCCGACAAGGTCCACGTGCGCGTGAAGGGCGTGTCAGCTCACCCGGGACAGGCCAAGAACACGCTCGTCAACGCGCTGCACCTGGGCGCCAAGATCGTCGGGACGCTGCCGCAGGTGACACTCACGCCGGAGACCACGTGCGGTCGGCAGGGATTCCTCCACCTTTACCAGATGAGCGGCACGGCCGCCAGCGCCGACCTCCATTTCATTCTGCGCGACTTCGAGCTCGACGGCCTGCGCGTCAAGCGCGAACTGCTCGAACAGGTGTGTGCGGCCGTGCAGGCCACCGAGCCACGCGCGAAGATCGTGTGCACCGCGACGCAGCAGTACCGCAACATGCGCTACTGGCTCGAGCAGGACATGCGCCCGGTCGAACTGGCGCGCGACGCGTGCCGCCAGCTCGGCATCGAACCGGTCACCGCGTCGATTCGCGGCGGCACCGACGGCGCGCGTCTGACCGAGATGGGCGTGCCGACGCCGAACCTGTTCACCGGCATGCAGAACATCCACGGGCCGTACGAGTGGATCAGCGTGCAGGACATGGCCCGCGCCACGGACGTGTGCATCGAGCTCGCCGAGCGGTGGAGCCATGTGAAGGTCGCCCCGACGTCGGCAGGGCGAGCCGGGGCCGGGAAGGCGTCCGAAGGGATGGCCCCCGTGGACTGGGGTGGCTGATTCCGGCGAGAGGACCTCCGGCGCTCGCCCCGGGGTGATTCGCCCGCGAACCGTGTTGGCGACGCTGCTGCTGCTGGCGTTGCCGGCCGTCGCGGCTTGGGGGCTCCTGCAGGCGTGGCCCGCACCGCCCCGGACCCTGCGGATGGCCACGGGGCCCGCAGGCAGCGCCCATGCCGAGTATGGGATGCGCTACCGCGAGATCCTGGCTCGCTCGGGTGTGACGGTGGAGCTCGACCCGACAACCGGAGCGCTGGCCAACCTCGAACGGTTGCAGGACCCGCGGTCGGGCGTCGGCGCCGGATTCGTGCAGGCCGGCACGACGACCCCTGAACATGCGCCGGCACTCCACTCGCTCGGCACCGTGTTCTACGAGCCGCTCTGGCTGTTCCATCGCGGGCCGGCGGGCTCGCTGGACTTTGCGGATCTGCGTGGGAAGCGCATCGCGATTGGCGGCGAGGGCAGCGCCACGCGCCTGTTGACGCTCCGGCTGTTCGGCCTCGGGGGGATCGACGCGAACGCGGCCGCGTTGCTGGCGCTCGCGCCCGAGGAGGCCGCAGACCAACTGACGCGCGGCGAAATCGACGCGGCGGTGTTCCTGACGTCGTGGAGCGCCCCCGTCGTGCAACGGCTGCTCCAGGCGGAGGGCGTCACGCTCGTCAGTTTCCCGCGCGCGGACGCGCTCGTCGCACGGATTCCGGTCCTCGACAGGCGAGTCCTGCCGGCTGGCGCCGCAGACCTGGCCCGCGGCGTGCCCGCAACCGACGTGGCGCTCGTGGCGTCGAAGGGAAGTCTGGTCGTGCGGCGCGACCTGCACCCGGCGCTCAAGTACTTGCTGCTGGCCGCCGCGTCGGAGATCCATGCGACACCGGGGATGTTCCAGCACGCCGGTGAGTTTCCGGCGCTCGAAGCCGAGGACCTTCCGCTGGCGAACGAAGCGACGCAGTTCCACCGGCGTGGCCCGCCCGTGCTGCAGCGCTACCTGCCGTTCTGGCTGGCGGTGCTGACCGAGCGGGTGGTCCTCGTGCTCGTGCCCGCGCTCGCGCTCTGGGTCCCGCTGATGCAGGGGCTGCCGTCCGTACGCGCGTGGTACGTCCAACGGCGTCTGGCGTCCTTCTACGGTGAGCTGAAGCTCCTCGACCTGCAGGCGCAGGACGCCGGCGCGCACGGGACGACCCCGACGCTCGTCCGGAAGCTGGACGAACTCGAGGCACGGGTCAGTCGCCTGCGCGTCCCCAAGGAGTTCGCGGCGCTGGGGTATGCCCTGCGCCATCACATCCGGCTGGTCCGCGAGCGGCTGGTTCCAGGACCAGAGTGATGACCCCGTCCGCATCGCGACCCAGAACGTCACATGGCAAGCCCCTCACACGGGCTGTTGGAGCCACTCTCATGAAACTTGCGCGTCGCACCGTCTCCCGTACTTCCGCCATCCTTCCTCGCCTCTGTGCCCTCGTGGTCACCATGTGTGGCATGATGGCCTCGTCGCCCCACGCCCTCGCCCAGTCCGACAAGTGGGAGGTCGAGGTCGCGCCCCTGTACTTCTGGGCCGCGAGGCTCGACGGCGATCTGGCGGTGAACGACAGGAACGTGCCCATCTTCATGACGTTCGAGGACGCCCTCGACAAGCTGGCCGCATCGTTCGCGCTGCACGTTGGCGCGCAGAAGGGCCGATGGGGTGTCCTCGGCGACGTCTACTTCCTGCGGCTCGAGACCGACACGACCTTCACGACGCCGGTCATCCCGCGGGACATCACGGGCGAAGCGGAACTGGGGATGGTGATCGTCGAGGGCGGCGTGTCGTACCGGGTCACGCCCTCTTCGGACTTCAGCCTCATCGGTGGGGTCCGGACCTACACCCTGTCGCCAAAGCTCAGGTTCGCGGGCGTCCAGAATCAGCTCACGCCGGTCGACACCAGCGCGACCGCCGTCGGTGGGTTCGGCGGCTTCACGTTCCGGCCGAGGCTGGGGAACAAGGTCTGGTTCCTGAGTCGCGCCGACATCGGCGGCGGTCAGGCGTTCACGTGGAGCAGTACGCTCGGCGTCGAGTATCGGTTCGCATCCTGGGCGGGCGCCGTGATCGGCTACAAGGCGCTGGGCATCGACACCGGCAGTGTCGCCGCGGATGGGAGGGTCGTGACCGACGTCGAATACGCGACCATTCAGTACGGTCCAGTGTTCTCGCTCATGTTCCACTGGGCCCAGAAGTAGTGTCCTCGTGAGTCGAGCCAGGGAGTGTCACGACATGAAGACCCCCAACGTCAGGTGGCTGCTTGGCGCAGCCCTTCTCGCCGGCGGTTGCGGAACCGCCACTGCGTTCAAGACCACCTCGACGAACCCGTCGGTCAGGCCGTTCGCGCTCGATGGCCAGACGGTCGTCGTGCTCGTGATGAGTACCCAGGACGTGACGCGCCGCGCCGGCGAGGATACGGTCGCGGCGAAGGTCACGGCCCTCGGCGCGCGAGGGGTGGCCGCCTCGACGATCCTGCCGACGGCGGACCTGCAGGACGAGGCCAAGGTCAGGACCGCACTGGCAGAGGCCGGAGCGGTGGCCGTTGTCGTCATGCAGATCGTTCCCGAAGGCCCACGCGCCCGTCCGGTCGGCGGGTCGATACGCGCGGGGAGCCAGACGTCGTTCTGGAACAACTACCGCTGGGCGCGAGGCAACGCCTGGTCCGGGGGCCCTCTGCCAGACGCGGCCGTCTGGGTCGAAACGCTGGTGTATACGCTTCAACCGGACGAGCTGATCTGGTCTGGCCGGAGCCGCACCGTGAACCCGGGCGACTTCACCTCGCTGTTTGCCAGCGTGTCGAACGCGGCCGCCGGGGAAATCGCGCGGGCCGGACTGCTGAAGAGCCCGCCGCAGTAGGGTCCGGATGCCACAGACCGGCGGGCGGCGACCGGCTGGCGACGCAACGCGCACCTCACGCTCGCCACCGCGCGGCGTACTGCTGAAAGAAGTCGGCCTCGGCGAGGATCGTTTTTCTGAACTCGTCGAGCAGCACCCGCTCGTCTGGCGCATGGATGTTGCTGAAGCCGTCGGTCGCTCCGAGGAGCAGGATCTCGGCCTCCGGCTGCGCGCGATGGAGCGCGTTCACGAGCGGGATGGAGCCGCCGGTGCCGACCATGACGGTGGGACCACCCCAGGCTGCCGACATGGCGGACTGGGCGGCGGTGTACGCCGGGCCGGTCGTCGCGGCGGCGAAGCCGTTGCCGATGGCGCCCGCCGTGACGTCGAGGCCGATGCCCATGGGGCGCAGGGTTCGCAGGAACGCCAGCAGCGCGCGCTGCGCCTCGGCGGCCTCCTGTTCGGGGTGCACGCGGAGGTTGATCGTCGCCCGCGCCCAGGGCTGCACCGCGTTGACTGCCTGATCGACCGACGGCGCATCGATGCCGGTGACCGTGAGGGCGGGGCCCGACCAGAGCCGCTCCCCGAGTCCGCCGGTCCCGAAAAACGGCAGGCCCGGCGCGGTCTCGGACAGCGCCCGGAAGTCGTCTTCGCTGTACGCGTAGCCCTGCCACGCCTCGCGTCGCAGCCCCGGGACCGTGACGTTACCCTGCGCGTCGTGCAGCGTGGAGAGCGCGTGCAGCAGCACGATCAACGCGTCGGGCGCGGCCCCGCCGTACTGCCCGCTGTGTTTCGGCCCCGCCAGGGTGCGGACGCTGACAGTCACTGAGGCCATCCCGCGCAGCGCGACGGTCAGCGTTGGCACGCCGGGGCGCACGCTGCCCATGTCCCCAATCACCATCGCGTCGGCCTGGAACAGCTCCGGGTGCTCGAGCGGGTAGGTGTTCAGGGCGCTGCCCACTTCCTCCTGGCCTTCGATCACCACCTTGACGCCGACCGGGGGGCGGCCGCCCCAGGCCCGCAGCGCGCCGACGTGCGCCAGGATGTTGGCCTTCGAATCCGAGATGCCGCGCGCATACAGCGCGCCGCCGCGCTCGGTCGGCTCGAAGGGCGGCGAGGTCCATTTCGTCGTGTCGCCGACCGGCACGACGTCGTAGTGCCCGTACAACAACACCGTCGGCGCCCCGGGCGGCGCGGGGATCTCGCCGATCACCACCGGGAACGTGTCCGGCAGCTCCAGCGTGCGTACCTCCACGCCCTCGTCGCGCAGCAGCGCCATCACCAGATCGCACGCGTCGTGGATCGGCTCGACCGGATGGCCCGGCGCCGAGATCGACGGGAGCCGCGTCAGTTCCACCAGCTCCGCCGTCAACCGGGGCAGCAGGCGATCGACGTCGGCGGGAAGGGCGGACGACTCAGGCGACATACACACTCCTCCATCCGAAGGGCAATGGACGCTCCGCTCCACGTCAGAACGGCCAGAACACGGGCACGAGCAGCACGCCCACGATTCCGTAGAACAGCAGCAGCGGCAGACCCAGTTTCCAGTAGTCGCCGAATCTGTAGCCGCCTGGCCCCATGACCATCAGGTTTGCCGGGGTGGCCACCGGCGTCAGCAGCGCGGCCGCGGACGTCACCGCCACCGACATGAGGACCGCCTTCGGCGAGATCCCCATCCCGGCGGCCGCCGACAGCCCGATCGGGATCACGATGAGCGCCGTCGCCATGTTGCTGATCAACTGGCCGAGGACGGCGGTCAGGACGAACAGCCCCGTCAGCAGCGCGTACGGTCCGGCATCGCCGACCAGGTCGAGGAGGCCGTTGGCCATCAGGGTCGCCGCCCCCGTCTCGATCATCGCCGTCGAGAGGGCCATCATTCCGCCGACCAGCACGATCGTGTTCCAGGCAATGGCGCGAAAGGCCTGCTCCATGCTGAGCACGCCCATCAGGACCACGGCCATGGCGGCCAGCAGTGCGGCGATCGCCCCGGGGACGACACCGGTGATCAGCAGGACGACCATTCCGACGAGGGCCGCCAGCGCGCGTCCGGCACCGGGCCCGAATGGGACGGCCTGCCGGCGAAAGAGCTCCGGATGGTCGATGACGAGCACATCGGGGTCGGAGAGATGACGGTCGAGCGCCACCCACGTGCCCTGCAGCAGCAACGTGTCGCCCACGGTGAGCGTGTTCTCGCCGGTGAGGTCCTCGCCCTTGCGCTGCATGGCCAGGACCACCAGGTCGCCGCTCTCGGTGACCATTCCAGGGAAGGCTCGCTGGCCAAGGAGCCCCGAGCGGGGGGGAATGACGACCTCGGCGACGCCCGCCGTGCGCGTGAGCAAGGCGCCCGGCGCGTAGGTGACGCCGTACTGCGCGGTCAGCGTGGCGGCGTGGTTGCTGAAGTCGCGGGAAATGGCCGTCGCACTCCGTCTCGGCAGCAACCGCTCTCCGAAGAGGACGATGATGACGATCGTGCCGATCACGAGCGGGACCCCGACGTAGGCGAACTCGAAGAAACCAATCGCCCCAACACCGGCATCGGCGGCCGCCTCGGCCACGATCACGTTGACGGGCGTGCCGGTGAGCGCCAGCAGCGATCCCGCGTGCGCGCCAAAGGCCAAGGGCATCAGCAGGTGCGAGGGCGGCCACCGCAGGCGCACCGCCATCACGACCACCACCGGCATCAACGCGGCGACCGACGCGTTGACGGTGATGAGCGCCGTGACCAGGGCCACGAGCGCCAGCATGAAGACGAGGACGCGCACCCGGTTCTCACCTGCGCCGGCCAGCAGTTGCTGGCCGGCCCACGCCGTGACGCCGCTGGCATCGAGGGCCTCGGCCACGACGAAGAGCGCTGCGATGAACAGCACCGTGGGATCCCCGAAGCCGGCCACCGCCTGCCGCAGGTCGAGCACGCCCGTGGCCCACAGCGCCACCGCCGTCCCGAGCGCGACGATCGCGACGGGCAACCGGTCCCAGATGAAGACCACGACGACCGCCGCGAGCACGAGGAACGTGATGGTGATGGCACTCATCGCAAATAGTTTCGCAAGAAACGCTCCAGCGGGAGCGGAGGGGTCCCGGCACGTTCCGCCGCGTGGCACGGGGCCGGTCACGGCATGTCGCGGCGGAGGCCGCCCACGTGCCTTCGTGGAGGAACCCGCGGCGGGGAACGGGAATCAACCCCAGTCCGGGTTCACACCCCTGGGCGCCATAGTTGTGCAGATGGCAGGCGCATTGCTAGCATGTGGACCGCGCCGTGTGCGCGATCCAAAAAAGGAGTTCGATGTGGACACATTGAAAACGCGAACCGTGTTCGCCCTGGTTGCCATCGTGGTCGCCCTGGCCGCCGCCACTCCGGCTCCCTCCGCGCAGGACGCGGTCGCCGAGGAGTTCACGGCCTTTGCCATCAACACCAACCGGCGGCCCACCGGTGGGCCCGCCGCGAATCGCCCGACGACGGCGACCCTCACGTTCCGGGTCGAGCGGTGGTCCACCGCCGAGGAGCGCGAACAGCTGGCGGCCATCCTCAAGGAGGAACAGAACACCAACCGCATGAACGACCAGATGCTGCGCACGTTGCAGCGGATGCCCCGCGTCGGCTTCATCCGCGAGAGCCAGACCATCGGCTGGGATCTCCGTTTCGCCCAGCAGACCCCGCTGCCGGATGGCGGTCGACGCCTCCTCATCGCCACGGATCGCCCGATCGGTTTCTGGGAAGCCGCCAACCGGCCGCGTTCCATCGACTACCCGTTCACGATCCTGGAAATCCGGCTCGACAAGGACAACCGGGGCGAGGGCAAGATGCTCGCCGATACGCGGCTCATCTTCAACCGCACCACGAACACCCTGGAAATGGAGTTCTACGACCAGGCTCCGGTGCGCCTCAACCAGATCCGGCGGCGGAACTGACCCTGATCGGACATTCGAGTAGGCTCAGGGCTCAGGGCTCAAGGCTCAGGGCTCAAGGCTCAGGGCACAAGGCTCAGGGCACAAGGCTCAGGACCGGACCAAACTGTTCGTGGAAGCGCGTGTCGACACCTCGCTGGCGGTGACACCACGAAACACGACCTGTGACGCACAATTGGCTGCTTTTCTGGCCGTAAGCCATGAGCCGTGAGCCGTAGGCCGACACGGATTTTGACGGTTCACCCCGTCTGTGCCAGGTGCCGGGTGCCGCGTGCGGGCGTTCTCGCACGGGGAGCCCAGCGGGGCGCCGTCGCATGTGCCCGTCTTTTCTGGGCGCACCTGGCACGAGGCACTCGGCACTGGGCACGGCCGCCACATCGTTTCTGACGGATCAGGGCTTTACAACGCCAGCAACGATCTGCGGGAGGTCCTCGCGCCGGCTGCTTATTGGCTTGTCGTCATAAATCCGGTATAAATGACGACGAGGTGTCATAGTGGAATACCGGCGCCTGCTGGAGGCCCCGCGTGAGAGCTTCTTCCTCTTCGGAATGCGGGGCGTCGGCAAGAGCACGTGGGCGAAGCGCACGTTCCCCGATGTGCCGCGCCTCGACTTGCTGGACGAGGCGCGCTATCAGGCCTACCTCGCCGACCCCGGGCTCTTCGGTCGTGAACTGAGAGCGGTGCCGCCCGGTCGATGGGTGGTCGTCGACGAGATTCAGCGACTGCCCTCGCTGCTGAACGAGGTGCATCGCTTCATGGAGGAGCGCCGGCTGCGGTTCGTCCTCCTCGGATCGAGCGCGCGCAAGCTCAAGCAGGCGGGCACCAACCTCCTGGCCGGACGCGCGCTGCGTCGGTTGATGCTGCCGCTGGTTCCCGAAGAGCTGCGCCAAGACTTCGACCTCGACCGGGTCCTTCGTTGGGGCAGCGTGCCCGTGATCTGGCGGTCCGAGGTGCCGCAGGAGGCCGCGCAGTCGTACGTCCAGCTCTATCTCAAGGAAGAGGTGCAGGCCGAAGCTCTGGTGCGGAACCTGCCAGGATTCGCACGCTTCCTCCCGGTGGCGGCGCTCTTTCACGGTCAGGTGCTGAACGTCGCCGGGCTCGCGAGGGACGCTGGCGTGGCGCGCACGACGATCGCCGGGTACCTCGACATCCTGGTCGACACGCATCTCGCGTGGTTCGTGCCCGGGTTCGAGGCCAGGCTGCGGGTGAAGGAGCGCCAGCATCCCAAACTCTACTGGGTGGACCCCGGCATCGTCCGGGCCGTGCGACGCGAGCGACACGCGCCGACGGCCGCCGAGCGCGGCCCGCTCTTCGAGGGCTGGGTGGCGATGATGCTGAGGGCCTACGGCGATCCCGACTTCGGCCAGGGCACCCGGTACGACGAGCTGTCCTACTGGGCGCCGTCCGGCTCCGGCGAAGTCGAGGTCGACTTCGTCATCCGACGAGGCACGGCTCATGTGGCCGTCGAGGCCAAGGCCAAGGCGGCCCTCGGCTCGCGGGACCTGAAGGGACTGCGCGCAATCGCCCCGCTCGGCGGCCTTCGCCGCCGTCTGGTGGTCTTCCTCGGCGAGCGCCCGTTTCGCACCGAGGACGGCATCGAGGCGCTGCCGGTGGCGGCGTTCATTCAGGAACTGGAGGAGGGACGCCTCTGACGCAGGCCGCACGCGACAAGGCATGGGCGACTGTCGGCACAGTTTCACCGCGTATGAAGGGGACCGATCTCATGGCCTGGCCAACCCGTTTCCTGACCGTGCTCGTCTGTCTCGTCGCGGGCCCGGCCGCGGCACAGCAGAACCGCATCGACGCGGTCACGCCGATGGCGCCGGAGCTCGCGGCGTACGGGCCCCTCGCCATCGGCGTGCGCACCATCACGGCCACCGACCGCGGTCGCGTCGATGTGCTGAACACGCGGGAAGGCAGCCCGGTGGCGCGGTACGATCGCACGCTGACGATCGAGGTGTGGTACCCGGCGTCGCTGGCGCCTGGCCAGGTGCCGGGCGGCGTCTACCGCACGGTCGCGCGCGACCCGGCACGCTCCACCGAGTTGCGCGGCCGCGCCGTGCGCAACGCCGCTCCGGCGGCGCCCCCTGCTGACGGGTATCCGCTCGTCATCATCTCGCACGGGTACCCTGGCAACCGGTACCTGCTGAGTCACCTCGCCGAGAACCTGGCGTCGAAGGGCTTCGTGGTCGCGGTACCCGATCACCCGGACAGCACGTATGCCGACCAGAAGGCCTTCGCGAGCACGCTCTACAACCGGCCCCTCGATCAACTGTTCGTGCTGGACGAACTGGACCACCTGTCGCGCGCCGGCTCCGGCAGCTTTCTCGCGGGCCTCGTGGACGTGTCGCGCACCGGGCTCGTCGGCTACTCGATGGGCGGGTATGGCGTCCTGAACACTCTCGGCGCCGGCTTCACGGAGACCGCCGTCACCGCCCGGAATGCCCCGCCGAACCGCCTGCTCTTCGAGCGCGCCGCCTCCAACCCTGCGTTTGGGAAGCGGGCCGACGCCCGCATCCGGGCCGCCGTGGCGATTGCGCCCTATGGTGGTGCCGTCGGCACGTGGGACCCTGAGGGGCTGCGGGCGATCACGACCCCGGTGCTCTTCGTCGCCGGCAGCGCCGACGACATCGTCGGCTACGAGAAGGGCGTCAGGGAACTGTTCCTGGGCGCCACGCGGTCGGATCGCTACCTGCTCACCTTCCTCAGCGGGTCGCACAACGTGGCCGCGCCGATCCCGGCGCCCGTCGAAGCCTGGGCGTACTCGGACGCGCTGAAGATGTTCCCGTTCGTGCACTACGAGGACGGCGTGTGGGACAGCGTCAGGTCGAACAACGTCCTGCAGCATTTCGCCACGGCGTTCCTCGCGATCCACCTGAAGGGCGAGGCGGACAAGCAGGCGTACCTCGAGGTCGTGCCGCGAGGCAGCGACGGTGCATATGCCGTCGATCGCGAGGGCCGGCCCACGCCCGACTTCACCTACTGGAAAGGGTTCAAGCCGCGCACCGCCACGGGGCTGATGCTGGAGCACCTGCCGCCGGGGAAGTGAACCTCGACACGGCGATCCGCCGACCGCGCCTCGCACCGCCGAACCTGCCGCGTCACACTTCGCCCGGTCGCGACACTCCCTCTTCGAACGCAGACGTGGAAGCCCCGCGTCAGGAGGTGTCCGATGGCCCGCATCGACGAGATTGCGCCGGATGTGTATCGAGTCTCACTGTATGCGCCACAGTTCGACCTGCAGTTCAACCATTTCCTGATCAGGGACGACGAGCCACTGCTGTTCCACACCGGGATGCGGCGGATGTTCCCGGAAGTCCGCGACGCGGTCGCGACGCTCATCGACCCGGCCGCGTTGCGCTGGATCAGCTGGAGCCACTTCGAGGTGGACGAGTGCGGCGCCCTGAACGAGTGGCTCGCGGTCGCCCCTCGCGCGCAGGCCGTCTGCAGCCAGGTGGGCGCCATGGTCAACATCCAGGATTTTGCGAGCCGCCCGCCGCGGGGCCTCGCGAAAGACGAGGTCATCGACACGGGCCGGCACAGGTACAGGTTCGTGCCGACGCCGCACCTGCCGCACGGTTGGGACGCCGGCGTGCTGTTCGAGGAGACTTCGGGCGTGCTCCTGTGCTCGGACCTGTTCCATCAGCTCGGCGACGTCGAACCCGTCAACCCTCTCGCCCGGGGCCCGCGTCGCCTGCGCGGTGTGGGACGACGACGAATTGATGGCGTTGCGGTTGCGGGGCGACTTCGGCGGGGCCGGCGAGGTCACACTGTCACGGCGTGTCGCCGGCACCGAGGTGAGCCGCGTGACGGGTCGGAGTACGGCCGGCCCGCACGCAGAGATCATCTACGTCGAGCCGGCCGCCTCGCTCCGCGAGCTGCCCGTCGTGGAGGTTGAGGTGTGCCTGATCGGGCACGAGGGCGACTCGGAGCGCCCGATTGGCACCTACACGCTCGTCCACGGGGGGACGCTCCACCGATCCCGGCCGTGAGCCCTGGCACGAGCCAGCCGTCGCTTCTCAGCGGCCGACCAGGTAGCGCTCGCGCAGGATGGTCACGTGGTGAGCCACATGCCCTGCCGTGATGTGGGCCAGCGCGCGGACGCTGACCGGGTGACCGCTCGCCTCGCCCCGCCGGGACCAGGCCTCGTCCGGCAGGTGACGGAAGAGCGCGACCGTCGCGGCACGGATGGCGGCGAACTCGTCCACGTGGCTGCGCCACGACCGGGCATCTGTGCCCGCATGAGCCATCGCGATCGTCTCGTCGAAGCTGGGCAGCGCGCGGTCGAGGCCTCGCGCGAACCACATCGCGCGGAAGGCGAACAGCCGTTCGGTATCGTTGATGTGCGCGACGACCCCGCGCATCGTCCACTTGTCGGGCGCGTACCGCGACAGAGATCGTTCCTCGCTGATGCCGTCGAGCAGCGCCATCACCTCGGTGCCCTGGGTCTCCAGGGTTGCGCGGATGTCGCCGGGGACGACCTGGTCGATGTACTTGAAGTAGTACTCCGCCGCTTCACTGCGTTCGGGCCGTCGGGTCGCCATCGTCTCGTCCTCCTCAGGCGGCGTGGGGCCGCCGTCAGCGCTCGCCGGCGCCCGCGGCGCCGCGGTGCTTGATGAACGTGCCGCGGTTCAGGTCGTTGAGGGCCTGCCGCAGCTCTTCCTGCGTGTTCATGACGATGGGGCCGTACCAGGCGACGGGCTCCTGCAGGGGCCGGCCCGACACGAGCAGGAACCGGATACCCTCGGGACCCGCCTGCACGACGATCTCGTCTCCGCGATCGAAGAGCACCAGCGAATGATTGCTCGCATCGTACACCGGCGCGGCGTCCGGCTTCGCGGCGTCCTCCGTCAGCACGGCGCGGGGGTCGGACGAGTCACGGAAGGTCCCGCTGCCCGCGAACACGTAGGCGAATGCATTTCGAGCGATCTCCACCTTCAGGGTCTTGCGGCGCCCAGGCGGGACCGAGATGTCCAGGTAGCTGGGGTCGGCGGCCACGCCCTCGACCGGCCCGCGCCTGCCCCAGAATTCCCCGCAGATCACGCGCGCCCGGGTCCCGTCGTCGTCGGTGACCTCCGGGATGGTGGACGCCGGGATGTCCTGGTAGCGTGGCGCCGTCATCTTCAGTGAGGCCGGCAGGTTGGCCCAGAGCTGGAACCCGTGCATGCGGCCCTGCCCGTCGCCCTTCGGCATCTCCTGGTGGAGGATGCCGCTGCCGGCCGTCATCCACTGCACGTCGCCGGTCGTGAGCTCGCCCCGGTTGCCGAGGCTGTCGCCGTGCTCGACCGATCCCGCCAGCACGTACGTGATCGTCTCGATGCCGCGGTGGGGGTGCCACGGGAACCCGGCGAGGTAGTCGGCCGGGTTCTCGTTGCGGAAATCGTCGAAGAGCAGGAACGGGTCGAAGTCCTTCGTCTTGCCGAAGCCGAACGCGCGCTGCAGTTTCACGCCCGCGCCTTCGATGGTCGGCGTGGTCTGGATGATCTCCCTGACAGGACGAAGTGACATGGGGGCCTCCTTGTCACGCCTTGACGAACTGCACGTCCAGGGTGATGGTGACGTCCTCACCGACGAGGATGCCGCCGGTCTCGAGCGCGGCGTTCCAGGTGAGGCCGAAGTCCCTGCGGTTGATTCGTGTCTCAGCCGACAGCCCGATGCGGGTGTTGCCCCACGGGTCCTTCTCCGGCGCGGTCGGGCCGTCGACGTCGAACACGACCTCGCGGGAGACCCCGTGGATGGTCAGCTCGCCGCTGACCGCGAGCCTGTTGGCGTCGGTGCGCGCCACGCGGGTGGATCGGAAGCTCAGGGTGGGGAATCGCTCCACGTCGAAGAAGTCGGCGCTCCTCAGGTGTGCGTCGCGCTGGTCGTTCCTGGTGGTGATCGTGGATGCGTCGATGCTGGCGTCGATCCGCGAGCGCGTGACGTCCGTCTCGTCCAGGGCGAGCGTGCCGGTGATCCCCGTGAACTGCCCCTTCACGTGGGAGATCATCATGTGCTTCACCTTGAACTCCGCCACGGAGTGCGCGGCGTCCAGGGTCCAGGTGGTGCTGGCGAGCTGCGGTGCGGATTCGGTCAGGGTTGCGGTCATGGTGTCGTGCTCCTCTGGTTGTCTCGTGTGCAAGCAATATTTGTTTAAACACAAATAAGACGCGCGATGTCTACGCCTCGGTGCCGCGGCACGCCCCCAGCAGATCGGCGAGCGCGCGCAGCCGCGCCGGGCCCAGGTGTCCGAGCAGGCGGCGGTGCGTCTCGCGGACGGGCTCGTCCAGCCGCGCCAGCATCGCGAGTCCCTCCGGCGCGATCCGCGTGAGTACCACCCGGCGATCCGCCGTGTTCCGGCTGCGCTGCACGAGGGCGCGCGTCTCGAGCCGGTCCAGCAGCCGCGTGATGTCCGGATCGCGCGTGATCATCCGGTCGGCGATCTCCCCGCAGGTCAGACCCTCCGGGCTCCCGCGCAGGATGCGGAGCACGTTGTACTGCTGCGGCGACAGGTCCTCGATCCTGAGCAGCGCCACCAGCGGGCGGGACAGGAAGTCCGTCGTGCGGACGAGGTCGATGTACGCGCCTTCCTCCGCGCCGCCGCGCCGCCGAGGTGCCGTCCGCGATGCCGGCTTCATCATTGGAACAATATTCGTTATAACGATATATGTCAAGAGGAGCGTGTCCCCGAGCACCCAGGCGGGGAATCCGGCGGGCTCAGCGCGCCGCGCCGGCGTGGCGCACGGCGCGCTGAGCCACGCGACGCCCGCAGACCGCCTACCGCGACCGGAAGCCGTCGATGGCCTGCTTGGCCTCGCGAAGCTGCGTCACGCCGTCCCTGCCAGCGGCCCTGAACCGATAGGTCTTCCCGTCCGCCCTGATCGTCAGCCCGTCGGCACCGAGCAAGGACTCGAAGCGCCCATGTTCGAGGGTGAACGCGTCCTTGTCGTTGTCCGAGGCATACGAGAGGTCCGACGAGGACACGGTGAGGCGACCGCTGCAGCTCCCGAACACGTGCTGGTGTTTCACCGCGACCTCGAGCGGCGAAGCCGGCGTCGTCGCGCTAGGGGCCTCCGAGGACCGGAGGTCGGTCGGGGCCGTGGCCGTCGGCGCCGCATCGGCGGCGCCGGCCAGGGCGGCCCTGGCACCGTCCTGCGGGACCGGTGTCGGGCCTGCTGGCGCGCGCGCGACGCTCCTGTCTGGCGGAGGCTCCGGCTCGCCGACCGGCGTCGGCGTCTGGGCGATCGCGAGCGTCCCGGGCGCGATCGAGCCGAGGGCTGGCGGCACGTGCGCCGCGGCCGTCAGCAGAGAGGAAGGAAGCGGCGGGGAGACGGCGAGACCGCGCGTCCAGCGCACCGTCGCCCCCGTCAGGAGGAGCACGCTCAACGCAGCCACGCCGACGAGCGGGCGCAGCCGTCTGGTGCGCACCGCCGGAACCGTTGCCGGCGCCTCCGATCGGATCGCTGGCGGGGCGCCGGAGACGGGAACCGGGGCCTGTGCACGCAGCAGGTTCTCGATCGCCCCTGCGTCCACGGGCTTGGAGACGAAGAACCCCTGCACGTACTGGCAGCGGTGCGACCGCATCAGCGCCAGCGTGGCCTCGTTCTCGATCCCTTCGGCCACGACGCTCAGCCCGAGCTGACCGGCCAGCCCCGCGATGGTGCCGACGATGTCCGCCTTGTGCTGGCTGACGTCCATGCCTCGCACGAACGACTGGTCGATCTTGAGGAAGTCCGCGGGGAACTGGTGGAGGTAGGCGAAGGAGGAATGGCCCGTGCCGAAGTCGTCGATCCCGATCTTCACGCCCATGACGCGCAACTGCATCAGGAGCGACCTGACCATCACGGGGTGTTCGACGAGCAGGCTCTCGGTCAGCTCCAGCATCAGGCAGGCCGGAGCGAGACCCGTCTCGCGCAGGGCCTCCTCCACGTGCTCCACGAGGCCTGGCTGGAACTGCGCGCTCGACAGGTTCACCGAGACCCAGACGTCGTTCGCGATCGGCAGGCGCTCCTGCCAGGCCATTCGCTGGCGGCATGCCTCGCGCAGGGTCCACTCACCCAGGCGGAGGATGACCCGGGTCTTCTCCGCGATCGGGATGAACTCGTCTGGGGGGACCAGGCCCCGCGTCGGGTGCTGCCACCGGGTCAGTGCCTCGAACCCCGCGATCCGGTTCGACGTGGCGTCCAGCACCGGCTGGTAGTGGAGGAGGAACTCCTGGCGTTCGAGCGCCTGCGCGAGATCGGCCTCGAGCGTCAGTCGGGCATCGGCCGTCTGCACCAGGCTGATGTCGAACACCTCGCAGCGGTTGCCTCCGAGCAGCCTGGCCCGGTGCAACGCGGCGTCGGCGTCCCGCATCACGTCTTCGGCACGCGTGTAGCCGGTCGCGCTCACGGCCATGCCGATGCAGGCCCGCGGAAAGAGCTGTCGCCCGCGCTGTTCGATGGGAACCTGCACGCTCGAGAGCACCCGATCCGCGGCCGTCTGTGACCGACCGACGTGGTCCAGCCCATCGAGCAGCAGCGCGAACTGCGTACCGCGCAGGCGGGCCACGAGGTAGTCACTGCCCGGGCCCGACTCGTCGGCGCCGCGCAGGCAGGTTTCGAGTCGCCGCGCGGTCGTCGTGAGAAGCGTGTCGCGCGTCGTGAGCTGTGACGCGTCTTCACCGCCGCACCGGTCCAGATCGACGAGCAGGACCGCGAAGAGGGCGTCCGGGTTCCCGGTCGCGCGCTGCACGCAGTGCGCCAGGTGGTCGAGGAAGACGTCGCGATTCGGGAGACCGGTGACCGGGTCCGCCACGTAACTGGCGCTGGCGTCGGTGAGCGAGCCGACGAGCCGGACCGCACGGCCGTCCTCGCCGCGCACGACGGCCCCGTGGCAGGTCAGGCGGCGATAGGTGCCGTCGCGCTGCCGCACGCGATGGTAGATGTCGAACTCGGTCGCGCCGCCGGCCAGTTGGGCGTCGACTTCGCCGCGCACGCGGGGTTCGTCGTCCGGGTGGACGCGCCCGAGCCACTCCTCGGGACTGTTGCCGATTTCGCCGTCCTCGTACCCCAGGGCGGAGATCCAGCGCGGCGAGTAATGCACGCGATTGGAGACCAGGTCCCAGTCCCAGAGTCCGTCTCGCGCTCCACGGGCGGCCAATCGGTAGTGGTCCATGCGTGTGGGCGCACCCCGCGCACACTGGGACACCCTCTCACAGTATTCGGCGGGCAGGGCGCGCAGGATGAGTGAGCGGCCCGGTTCGTTCACGGCGCGGCCAGGGCGGCAGGTGGGGATCTGATAGCATCCTGCGTCTGACCATGGCCGACACGATGTTGGCGGTTGGCGCGGCCCTGCTCGGGGCGAGCCTCTTCATCGCGTTCTTTCGCCGGACCAGGATCCCCGACGTGCTCCTGCTGATCATGGTCGGCCTGGGATTCGGTCCGCTGGCCGGCTGGGTGACGCCGGCCGACTTCGGCCGGGTCGGCGCGGCGGCGAGCACGATCGCATTGACGGTCATCCTCTTCGAGAGCGGTCTCTCACTCGAAGTCGAGGCGCTCCGGCGTTCGGCCCGCCTCACCCTCGCCCTCAGCCTCGCAGGATTCCTCTCGACCGCCGCGCTGGTGGCCGGGTTCGCCCACTGGGGGATGCAACTCGACTGGATGGTGGCCTGCGCGACCGGCGCGATCGTGGGAGGCACGTCGTCGGCGGTCGTCATTCCCCTGGTCAGGCAACTGGGCGTCGACTCGGTGGTCGGCACCGCCCTGTCACTGGAGTCGGCGCTGACCGATGTCCTCTGCATCATCGTCGCCTTCGCCTGCCTGAACGCGGCGGTCGCGGGCACGGCAAGCCTCGGCGCGGTCGTCGCCGGCATCCTCCTGTCGCTCGGAAAAGCGGTGATCGTCGGGGGTGTCGCGGGGGTGCTGCTCCTGTTCATCGTCGAGTGGGTCCGCGCGCTGCCGAACGCCACCGTGACCGTCATCGCCGCCGCCCTCGTGGTCTTCGGCGTGGCCGAGTGGCTCGGCGCGAGCGGCGCGATTGCGTCACTGTCGTTCGGGTTCACGCTCGCCAACAGGCAGTGGCTGCGAATCGGACGCCTCGCGGGGTTCGCACACGTCGAAGACCTGGTGACCCCGCGGTACCTGCTCTGGTTCCTGAGCGATCTGGTCTTCATCCTGAAGACGTTCTTCTTCGTGTTCCTCGGCATCTCCATGCAGATCGACGACACGCGGGCGCTGCTGTGGAGCGCAGGCCTCATAGTCGGCGCCTATGCGGTCAGGGCCCTGGCGGTGCGGTTCATCGCGCCGGCCTCCGTGTCACGCCACGACGCCGGCGTGATGGCGATCATGGCGCCGAAGGGCCTCGCGGCGGCCGTGCTCGCCGGCGTGCCTGCGCAGATGGGTCTGGCCGGGGGCGCGGCGATCCAACAGTTCGTGTTCGGCATCGTGCTGACCAGCATCGTGATCACGTCCGTCGCCGTGCCACTCCTGGCCCGATGGCCGTGGTCTCGCGTGGTGGACCTCGCGTTTTCAGGCCACGCCGACGCGACACCCCAGCCGGAAGGCTCATGAGGCGGTGAGGAGTGGACCGATGGTGCGCCCCGCTCTTCGGGCACTCGCCGCCCTGGGCTCGCTCGGCGCCGTGATCCTCACGACGATCGTCCTTCGCGCGCTCGGGACGGAGTCGCCGACCACCGCGGCGCTCATCTACCTGTTGATCGTGCTGTTTGTGGCGTCCTCGACCAGCCTGGCCGTGGCGGCCGTCACCTCCGTGGTGGCGATGCTCGCGCTGAACTTCTCCTTCATGCCGCCGGTCGGGAACTTCACCATCGCGGATCCCCAGAACTGGGTGGCCCTGTTTGCCTTCCTCGTTGTCGCTTTCGTGGCGAGCCAGTTGTCGTCCACGGCCCGGGCGCGCACCACGGAGGCCATCGAGCGTCGTCACGAGGTCACCCGGCTCTTCGACCTGAGCCGCGACGTGCTCCTGACCACCGACGTGGAGGGGCCCGTCTCCGTGGCGCGCCACATCTC
>CAYLZN010000056.1:13685-23199 GCA_964387935.1 uncultured Vicinamibacteraceae bacterium | reverse complement strand
GGCGATGCGCGAGCCGTCGGGGGACCAGCGGGCCCACTTGTCGTGCGCGTTGGCGGTGGCCGTCAGCGGACGCGTCGATCCCTTCTCGATCGGGACCGTGAAGATGTCGCCGCGCGCAACGAAGAGCGCGCGCTCGCCCTTGGGCGACAGCTCGAAGTCCTCGATCTGGCCGGCCGCCGACACCCGCGCCGGTCGCTTCCAGAGCCCGTCGTCAGGGACGGTGATCGAGAGTGCGGCGCTGCGCCCGGTCTTCACGTCGAGCACCTGCAGTTCGCCGTTCAGCTCGTAGACGATGCGGGTCTGATGGTCGGTGCTGGGCCAGCGCACGTCCCAGGTGCGGCTGGTCGTGACCGGCGTGATCTTCGCGCTCGCGACGTCGTACGCGTACAGGTTGAAGGTGCCGTCGCGGTCCGATGTGAAGTAGATCGTGTGACCGATCCACATCGGGTCGCGATCGGCCCTCGGGTGATCGATGATGCGGCGCGCGTCGCTGGTGGCGAGGTCGAAGATGAAGAGGTCGTTGGCCTGGCCGCCGCCGTAGCGCTTCTCGGGGCGGAAGTCGCGGAAGAGCGGGGAGTAGACGACGCGTGTCCCGTCGGGCGAGTAGTCGCCGGCCCCCGATTCGGGCATGGGCAGCGGCTCGGCCGGGCCACCGGTCGCGGGCACCGTGTACAGGCGGTTGGATCCGGCCGTCCACGAGTCGCGCATGGACCGGAACAGCACCGAGGTGCCGTCGGTCGTCCAGCCGTAGACGTGGTTGTCCCATCCCCAGCGCGGCGTCAACGGGCCGCGTGCCGGGTAGAAGGTGAGCTGGCGCGGCGCCCCACCGGTGGCGGGGATGACGTAGACCTGCTCGTCGCCGTCGTACTGCCCGGTGAAGGCGATCCACTTGCCGTCGGGTGAGAAGCGCGCGAAGACCTCCATGCCCGGATGCGCCGTCAGGCGCGTGGCGGTCCCGCCCGTCACCGGGGCGGTCCAGAGGTCGCCCGCGTAGGTGAATGCCACGCGGTCCCCGTGGATGGCGGGGAAGCGCAGCAGCTTCGTCTGGGCCAGGGCTGGAGTCGTGACGACGACCAGCGCGGCGAGCGCGACGGCGAGGGTGCGGAGGATTCGACGCGACAGGGGAGAACGTGGGGTCTGGTGTAGGGACACGGATGACTCCTGCGGCAAGGGGCGTGCTGGGGGCCGCGCGGTCAGATACGAACGGGCACGGTGGAATGTTACGCGGGAACCGTGAGAGGCGGGGGACGCCTCACGACGAGCGCGACGGACGCGTCGGCGCCCGGACGCGCATCCACCCGGGCAACCCTTCGTGGGCAGCCGCCTCGACCAGCCTGGCATCGTACGCCACGAACGCCGACAGGGGCTCTGTGAGCATCTGCTGAACGCGAAGGGCGCTGGCCAACTGGATGGCATCGCCAGAACGGAGGGGGTGGCGTGTGAGGAGGGTGCGGGCCAGGGTCACGACCGCGGGCGAACACTCGACGACGTGCCAGGCCGCGACGTCGGTGAGGAGCGCGGCCAGCGCGCGGTCCCGCTGTCGTGCCTGAATGTGGCCTTCGCGGGTCAGTCGCGCGAGGGCCGAGGCCACCTCGACTTCTGAGAGTCGGCTGATCACCACGTCGCCTTTCGCCAGGGCTCGTCGGACGGCGGCGCTGTCCGATTCCCGCACGTAGCGTTTGACCAGGGCACTCGCGTCGAAGAACTGCACCGACTATCCCCGTTCGTCGCGATCGAGCCGGATGAGGTCCGACGCCGGGTGGCCTGTGCTGACAAGCGGTGCGAAGGCAGACAGGCCGGCGCGCGAGGGGAGCGTGATCTCGCCCAGCAGGGCGAGCACCTCGAGTCGCGCCGCTGTCGATCCCGGTTCTCCCAGGGGCCGCAGGAGCGCCACGGGCTCCTGGCGGTCGGTCACGACGAAGGTCTGCCCGCGCCGCACGCGATTCAGGTAGCGGCCGAGCCTGGTCTTGAGTTCGCGCGCGCCCACGCGGGAAGTCGCCGTCATGTAGCCATTATGACCACACGAAGGGGTGGTCACAAGCCGGCTGGCAACTGGCAACTGGCAACTGGCAACTGGAAACTGTGTATACTGGGAGCGAAGTTTTAGCGAAAGTCTATCTGCCCGATGTACGTCGAACTTCACGCCGCCTCAGCGTTTTCCTTCCTCGAAGGGGCCTCCACGCCCGAAGCCCTGGTCGATCGGGCGGCTGCCCTGGGATACCGGGCTCTGGCCTTGCTCGACCGTGACGGGCTCTACGGCGCTCCCCGGTTCCACCAGGCGGCAAAGGCGGCCGGCCTGAAGGCCCTGATCGGCGCCGAGTTGACCATCCGGTCGAGGGAGGGGCACGAGCCGGCGGGGACGCGGTCGGGGTTTGGCGGGCCGCTCCGGCCGCCGGTGCTGTGGCGGTTGCCGGTCCTGGTCGCGTCCCGCGAGGGCTATCGCCACCTGTGCCGGCTGGTCACGCAGATGAAGCTCGCAGCCCCGAAGGGGGAAGGGTCGCTGACGCTCGAGGATCTCGACGGGCGGACGGCCGGGCTCGTGGCGCTGGTCGGGCGGCCGGCGGTCGGGCGCAACAGCTATGGCGTCGGCGGCCTCCTGGATCGGGTCGTCGGGGTGTTCGGGGCCGGTCATGTCTACGTGGAGCTGCAGCGGCATCTTCTGCGGGACGAGGAGGCCGACAACGCGGCGCTCGTGGCCCTGGCGTCGGCGTTTCGCGTGCCCGTCATCGCCACCAACGGCGTGCGCTTCGCGACGGAAGAGGATCGTCCCCTCTTTGACGTGCTGACCTGCATCCGCCATCACACCGATCTGGACCAGGCGGGGCGTCGCCTCACCTGGAATGCCGAACGGTTCCTGAAGTCGTCTGCGGCGATGACCGAGCTGTTCGCGGATCACCCGGGGGCGGTGGCCGCCACGGGCGAGCTGGCGGATCGGCTCGAGTACACGATGGCGGATCTGGGGTATCGCTTCCCGGAGTATCCCGTGCCCGAGGGCGAGACGCAGGCGACGTTCCTCCGCTACCTCACCGAGGTCGGCGCGCGGGATCGCTACCGTCCCTACCACGCCCGTGCGCGGGCGCAGGTCGCGCGCGAGCTCGATCTCATCGAGAAGCTCGATCTCGCCGGCTACTTCCTCATCGTCTGGGATCTCGTCAACTTCTGCCGGCGCGAGGGCATTCTCGTGCAGGGGCGCGGGTCGGCCGCCAACAGCGCCGTGTGCTACAGCCTCGGGATCACGGCGGTCGATCCGGTGGGCATGGACCTGCTGTTCGAGCGGTTCCTGTCCGAGGAGCGCGGGGAGTGGCCCGATATCGATCTCGATCTGCCGAGCGGCGATCGGCGTGAGCGTGTGATCCAGTACGTCTACGAGCGCTACGGGCAGCACGGCGCGGCGATGACCGCCAACGTCATCACGTATCGCAGCCGCAGTGCGGCGCGGGAAGTGGGCAAGGCGCTCGCGCTCGAGCCCGACGTCATCGATCGCCTGGCGAAGCTGATGACGCCGTTCGAGTGGCGGGACCCGCAGGAGACGCTGCGCCGGCACCTGACCGATGCCGGGCTGGACGTGCGCGACGCGCGGATCGGGCTGTTTGCGGATCTGTGGGCGCGCATCCAGGATCTGCCGCGGCACCTCGGGCAGCACTCGGGCGGCATGGTGATCTGTCAGGGCCGGCTGGACGAGATCGTGCCGCTCGAGCCGGCGTCGATGCCCGGCCGGGTCGTCATCCAGTGGGACAAGGAGGACTGCGCCGACCTGGGCATCGTGAAGGTGGACCTGCTGGGGCTGGGCATGATGGCGGTGCTGCAGGACGCGCTCACGATCATCAACCGGCAGGAGCCGCTGGATCTCGCGCACCTGCCGCCGGACGATCCCGACGTCTACCGCCTGCTGCAGGAGGCCGACACGATGGGCGTGTTCCAGGTGGAGTCCCGCGCGCAGATGGCCACGCTGCCGCGACTCAAGCCCGCCCACTTCTACGACCTCGTCGTGGAGGTCGCCATCATCCGCCCGGGGCCCATCGTCGGACAGATGGTGCATCCCTACCTGGCGCGGCGCGCGGGCCGGGAGCCGGTGGTCTACGCGCACCCGCTGCTGCAGCCGATTCTCGAGCGCACGCTCGGCGTGCCGCTCTTCCAGGAGCAGCTGCTCCGCATGGCCATGGCGGTGGCCGGGTTCACCGGAGGCGAGGCCGAGGAACTGCGGCGCGCGATGGGCTTCAAGCGTTCCGAGCTGCGCATGCGCGCCATCGAGCAGAAGCTTCGCGCCGGCATGGCCACCAGGGGCATCGTCGACGGGACGGCCGACGAGGTGGTGCGGTCGATCACGTCGTTTGCGCTCTACGGGTTTCCCGAGTCCCACGCGGCCAGCTTCGCGCTGCTGGTGTATGCGAGCGCCTATCTGAAGGTGCACTACCCGGCCGCGTTCTACGCCGCACTGCTCAACAACCAGCCCATGGGGTTCTACCATCCCGCGACCCTCGTCAAGGACGCGCAGCGGCACGGCGTGCGGTTCAAGGCGATTGACGTGCAGACGTCGGACTGGCTGTGCCGCGTGGAGCCGGACGGCGCCATTCGCCTCGGGCTCATGTACGTCCGCGGGTTACGGGAGGAGACCGGACGGCGGATCGCGGAGCGCGATCGGTCTGCCGTGCCCGGGCCCGGGCTGGCTGACACGGCGCGCGGGGACTCGGTGGGTGACGAGGCTGGCCCCTGCCCGAAGTGCGGCGCGGACGATCGGTCGATGATCGAACGGATCGCGCGGGGGAGCGACGGCGATGCCTGGTGGTTCTGCAACGTGTGCGCGCACGAATGGGCGGGACGCAAGGGCGCAGGGACGCGGGGACACAAGGGCGACGGGGCGGATCCTGGCCAGCGCTTCGGGTCGCTCGATCGGTTCGTGGCTGAGACGGGCGCGCACCGGGACGAACTGGCGGTGCTCGCGGAAATCGGCGCCCTGCAGTCGTTCGGCGACGACCGCCGCAGCGCGCTGTGGCAGATCGAGCGTGCGGCACGGCCGGCTGGTGAGCTGTTCGAGCAGCAGGACGAGGTCCAGGCGCCGTCACCGTTGCGGACGATGACGCCGATCGAACGGGTCGTGGCCGATTACGCGGGCACGGGCCTGACCATCGGGCCGCATCCCATGGCCATGCGGCGCGGCGATCTGTCGCTGCGAGGCGTGTTGCGCGCCAGCGATCTGCCCGGCGCGCGGCGCGGGCGGCGGGTGCGCGTGGCGGGTGCGGTCATCACACGCCAGCGCCCCGGCACCGCCAAGGGCTTCGTGTTCCTCACGCTCGAGGACGAGACCGGCATCTCGAACGTCATCGTCCGACCGGATCTCTTCGATCGCTACCGCAAGGTGATTGTGGGCGAGCCGTTCCTGCTCATCGAGGGCGTGCTGCAGCAGCAGGACGGGGTCGTGTCGATCCGCGCGGATCGCCTGCAGTCACTCGGCGGCGCGCAGGTGACCCTGGCCTCGCACGATTTTCATTAGGGCGGGCTCAAGGCTCAAGGCTCAGGGCTCAGGGCCGTACGCCTGCTCTGACCGTACGCCGCCGTACGCCGTACGCCTGTTATTCCCTGAAATTCCCAAACTGCAGCGCGATGCCGAAGTCCTCGGCCTTGAGCACCTGAATGGCGTTCTGCAGTTCGTCGCGCGAGGGCGCCGACACGCGGACCTGGTCGCCCTGGATCGCCGCCTGCACCTTCTTCAGCTTCTGGTCCTTGAGGAACTTGGCGATGGCGCGGCCCGCCTCCGTCGGGATGCCCTGCTGGAGCGCGACGACTCGGCGCACGAGGCCGCCGGCGGCGGGCTCGATCTCGCCGGGCTTCAGGTTCTTGACCGGCACGTTCCGGCGCACGAGGCGCGTCTGCACGATCTCCCACACCGCGTCCATCTTGAACCGATCGTCGGCGACCAGTTCCAGGCGGCTCTCGGCGCGGTTGAAGACGAGATCGGCCTTCGAGCCCTTGAAGTCGTAGCGCTGGCCGAGTTCCTTCTTCGCCTGGTTGATGGCGTTGTCGACTTCCTGCAGATCGATGACGGAGCTGATGTCGAAGGAGGGCATGGCAGAGGAAGTAGGGCGTACGGCGTATGGCGTACGGCGTACGGCAAAAACCAAGAACAGCGTCCCGATAGTCCCGACAACTGGCAACTGGCAACTGGCAACTGATAACTGAGAACCGGATGATACTACAGCGATGCACACGCCCGCGGCGTCGCCGCCCCCCGAGCGCGTCAGCCGATGGGGCTGGACCCTGCTCGCGCTGCTCACCGCGCTGAACATCCTCAACTTCGTCGACCGTCAGCTCATCGCGAGCCTGGCCCCGATGCTGATGGAGGACCTCGGACTGAGTCGGGCCCAGATCGGCCTGCTCGTCGGATTCGCGTTCGTGGTCTTCTACACGCTGATGGGGCTGGTCCTGGGCACGGTGGCGGATCGGATCTCACGGCCGCGCCTGATTGCCGCCGGTCTCTGTCTGTGGAGCGCCATGACGGCGGCCTCCGGCTTCGCGCGGAGTTTCGTGCACCTGGCCGTGCCCCGCATGCTCGTCGGCGTGGGAGAGGCCACGTTGACCCCGGCGGCGCTGTCGATGCTGGCGGACGTGCTGCCGGCGCGCCGGCTCGCCCTGGCGACCGGTGTCTACTACGCCGGGATCCCGCTCGGCACGGCGTTGAGCCTGTTCGTGGCCGGCTGGCTGGCCCCGCACTACGGGTGGCGCGCCTGCTTCTTCGTGCTCGGCCTGGTGGGCCTCGCCTTCGCGGTGGTCCTGTTGTGGGTTCCGGACCCCCGTGCTACGACGCGCGAGGCCGGGGGACGAGCCCCCGCGAAAGGGCCGTCCATCCTGGGCACGCTCGCGCACACGGTCCGGCGGGTCCCGGCCTACGGGTTGACCATTCTCGGAGGATCGCTGCTGACCTATGCGTCAGCCGCCGCCCTCCACGCCATGACCTGGCTCGTCCAGGAGCGTCAGTTCTCCTTTGCCACTGCCGCCTACACGTCGGCCGCCGTCGCCGTGGCCGCCGGGCTGTTCGGCAACGTCGCCGGCGGCTGGTTCGGAGACGCGTGCACCCGCTGGTCCACGGCGGGACGGCTCTGGGCGCTCGTGGCCATGACGGTAGCGCTCACGCCGTGCGCCGTCGCCTTCTTCACGATGGACCCCGGCACGCCGGCCTTCTACGTGGCGTGGTTCTTCACGAGCTGCTCGGCCACCGCCTACTTCGGGCCGCTGTTCGCCGTGGTCCAGTCGCTGTCGCCGGTCCGCATTCGCTCGACAGCGGTCGCCTTCGCCCTGCTCGGCATGAACCTGCTGGGCGTCGGCCCCGGGCCCTGGATCACGGGGATGATTGGGGACGCGTCGAGCCTGACGCGGGGGCTCCTGGTGAGCGTGTTCGTGGCGCTCGGCAGCGTGGTGCCGTTGAGTCTGGCCGCCCTCCGCTACGAGACCGATCTCGCCCGTGTCCAGAGGTTGTAGCATATCGATACCGATGCCCAAGATTCCTATCAGTGACGCGAAGGCCGGCCAGCGGTTGACCAGACCGGCCGCGACCCGCGCGGGCATGGTCATGGTGCAGCCGGGCACGGAGCTCACCGAGGCCATCATCGAGCGCCTGCGCAATCTCGGCATCAGCAGTGTCTTCGTGGCCGGGGAGCGCGGCGGACCATCGGACAAGCCGCTGGACGTCGCGCTTCGCGAGCTCGACGAGCGGTTCCTCGGCCATGAAGAGGATGCCTGGATGATGACACTCAAGGCCATCGTCCGGCGCCAGCTGCATGGGGAGGGGGACCGTGCCTGATCGCGCAGCCGTCAAGGCCAAGGTCGAAGGCATCACCAAGATCCTCACGATTCCGCCCGTGGTCTCCCGGATCGTGGCCATGGTCAACGCCGGCACGGTGTCGGCGGCCGAGATCGCCGAGGAGATCAACACGGACCAGGTGCTGGCGGCCAAGGTGCTCCGCCTCGTCAACAGCGGGTTCTACGGCTTCCGGCAGCCGATCACCACGATCACGCATGCGATGGTCCTCCTCGGTCTCGACGTGGTGAAGACCCTGGTCATGACCGCATCCGTCCTCGACATCGTCGACGCGATGAACCAGTACATGGAGGGCCTCTGGGAGCACTCGGTGGGCACCGCGCGGGCGGCCAATGCGCTTGCCGAACGCATGAAGGTGCAGAACCCCGAGGAGTACGCCCTGCTGGGGCTGCTGCACGACATCGGCAAGGTCGTGATCGCGCAGACGTTCCCCGCGGAGCACGGGCGGATCCGGGAGCTGGTGGCGGCACGCAATTGCCTGCAGATCGACGCCGAGCTCGAGGTCCTGGGCGTCACCCATCCGGAGGTCGGGATGTGGCTGCTGAAGAAGTGGTCGCTGCCGTCCAAGGTCGTCTATCCCATCGCGTACCACAGCAACTTCCATCCGCGCCGGGACCACGCGGACCGCACGGCCGTGGTGCACGTCGCCGACATCCTGTGCCGGGCCAAGGGGATCGGCTATCCCGGCGACGGACGGATCCCCCAGATCAATCCCGATGCCTGGCAGATGCTGCGGCTGACGATGGAGGACGTGGAACGCGTGTGTGAGAGGCTCGACGAGGAACTTGGCGACGAGGTTGGGGCATGAAGAAGGGCAAGTCGGCGTCGGTGAAGAAGGCGGTGAAGAAACAGTCGAAGACGACCGTCGGCTCGCGCACGGCCCGGGCAGCCGCAGCGCCCGCACCGGTCCTGCCGAAGATCGAGCGACGGAAGTCGCCCGTGCATCGCTTCGGCGTGTTCGCGCTCGAACCCATCCCCAAGAACAAGCGCATCGTGCCGTACCTCGGCCAGAAGATCACGCACGCGGAGAGCTCGGCGCGCGAGGGCCGCTACCTGGACAAGGGGCGCATCTGGTGTTTCAGGCTGAATCGCCGGTGGGTCATCGACGCCGGCGTGGGCGGCAACGTCGCGCGGTTCATCAACCACTCGTGCACGCCGAACTGCTACTCGCAGATCATCGGGGACACGATCTGGATCCGCGCCGGGCGGAACATCGAGGCCGGCGAGGAACTCAATTACAACTACAACACGGACGGCCACGGCCACATCCAGTGCCTGTGCCGGCCGAACTGCCGGAACAAGCTCTGAGGGCGGACCCGGTCGCATGCACGCGGTCTACCTGCACGGCTTCGCCTCGTCGGCCCAGTCGTCGAAGGCGCGCTTCTACGCGGAACGCTTCGCGGCCAGGGGCCTCGCGCTCCACTGTCCGGACCTGAACGCGCCCGACTTCGGCACGCTCACGACGACCCGGATGGTCGAACAGACGGAAACACTGCTCCGTCGTCTCGACCCGGGGCCCGTGGTCCTCATGGGATCGAGCCTTGGCGGCTTCGTCGCCTGGCACGTGGCCGCGCGGGCTGAGCAGGGCGCGGTGCCCGGCGCGCGGGCGATCGCCCGCCTGGTCCTGCTGGCGCCCGCCTTCGACTTCGGGATGGAGCCGTTCCCGGAGATGGGCGCCGACGGCCTGGCGGCATGGAAGGC
>CAYLZN010000056.1:11023-13675 GCA_964387935.1 uncultured Vicinamibacteraceae bacterium | reverse complement strand
GGTGACGTGCGGCCCGTGCACTACGGCCTGTTCGAGGATGCGAAGCGGTTTCGGTCCGAGCGGGCGGTGGTCACGGTGCCGACCCTCGTCTTGCAGGGACGCCACGATACGGTCGTCGACCCCGATCGGGTCGTCACCTTTGCGGCGGCCCGTCCGAACATCCTTCTGCGCCTGGTGGACGACGACCACCAGATGCTCGGGCACCTCGATGACCTGTGGCGCGACACGGCGGCGTTTCTCGGCCTGGCCGAGTAACGCGCCTGCGGCGGCGCTCGCGGTCCTGTCGGTGGTCACGCCCGCCGCAGCCAGCGACGTGCCGCCCCAGGCCGCGTGGGCGCTGCTCGACCTGGCCACGGGCCGCGTCGTGAGCGAGGCGCGGCGCGACGTGCTCGACACGCCCGTGCAGCCCGGGTCGCTCATGAAGATCGTCGTGCTGGATGCCGCCATGGCCTCCGGAGTCGTGACGCCCGCGACGCGACTCGCCTGTCCGCGACGGCTGCGCGTCGGCGACCACGTGTTCGATTGCTCGCATCCGGACCTTGGCCGGCCGCTGTCGCCGCCGGAAGCGCTGGCCCACTCCTGCAACGGGTTCTTCGCGCAGGTGGCGACGCGCGTGTCGCGGGACGACCTCGACCGCGCCGCTCGTCGATGGCGTTTGCCTCCTGTCGGGACGACGGCGGATCCCGTGCAGGCGGCGCTCGGCGTCGATCGCTACCGGGTGCCGCCCCGGCGCTGGCTCGAGGCGATTGCGATGCTGTCGAAGGGAGGCCCCGGCGGTCCGAGTGCGCCCGCGCGCGACACGATTCGCGAGGGGCTGCGGGCAGCGGCACGGACAGGCACGGTCGCGGTGCTCGCAGGCCTGCCCGGTGTGCTGGGAAAGACCGGCACCGCGCCCATGCCTGGCGGCGGAATCGAGGGGCTCGCGCTCGTCCTGGACGAATCGGCGCCGCGCGCGCGAGCCCTGGTCGTGGTGGCGCCGGGCGGCTCCGGCCGAGACGCCGCCGCGATCGCTGCAGCGATCCTCGCGCGACCACAGCCCGAGCCGCCTGGGGCGTCGCGCCCGGCCGTCCGTCTCGGTGTGACCCGGAGCGGCGGCGTCGAGGCGCGCGAGGTCCCGCTGGAGGACTACGTGGCGGGCGTCGTGGCGGGTGAAGCGCCAGGTGCTGGCCTCGCCGCGGTGCAGCGGGCCATGGCGATCGCGGCCCGCACGGTGGTCGAGGGCCGCCGGGGCCGCCACCGTCGCGAGGGGTTCGACGTCTGCGACACCACGCACTGCCAGGTCGTGCGCGCCGCCACGCCCGCGTCGCGGGCCGCGGCCGAACAGACCGCTGGACTCGTCCTGGCGTGGGAGGGACGCGTGGCAGAGATCTACTACGCCGCGTCGTGCGGGGGCACGCTCGCAGATCCTGGCCACGTGTGGCCCGGCCGCCGGGTCGCCTGGCCGCCGTACCTCACCGCTCGCGGTGACCCGGCGGGCGACGGCCTTCACGAGGCGCGCTGGCAGGCCGATCTGCCCGTGTCGACCGCCGTGCAGGTGCTCCGCGCGTCCGGCCTGCGCGGCGAGCGGCTCGACGCGCTGTCCGTACGGGCGCGTGACGCGCAGGGTCGCGCGACGTCCCTTCACGCCGCCGGTTTCACGCCCGACACCGTGAGCGCGGAAGCGTTCCGCATGGCCGCGGGTCGCGTGGCAGGCTGGGCGCTCGTGAAGAGCACGTGGTTCGATCTCGTCCGCACGGCAGCCGGCTATCGTCTCACCGGCAGAGGCCTGGGACATGGGGTCGGGCTGTGCGTGCGCGGTGCTGCGGCGATGGCCGAGGCCGGGCGGACGACCGCGGAACTGCTCGAGGCCTATTTCCCCGGGACGGCGTTGCGGCAGGCGGAGGACCTGGCGCGGTCGGACCGGGAGCCGGCGATCCGGGTGGTGCTGTCGTCGAGTGATGAGCGCCACCGTCCGGCCATCGAGGCCGAAGCACGAAGCTTCATGCGGCAGTTGTCCGGGCGCCTGCTCGTGGCGGCTCCGGGTTCGATCACGCTGCGCTTTCACCCCACGGTGAGCAGTTACCAGCGGGCCACCGGGCAGCCCTGGTGGACGTCAGCGGCGACCACGGGGACTCGTGTGGACCTGCTGCCGGCCTCGACGCTGGAGGCGCGCCAGCGGCTGGTACCCACTCTGAGGCACGAGATCGTCCACGTCATGACCGCGGCGGCGCTCGAGGGGAAGCCGCGCTGGGTCCAGGAGGGTGTGGCCCGTTACTACACGTGGACCGGTGAGGCGCGTCGCGCGGCGGCGGTCCGGACGTCACGACCGTGCCCCGATGACGCCACGTTTGCTGACGCAGGGTCTGGCGAGGCCCTGGACCTGCTCTACGAGCGCTCGTCGGCGTGCGTCAGCCTCGCGCTCGAGTCGGGGCGCACCTGGCGGGACCTGCCGTAGGTGTGCTGGGCCGCAAACAGCATCACGATCCACGCGACGTGGGTGAGCAGGACGAGCGCCGTGAGCCTGATCCCGACGAACCCGGCCTCCAGCCAGGTTGGTGGCAGGCTGCGCGGGCGCCAGGAAGCGGCCCGCCAGGGCAGGCTGACGAGCAGCACCATGACGGCGGCCACCACGCCCAGCTGAAACCGCGTCAGCGCGCGCGCCACCCAGCGTGG
>CAYLZN010000056.1:3179-11013 GCA_964387935.1 uncultured Vicinamibacteraceae bacterium | reverse complement strand
CGCCGATCACGACCGCCGCGAACAGCCCTGCGGCGAGCGACACGGCCACGATCGCGCGCAGGGCCCACGCGAGGGCGGTGACCCCGCGGTGGATCCAGTGCGTCTGGGTCGAGTCGAAGGTGGCGATGATCCACGCGTCGAGTTCGGACTGGTGGCCGCGATACCAGATGTGCGCTCGGTCGGTGGCCCACCACGCACAGAGGAGCACGCCGGCTGCCAGGACGAATGCCGGGAGGCCGCGACGGATGCCCAGGCGGCACGCGTGCGGGAACGACGTGCCCGGCACGAGCCACGCGACGGCGGTCGCGTCGGTGACGGCCCAGACGCACACGCCGGCCAGCAGGCTCAGCGCCGACAGCGCCAGCACGACGGCGTTGGCGTCCGACAGCGTGATGAGCAGGGCGTAGCACGCCGCGGCGACGGCATGTCCGGCCAGCAGCCACGCGAAAAGAAGGGCCCCGCGGCGCATCAGCGTGAGCCCGTGGAGTCGGGGCGTTCCGGCGCCGCGACGACCACCTGCTGGGTCGTGGTGCTGGCGCTCACGCCCGGCACGTACATCGGCGCGATCTGCGCGGGCATCGCCCTGTAGGTTCCGGGGGTCACGACCTTCAGCAGGTACTGGTATTCGTAGCGCCCGCGCTCGAAGCGCTCCTGGAACTGGACCACGCGGGCATCGCGGTATTCGCGCCGGCTGCCGGTCCACCCCGGCGAGCGCCGTTCGAGCCGGATGCGCTCCGGGTCCTCGACGGCCTCCAGGCCGGCAGGCACCGGGTCCTCGATCATCACGTACTGCCAGTCGGCGCTGCCCGCCGCCGTGAGCCGCACGAGCACGAGATCGCCGGGCTTCGCGGTGCCCGTGAAGGGACTCTCACGGTAGACCGTCCGCCGATCGACCGTGACCGGGCTCAGCGCAAAGTACTCGCGTGTGATGGCGAGCGCTCGCGACCCCGTGCGCGCTACTGGTTCCTGCACGTCGTAGTAGCGCGCGGTCATCGTCCAGTAGAGCGGACCCGCGCCGCGCTTCGCGAGGACGACGTCGTTGGCGCCGACGCGCGCGGGCACCTCGACCCGAATCGGGTCCGTCGCCGTCCACGACTCCGGCGTGAACGTGTGAGTACCAATCGTCTGCCCATTGACGATGACGTCGACGCTGAAGGTGGTGGGTCGTTCTTCGCGGGCGGTCATGACGGCGAGCAGGCCGTACAGCGCCATGGCGCTCTGCTTGGTGGAGCCCCAGCCCGCGCCGCTCGTCCGGCTGGCCAGCAGCCAGCGTGTCGCGCGATCCAGCGTCGCGTGCCCGGGCACCCGCGGGGCGAGCGCACGGAGCGCGAACGCCGTGGCCTCGACCGAGGTGTCCACCGCGTCGCCGAGCAGGGGATCGCGATCGCTGGGCAACCAGGCGAGATCGCCCTGCGACTCCGCCGCGTCGAGCAGCGTGGAGGCCAGCGGTTCCGCGCGCGCGTCGCGCTGCGCGTCGAGCGCGAGGAGCAGCAGCGCCTGGCCGTAGGCGCTCAGCCGGCTGCGCGCCTCCCACAGGTCGTTCAGAGCCGAGGCCAGCGACCAGGCGCCCTCGGTTCCGGCGGCGGGGACATCGCCTCTCGCCGCCGCCAGGGCCAGCGTGTGCACCAGGTAGGCCTTGAGGTCCGGGATGGCGCGCGGATATTGCCGGTAGAGCGCCGCCGTGGCATCGGCCGCCTGCTGGATCCGGTGCGGCGGCACGCGGAGGCCGGCGCGGTCCGCCTCCAGGAGGCCGTACAGCGCGTAGGCCGTCATGAAGGGGTGATCGCGATCGGTGGGCCACCAGCCCCAGCCGCCAGAGTCGTGCTGAGCCTCGAGGAGGCGGCGCAGACCCTGCGCCGTGAACCGGTCGAGGGACTGCAGGCGAGCGGCGGGGGCGAGCTTCAGCTGGTCGAGCGCCTTCATGACCAGCAGGTTGGGGAGGAAGCCCGAGAGGATCTGTTCCGTGCACCCGTAGGGATAGCCGGTGAGCGTGTCGAGCGCGCCAAGCAGGGAACCCGCCAGCGTTGGCGACAGGTGCACCTCGAGCGTCCTGGCTGCAGGGTTGCTGCGTTCCGGGATCGTCAGCGAGGCCTGCGCGTCGAGCGCCGCTGTGGAGGAGCCAGACGCGCCCAGTGTCCGGGCCAGCCCGAACGGGAGGATCGGCAACGACACTTCCACGCGATCCCCGTCGTCGAGGCCCAGGGCAGCACCCGTGAGGGTGGCGCGGCCAGCGGCCTCCGCGCGGAAGCGCCACGACGTGACGGACACCCCGAGAGGGGGAACGGACGCCTGGAGGGGACCCTGGGGCGAGACGGGCGTCAGCCCGGCGCTCGTGATCTGCAGGGCCAGGGTCTTCGGGTCCGCATGGTAGTTGTGCGCCAGCACCGGGAGGTCGAGCGTGTCGCCCTCGGTGAGGAAACGCGGCGTGGCCAGTCGGAGGATGACGTCCTTGGTCACCGTGGTCCGGCCCAGGGCGGTGCCCACGCGAGTGTCCGGCGTGACCGCGCGGACCGTGATGCGCCATGTCGTGAGGGCATCGGGGTAGGTGACCGGTACCCTGGCGGTGCCCGTGGCATCCGTGACGACATCCGGCATCCAGAGGATGGCGTCGGGGAACTCGCGCCGCACCTCCGCCCGCTCGGGCCGGTCGGCCTTGAAGTCCGACAGCGAGAACGGGCGACGGCGCTGGGCCAGCTGGAGCGGTTGGTCGCCGGAGTAGCCGACGAAGCTGTACTCGCGAGAGAACTGCGTGTTGACCAGGCTGTAGCCCCTGCGGTGGAAGAACTCGACGGGGTCTGGCGTCGAGTCAGGCCGCACCCCGTACAACGCTTCGTCGACCACCGCGAGGCTGAGCTGCGCCCGCACCGGCAGACCTGCCGCGTCGGTGACCTTCACGCTGATGGCGCCCGGCTGCCCGGGACGTGCCAGCGGCGTCGCGTCGACCGCGATCGCCAGGGTGCGCGAGACGGGGGGCACGCGCAGGCGTCGCTCCGCCCGGTACAAACGATCATTGCGCACGAAGGCGACGTGTACCCACACGTCGCCGACGTCGCCCTCGTCGAGGGGAACGTCCACGAGTCCGTCGGCCGTGGGCGCTGCGACCGCGTGCCAGGTGACGCCGTCGTGTTCCTTGGTGACGAGGAGCGACGCGGGCAGAGGCTCGCCGCGAACCACCAGCCGCGCGGTGTCTCCAGGAGCATAGGCCGCGCGATCGGCTACGAGTTCGAGCATGCGGTCCCGCGGCTCGTAGGCGGCCTCCGAGCCGCCAGGGATGAACAGCGACGCATCCGCCGATGCCGTGCGGCCGTCCACGACGGCCTCGGCCCGCACCCGGTAGTCGCCTGGCGCCGACGGCATCGTGACCTGCCAGGTGGCGAGCCCCTCGGCGTCAGTCGTAGCGCGGCCGTTGCTGACCGGCTCGACGTCGGGCGAATCGTAGCGCCCTTCCGAGTAGGTGAGGCGCTCGAGGAACCACAGGAAGTTCGTGCCGGGCTGCCGGCGGCCCTCGTAGTCCACCACGCGGAGGCGTATCGTGGCCGCAGCGCCAGGGGCGTACAGATACTGGTCCGGCGCCATCGCGAGGAGCAGGCGCGCCCACGGGGCCACGATCACGGCGTGTCCAGACACTTCGCGACCGCTGTCGTCCCGCACCTGGAGCTCGACCTGCAGGCTGAGGTCCCGGCGCTGCTCGTCCTGGGGCATCGCGATGGCGAGGCTCGTGGTGCCGGCGGCGTCCAGCACGGTCGTTCCTTCGCTGACCTGGTCACCGCCGTAAAAGGCGGGTGTGAGCGCGCCACCCGCGTCGGCCTGATCGACCCACCGCCAGGGCGAGTAGTAGAAGCCGCGCCGGACGATGTAGCGAACGCGTGCGTGCGCGACGGGCTGACCGAAGAAGTAGCGCGCGGCGACGTCGAGCCGCGCCGTCTGTCCCTGGACGACGAGCCGGCTGGCCGGTCGCACGCTGACCTCGAACTCGGGTTTCCGGTACTCCTGGACCTCGAAGTTCGCACTGGCCTGCGCATCGCCGGTGGTGACGCGGACGGTGTAGACGCCAAGGGCTGCGCCCTCGCCCAGGTCGAAGGACGCGGTGACCGCGCCGAAGGCATCGGCCGGCCGGGTGGCGCGGAACACGACCTTGTCGGTTTCGTCCGCGACCGCCACGTCGACCTCGAGCTGGTCGAAGGGGCGCAGCGCTCCGCGTTCGCGCCACCGGAGGACGCCCCGCAGGTGGACCGTGTGGCCGGGACGATAGACGGGGCGGTCCGTGTAGAGGTACGCCACCAGATCCGTCTGCCGCGCGCGCAGGTAGAACCCTCCGAGATCGGCAACGGCCACGTCGCCGCCGCACCGTGCCAGCGCGATCGCGGCCCGAGGATCCTCCACGTCGACCGCGAGGGTGGCCACGCCGTCCGCCGCGGTGGCTGCTGCCGAGAGGCGCTCGCCGTTGACGAGCGCCGCCACGTCGCAGCCGGCCTGCGGCACACCCGTGTCGCGGCGCACGGTCCAGGAAAACACCTCGCCGGGCGCGGTCTTCGTCAGGACACCCAGGTCGGAGACGGCGAGGATCGTGTAGGCTCGCTGGCGGCCGGCCACAGCCTCCACGAGGTAGATGCCGGTGTCCTTGATCTCGACCGGAATGCGTCGCGCTTCGGGCTCGCGCGTCTTCGGCAGCACCTCGCGCCAGGCCACGACGAGCTGCTCGGGGTTCAGCAGCGGGACCTGGGCGAACTCGGTGAAGTTCCGCACCACGCGACGCTGCGCGAGTCGTGCCCCGTCACGGGTCTCGCTGCGCGCGCGGCGGTACGCCGTGCTGAACTGATCGCGCAGAAAGCCGGTCCAGAACGCGCGCTGCCGGGCCTTCCAGCGCGCGACGCGCTCGATAAGGGTCGGATCCTGCGGGACCACCGGTTCCGGACTGCCGAGCACGTGCGGGTCCTTCAGGCTGCTGAAGAAGCGCTCGGGGTCCCGGACGCGGTAGACGCGAAAGTCGAGGTGCTCGAGTTGCTGGAACGTCAGGAAGATCGACGGCTGCTGCGCCGAGGTGAAGATCTGGCTGCTCGAGAGCGAGAAAGCCGCTTGGGCTGATGTGTCGGTCGAGGGTTGCGCGCCCGCCGCTCCGGCCATGATCCACCAGGCCAGTACGATACACGCGACTCGGACGAGACCCGGGGCGGTCATCGGATCCCTAGGACAGGAGGCGCAGGCGAAACACGCCTGCAAACGAGGCGTTCCCCGCGGTGGGCCGCCAGCGGGGCGAGGGGTGGTTTGCGAGATGGGCCAGGCGCACCTTGCGCACCTCGCCCGAGGCACCGGTGTCGGGCGCGTTCGGCCCCGTGTGATAGACGACCCAGTCGGAGGCGTCGGGCGTGAGCGGCGATGTGCCCACGAACACCATGAGGTGGTCCCGCAACCCGGTACCCGGTTGACGGAAGTAAAGCAGGTCCCCCGGACGGGCGGCGGCGGGATCGCGCCCCAGCGACTCGGCGTTGAGCCCGACGATCGTCTGCGCGTCCGCGAACTCCGCGTACACCGGCGGTTCGGCGCGCACCAGGAACAAGCCGAGCGCCTCGCCGCGTCCAGACCACTGCACGTCGGGAGCTGGCGCCATCAGCGCCAGCGGCAGTCGTGCCAGGCGCATCCACTCGGCCGTGTGGGGGCGCAACGCCTCCCGCAAGGCGTGACGCACCAGCGCCGCGCAATCGGTGACGTCGGAGGTCGTCCGGTAGAACTGCGCCTCGGCCAGCAGGACGAACCACGCGCGCAGCGCGGCCCGGTCGGACGCGGACTGCGGCTGCACCTGCGCCCGCGGACTGGCGAGACCGCACGTCAGCAGGAGCGCGAAGAGAAGCGTCAGCAGCTTCGCCGTGCCCATCGGCGTGAGCACCCTACCACATTTCATCCGGGGTCGCCGACGCCCAGCGCATCGAGGGCCACACGCCCGTAGGCCCTCGCCTCGGCCCATCGTCCGCGCAGGAGCACCGCCACTATTCGCAGGGCCATGCCGCTGACGATGAGCCCTCGACAACAGAGGCCCGACAGTAGCCCGTGGTGTTTGCGCACGTATCGCCGCAGGTTCCGGTACCAGGCGCGCGAGAAAGCGCGCAGTCCAAGCCCCTGCATGGCCACGCCGCCACGATGTACGACCCTGGCGTCGGGGACGTGCAGGATGCGCCAGCCGGCCGATCGCAGGCGACGACACAGGTCCACGTCCTCGAACCACGCGGGCTGGAACGCCTCGTCGAGGCCGCCCACGGCGTCGAGCGCCACGCGGCGCAGCATCAGGCACGCGGCAGCAGGTTGATCGACCTCGACCGGACCTGCGGCGTCTCGGGTCTGATCCACTGCCAGGTAGCGGCGCGTGACCGGGTTGTCCGGCCAGACCTTGTCGATGAGCCACAGGTCCACGAGCCAGGTGGCCAGGGTCGGGAAGCGGCGCACGTGGAACCCGTGCTGCGGCGTCCCGTCCGAGGACACGAGACAGCCGCCGGCCGCGCCGCAGTCCGGGCGGGCCTGCAACGCCGCCGCCAGGCGATCGATGGCGCCGGCCCGGACGACCGTGTCGCAGTTGAGCAGCAGCACGAGGCCGCCGGTCGTGACGCGGACACCGGCGTTGACGCCTCCGGCGAAGCCGCGGTTGTCGGGGTGGCGCACGAGTCTCACGCCGGGGAAGCGCTGCGCCACGAGGTCGGCCGTCCCGTCTGCCGACGCGTTGTCCACGACGACGAGTTCGTGCGTCCCGCCCGCGAGGGACTCGAGGCAGGGGGCGATAACCTCGGCGGCATTCCAGCTCACGAGGATGACCGACACCAGCCTGGCATTCCCGTCGGACGTGCGCACTGTGCCAGGTCCCACGGCGCAGAGGATAGCAGTTGACACCGGCCACCGGGGTCCGGCGTCCCATCAGGGAGCAACGAAACGGCTGGCGGCGACCGGCTGGCGACCAGCCGCCTGGTTGACGGTACGTTCGCGAGATTATCATCAGGCATCGGGAAGAAGGGGCAGGCCACTGCCGCGACGGCACCAGCCGTCAGGGAATGGCGGCCAGCCGTCCGGTGTTTACATCTTCAGCGAGGGGTCATGCTCATCCGCCGTGCGTCCGATCTGCCAGCGTCGGAGATCACCGACGAGTCGCTCTACCTGAACCGACGGGCGTTCATGAAGTCGGTGGGCCTGCCGCTCGTAGGAGCGGCCGCCCTCCCGCTGGCGCCGGCAGTCGGCCTCGTCGGACGGTCCGCCGCGCAGGCGCCTCTCCAGGCGGCGCGCCAGCCTCAGTTTTCGACCGACGAGAAGCTCACGCCCTTCGACGATGTGACGGGCTACAACAATTTCTACGAGTACGGCCTCGACAAGGAGGATCCGGCCCGCCACACGGGCAAGCTGACCACACGACCGTGGACGGTGAAGGTGGACGGCCACGTGGCGAAGCCGGCCGAGTACGCGCTCGACGATCTCCTCAACCTGTCCAAACTCGAGGAAAGGGTCTACCGTCTGCGGTGCGTCGAGGGATGGTCGATGGTCATTCCCTGGATCGGCGTTCCGCTCGCCGACGTGATCAGGAAGGTCGAGCCGACGTCCAAGGCCAGGTTCGTGGCGTTCTACACGCTGTATCGACCAAGCGAGATGCCGGGCCTGGGGAGCCCGGTCCTGAACTGGCCCTACCGGGAGGGCCTGCGCCTCGACGAGGCGATACACCCGCTGACCCTGCTCTCGGTGGGTCTATACGGGAAGACGCTGCTCTCGCAGAACGGGGCCCCGATCCGGCTCGTCGTGCCGTGGAAGTATGGGTTCAAGAGCATCAAGTCGGTCGTGCGGATCAGTTTCGTGGAGCGGATGC
>CAYLZN010000056.1:1674-3169 GCA_964387935.1 uncultured Vicinamibacteraceae bacterium | reverse complement strand
CGCCGACGTCCTGGAACGAGTCGGCCCCGCAGGAGTACGGGTTCTACTCGAACGTCAATCCGGACGTGGACCACCCGCGCTGGAGTCAGGCGCGTGAGCGGCGGATCGGCGAGTTCTTCCGGCGCAAGACGCTGATGTTCAATGGCTACGCCGACCAGGTCGCCAGTCTCTACGCGGGCATGGACCTGAAGAAGAACTACTGATGACCGTCCGCTGGGCGCAGCCCGCGGTCGTGGCGGTTGCGCTGCTGCCGGCGGCGTGGCTGGTGTTCGGCGCGCTCACCGACGGGCTCGGCGCGAATCCCATCGACAAGATCACCGACGAGACCGGCACCTGGACGCTGCGCCTCCTCGTGGCCTCGCTGGCCGTGACGCCACTCCGCCGGCTGACCGGATGGAACGCCCTCATCCGGGTCAGGCGCACGCTCGGACTGCTGGCGTTCTGCTACGGCACGCTCCATTTCAGTACCTACGTCATCCTCGATCAGTTCTTCGACTTGGGGGCCATCGTGGCGGACGTGATGAAGCGTCCCTATATCACTGCGGGCTTCACAGGCTTTGTCCTGATGATTCCGCTGGCGCTCACATCGACGACCGCTGCGATCCAGCGCCTCGGTGGCCGCAACTGGCAACGGCTGCATCGCCTGGTCTACGTGAGCGCGGTCGCCGGGGTCGTGCACTACCTGTGGCTGGTGAAGGCGGACCGGACCAGGCCGCTGCGCTACGCGGCCATCCTCGCCGTGCTCCTGGGCGCGCGGGTGGTGTGGACGGCGCTCCGTCGTTCGTCTCGTGCGCCCGTCGGGCGACGGGCGTAGTCGTCGCTACTGCGTGGGCGGGGGCAGCGGTGCTGGTGGGGACTCGAACGTCTGCTGGATGATGTTGAAAAGCCGCTCCGCCATCCGGCGGTACCCGAAGTTGGTCGGGTGAAGGCCGTCTGCGGACAGGTAGCCGCCGCCACTGAGGGCCTGGAACATGTCGGCGAGAAGCACGCCCTCGTCTTGCGCCACCTGGCGGATTCGCGCGGAGGCATCGCTGACGAGTGCCGGCGGCGGGTTCCACGGATCCGCGCTCACGGGCGTGAGCGTGCACAGGATGACGCGCTTGCCCTGCGCCTTAGCGGTCTTGACCATGGCGCGCAGGTCTTCGGCCACGCCCTCGGCGCCCTGGACTTCGAGGCCGTTGATGCCCTCGAGCAGGACGACCAGGTCCTGCGCCGGCTGAAGCACCCCAGGCAACCGGGTTCTGCCGTCTGCGCTCCACTCGCCGGGCTTGCCCTGGTTGATCACGGTGATGAGCGACGCCTGCGTGGGGTAGCGTTCCTGCAGGAACTGCTTCAGCCGGATCGGGTAGCCCCCGTCGCCGGGCTTGCACACGCGTCCCAGCACGACGTCGTAGAAGCAGTCGGTCGTGCCGAAAGTGATGCTGTCGCCAAACGCCAGCGTCACGTCCGTCAGCGTGAAGGTCGTGTACGTGAACGGCGTGGATGCCGTGGTGCT
>CAYLZN010000056.1:0-1664 GCA_964387935.1 uncultured Vicinamibacteraceae bacterium | reverse complement strand
TGGTGACCACGACATCCACGGCGCGCGAGGTGGCGTCGACGGGAATGCTGAGGCCCGGGCTGATGACCGTGAGCGTCGTGGGCGTCGCGGTGATGACTGGCGCCGTGAGACCGCCGATCGTCACGCTCACGCTGGCCGGGTGGAAGTTACGTCCCGTGATGGTGATGGTCGTGCCGCCGATGGCAGGGCCGGTCGTGGGGCTGAGGTCATCGATCTCGGGCTGCTTCGGCGCCACGTAGGTGAAGGCGCCCGGCAGGGTCGTCGTCGCGCCATGGTTGGTGACCACGACGTCCACCGTGGTATCGACGGTCGTCGGCAGCGGCCCGGTGATGGCGGTGATGGTGCTTTCGTTGACGACCGTCACGCCCGTCGCCGGGACGCCACCCAGCACCACGCTCGTCGTGGCACTCCGGAACCCGTTGCCGATGATCGTGATGGGCTGACCGCCCCACGACGGGCCGCCAGCCGGCGAGATCTGGACGGCCCGGGGTGCAGGGGGCGGCGGGGGCGTGGCGATCGCACCGGACCAGGGGATGCCTGCGCTCGCGTGCCCGCCGTAGTAGCCCTCCCCCCAGTACACCGCGCGCTCGGCCACGAAGGGGACGCCGTTGGTGGCCTCGAAGAACGCCGCGAACTTCTGGTTCGTCAACTCGGGAAACTGGAAGCCTGCGAAGGTCGCCCGCGACTCGGCGGGGATCGTGAAGGCGCGGACGATCCCGGTGCCGTCCTGGCGGACGAAGATGGCACGCAGGTCCAGGGCCGTCTGGTGGCTGTTCGAGATGAGGAAGTACGTGTCGAAGTTCAGGCCTGGCGCATCGACGAATCCGTCTTCCATGCCTTCGGCGAACACCCACGTGGTGGCCTCCGCAGTGACACCGGGCGTGTTGTGTCCCTCGACCCAGTTCGGCACGGGCGGCCCGGTGCCCGGGCCCCAGTAGACGGCGCGCTCGACGACGAGGGGCGGGCCCGGGTCCGACGTGATGGCGTCGAGACTCTCGACCTTGATCGAGAAGTCTTTGTTCGCCAGCGGCGCGATGGTGTTCACCCAGACGTTTTCTCTGCTGTAGGGCGCGAGAGTGTAGGTGCGCTCGAGCGGAGAAGTGCCGGGCGCGGTGAAGAAAAGTACGCGCGCGCGTGTCGCGATCGCGTTCGGGTTGGCGAGGAGCACAAAAGTCTCGAAGGCGAGACCGGGGACTGATTTCGTCGTGCCTTCCGCGAGCAGCCACACCGGTGACGCCGCGGGCACGCCGACGCTGTTGTGCCCGCCTTCCCAGACGTTTTCGTTGTTCCAGTACATCGCGCGCTCGGCTATGATGCCGGTGCCGTTCACTGATTCCACGACGGTCGAAAACGCCTGGCCCCCGGAGAGCTCAGGGACTTCCGCATTGACCCAGACGTTGTATCGCGTCAGGGGCGCGAGGTCGATCGTCTCGACGGCCGGCTTCGAGGGATCGGGCGTGTACGCGACGGTGCCGCCGCCCGGCAGCAGGAACGTGACCTTCACGCGCGCGGTGTGCGTGGGATCCGGGTTGGCCACGAGGACGAAGGCTCCGAAGTAGCCGGTCGACCCCTCCGCGAGGAACCACGTCGTCGCCGGCGTGGTGACGCCCGGCGAGTTGTGGCCCCCGCGTCGCGTCGTGCCGGGCCAGTACATCGATCGCTCG
>CAYLZN010000055.1:0-23272 GCA_964387935.1 uncultured Vicinamibacteraceae bacterium | reverse complement strand
GCATCGTCGGCAAGGGTCGCGAGCGGCTTCAGCGCGGCGTCTGCGACGCGTGCCGAGGCCTTGACCTCGATGGCCGCTTCCAGATCGTTGAGCACGAAATCGACCTCCTGTCCCGTGCTCGTGCGCCAGTAGCTGAGTTGCAGGTCCCGGCTTTTGTAGGACTGGAAGGCCTGGAGTTCCATCAGCACCAGGTGTTCCACGCTCTTCCCGAACTCCGGCGTTCCAGGCGCCGGGCGGCGTCGTGCGAGGTGGTTCGCGATGCCCACGCCTTCAGGTAATCGTTGATGTACGAACGGATGTCGTCCGAGGGGTCGTCCGAGAGGAAATGGGGCGGCAGCAGGCCGCTCAGGACCACCTGCTCGAGGTCCAGGCGATCGATCTCGGGAAAGCACAGCGGCCTCATCTCGCGGCGGCGGGCCCGGCCCGCGAGCAGATTGGCGTGCCCCCGCCGCAGCTTGCGGGCGCTCGAGCCCGTCAGCAGGAACGTGAGCCTGCGGTTCTCGATCAGCCAGTGCACCTCGTCGAGCAGCACCGGGAGTTTCTGGACCTCGTCGATGACGATCGGGCGTGGCCTTCTGGCCGCTTGATGGGCGGAAGAATATCCGGATAAAGTGTCCTGTCAAGACAGGAGAGCATCGGTCCTGTCCGGCCCGACTGCGCCTCGAGCCTCGAGCCTCGATTCGAGCCCCGCGCCCTGCGCCCTGCGCCTTGAGCCTTGAGCCCGCTCTATCTCAGTTCCTTCGCCAGGAACGTGTACGCGAGCGCCTGCATGAAGGCCGCCTGCTGGTTGTTGGCCGAGCCGCCGTGGCCACCCTCGATGTTCTCGTAGTAACGGACGTCGTGGCCCATGTCGCTCATCTTCGCCATCATGCGGCGCGCGTGGCCGGGGTGCACGCGATCGTCGCGCGTCGAGGTCGTGAAGAGCACGGGAGGGTACTTCACGTCCTTCTTCACGTTGTGGAAGGGCGAGAACGTCCGGATGAACGTCCATTCCTCCGGCTTGTCCGGGTCCCCGTACTCGGCCATCCAGGAGGCGCCGGCCAGCAGCTTCGAGTAGCGCTGCATGTCGAGCAGCGGCACCTGGCAGACGACGGCGCCGAACAACTGCGGGTAGAGCGTGACCATGTTGCCGACGAGCAGTCCGCCGTTGCTGCCGCCCTGGATGCCCAGGTGGGCCGGCGACGTGACCTTGCGTGTGGTGAGGTCTTCGGCCACCGCCGCGAAATCCTCGTACGCGCGCAGCCGGTTCTGCTTCAGCGCCGCCTGGTGCCACTTCGGGCCGTACTCGCCGCCGCCGCGGATGTTGGCGACGACATAGACGCCACCCTGGCTGAGCCAGCCGCGCCCCACGGCGGCGCGATAGGCAGGCGTCTCGGAGATCTCGAACCCGCCGTAGCCGTACAGCAACGTGGGACGCGCGCTGTCCAGGGGCATGCCCTTTGGAGCGACCTGAAAGTACGGGACACGGGTGCCGTCCTTCGACGTGGCGAAGTGCTGGGACACCTCCAGCCCTGAGGCATCGAAGAACGCCGGCTGCTGCTTCAGCTTCTCCGGCGCCTGGCCCACGCGGCCGTACATCAGGCTCGCGGGCGAGAGGAAGCCGCTGACGTTCAGGAAGTACTCATCGGACTCGTCGGAATCCACCGGCGATGCGCCGACGGTCGAGAAGGCGGGCGCCCCGGACAGCGGCTCGCGCTTCCACGCGCCTGGCCCCGGCGTCACCACGAACAGCGTGTTCTTCACATCGTCGAGCACGTTGAGGATGAGGTGGTGGCGCGTCCAGGACGCGCCCGCGAGCGAGGACGTGGGCGTGGGCTCGTACACCACCGTGAAATCGCGCCTGCCCGCCATGAAGTCGTCCAGGCGTGTGGCGATCAGCGCGCCGGCCGGGTAGGTCCTGCCGCCGACGGTCCACGGCGTGCGGAGCCTGACGGTCAACCACTCACGGGCGACGTCGGGATCGGCATCCTCCGGCACCTCGATTTTCGCAAGACTGCCATCGGGCTTCCGCAGGAACGTCTCGCTCCTGTAGAAGGCGATGCCGCGGCGGACGAAGTGGCGCTCGAAGCCCTTGGTGTCGTCGTGGATCGCGGTGACGGACACGTCGGTCGGCTGGCCCTCGAACACCGTCTTCGCGGCCGAGAGCGGCGTGCCGCGGGTCCACAGCTTCGCGACCCGCGGGTAGCCGGACGCGGTCATCGATCCCGGCCCGAAATCCGTGCTGACGTACACGTGGTCCTTGTCGATCCACGACATGCCGCCCTTCGCCTCGGGCAGCTGGAAGCCGTCCTTCACGAAGGTGCGGCTGGTCATGTCGAACTCGCGCACGACACTGGCGTCGGCGCCGCCGCGGGAGAGCGCGACCAGGGCGCGTGTGTAGTCGGGTTTCAGGATCTGCGCGCCGCGCCACACCCAGTTCTCTTTCTCGGCGGCGGCCAGCGCGTCGAGGTCGATGACGACCTCCCAGTTCGGCTCCGCTTTCCGGTACTCCTCCAGCGTCGTGCGGCGCCAGAGCCCACGCGGGTTCTTCGCGTCCCGCCAGAAGTTGTAGAAATGGGGTCCGCGTTTGGAGACGTACGGGATGCGCTCGCGCGAGTCGAGGATGGCCAGCAGGTCCGCCCGCAGCTTCTCGAAGTCTGGGGTGGACGCGAGCTCCTTCCGGGCCTCGGCGTTGCGCGCCTTCACCCAGTCGAGCGCCTTCTCGCCGGTGACGTCTTCGAGCCACAGGTAGGCGCCGTCGGAGCTGGTCGCGGCCGGCGACGGGGCGGGCTGCGCGCCGACGCCGGCGGCGAGGGTGAGCGCGATCGCCAGGATCATCCAGAATCGCTTCATGAGGCACTCCAGGGGGAACGACGCGCCGAGACCCGCGCGTCCAGGAGACGCTACCGCCGGGCGAGGTGCCAGGTCAACCCGCCCGTGCGACCTCCGTCTTGACCCTGTATGACGTCTTCGTCATACTCACGGGATGTTCCACCCGATCAGCGTGCGGCTCGACCCGGAGACGGAGGCGCGCCTGCGGCAGCTTGCGGACCGGCTTGGCATGACCCAGTCGCAGGTGGTGCGGGAGGCCGTGGCCGCCTATGCGGCCGGGCAGCGCACCGACGGAGTGGGCAGCGCCTACGAGCGTCTGCGCGCGTGGATTGCCTGCGTGCCCGCGGCGGGCTCGGCACGCAGGTCCCGGCGGACGCTGGCCGACGTGTTCAAGGAGAAGGCGCGTGCCCGGGGTCGTGCTCGTTGACGCCGGGCCTCTGGTCGCCCTCGTCGATGCCGGCGACGCGTGGCACGAGCGCTGTCTCGACGCGCTGCGCACCATCCACGAGGACCTTGTCACCGTGTGGCCGTGCCTGGTCGAGGCGGTGTACCTGCTGGAGGGCCAGCCTCGCGGGCAGCACGCCGTCCTGGAGATGATCGAAGAGGGGCAAGTGAGGCTCGCGGACCTCGGGCGGGAGGATGTCACGCGCATGCGGGAGCTCATGAGGAAGTATGCGGACTTCCCGATGGATCTTGCCGACGCGGCGCTCGTGCGGGTGGCCGAACGGGACGGCGTCTCGCGCATCTTCACCCTGGATCGGCGCCACTTCTCGGCGTATCGGATCGGAGGCCGACGCCCGATTGGGCTCGTGCCGCTGCGAACCGGCCGCACGTCCCGCTGACGGCCCCGGGTGCCTCACCCGCTCGCCGCACACCCCGCGCACGTGGCGTCGAGGGCCTGCTGGAGATCGGCGATGAGGTCGTCGGGATCCTCGATGCCCACCGAGTAGCGGACGAGGGCCTCGGGAATGCCCATGGCCGCCCGCTGGTCCGGGGTGCACTCCACGTGGCTGGTCGTGGCAGGGGGGCCGACCACCGTCTCCACGGCACCGAGGTTGGCGGCCCGGTGCGCGTACCGCAGGCGGGGCAGGAACTCCCGCACCGCGGCGAAGTCGCCTCGCAGGGTAAAGCTGAGCACGCCGCCGAATCCGCGCATCTGGCGGCGCGCGATCGCGTGGCCCTCGTGCGACTCGAGCCCCGGGTAGCACACGCGGGCCACGAAGGGGTGCGCCTCGAGGACCCGTGCGATGCGCAGCGCGTTCTCGTTCTGCCGCTGGACGCGCAGGTGCAGGGTCTTCATGCCGCGCAGCAGCAGGTAGGCCGACATCGGGTCGAGCGTGGCACCGGTGATCTCGCGGTAGTGGAAGATCCGCGCGACCAGGCCCGCAGACCCGCACACCGCGCCGCCGAGCGCATCGGCGTGCCCGCCCAGGAACTTCGTCGCGCTGTGCAGCACCAGGTCCGCCCCGAGCCCGAGCGGATTGGTATTGATGGGGGTAGGGAAGGTGTTGTCCACGACCACCGTCGCGCCGGCCGCGCGCCCCGCGGCCGACAGGCGTGCCAGGTCCAGCACCTTCAGGGTCGGGTTGGTCGGACTCTCGAGGTAGAGCAGCCGACACCGCTTCCCGATCTCGGCCTCGATCGCGTTGTGATCCGTCGTGTCGCAGAGCGCGACCTCCACGCGCCAGCGAGGCAGGAACTCCAGGAACAGCCTGCTGGTGCCGCCGTACGTCTCCTTCACGGAGACGACGCGATCGCCGGGTGCGAGCAGGGCGAACAGCGTGTTGCTGATCGCCGCCATGCCCGTCGCGAAGCTCGTCGCGGCCTCGGCGCCTTCGAGCTGGCGGAGCTTCTCCTCGAACACCGCGACCGTCGGGTTCGTGTTGCGGCCGTAGATGTGACCGGGCGCGCGGCCCAGCGCCACATCGAGCCACGCCTCCACGTCCGGGTAGCCGAACGCCACGCTGTGCGCGACGGGGACCTGGGTCGCGCGCTGCCAGAAGTCCCCGCCTTGCTCGCCGCCCCAGACGGCCAGCGTGGCCGGTGCTGGCGCTCGTGTGTCACCCGTTTCCGACACGTCTTCCTCCCGATCGCGTCCTGCCGAGGCGGTCCGGACCGTTCAGGGGTCCGCTACGAACCGCGTGAGGTCCACCTCGTCGAACGGCGCACGCCTGAACCGGTCCTTGAGTGCAAAGGGTACCGTGCAATCGAAGATCGTCTTGCAGCTGATACCGTCCGCGCGAATCGAGGGGCTGAACAGCGGCGACTGCGACGGGTCCAGCGGGTGACAGCGCACGCCCGGGATGAACACGGTGCTCGCATCGCCCTGGTACCGGGTGGTCAGGGCCCACAACACCTCGTCGGAGTCGAACGGATCGACGTCCTCGTCCACGAGGATCACGTGCTTCAGCTCGGGGAACGCGGCAAAGGCGGTGAGGGCCGCCTGACGCTGGCGTCCTTCGTCGCTGGGCTTCGTCTTCGCGAACTGCAGGATTGCGAGGTACTTTCCGCCGCCGGACGGATGGCAGTACACATTGCGCAGCCGGCCCGGCATGCTGTACTCCACGAGGCGCAGGATGCTCGCCTCGGTGGGAATGCCCGTCAGGTTGGCGTGTTCCTCGCCCGGGCCGACGATCGCCTGGAGGATGGGATGCGCGCGGTGCGTCACGGCCGTGACGCGCACCACGGGCAGGGCGGCCTGCGCCTGTCCGAGATACCCCGGGAACTCCGGCATGCAGTAGCCCGTGTTCGTACGGCCGTCCTCGCGCACCCGCTCCCCGGGGAGGATCTCGCCCTCGAGCACGATCTCGGCGCGTGCGATCGCTTTCGCTCGCACCGACATGCAGTCCACCACCTCCACCGGCCGGCGACGCAGACCGCCTGCAATCGTCAGTTCGTCGAGCCCCTGCGGCGTGGTGGGCGGCTCGAAACAGGCGGCCACGTAGACCGCCGGATCGAGGCCCAGGCTGATCGACACCGGCAACGCGCGGCCGGATTGCTCCGCCCTGGCCCGGAATCGGTCGATGTGGCGACCCGGTGCGAAGTACACGCTGAGCCGATCGGGACCCTGGACGCAGAGCCGGTGGATCGTGACGTCCCAGTCGCCCGTCTCCGGATCCTCGGCCCGCAGGAGCCCCATGGTGAAGTAGGGGCCGGCATCGAGACGCGTGTTGGTCGGCGCGGGAATCATCCGCTCCAGGTCGAATGGCGGCCTGACGACCACGTCCTGGCACGGAGCGTCGGCTGATGCCACGGTGACAGGCGTCTGCGGGTGATTCAGGGCCTCCAGCAGGTCGAACGCCACGCGCTCGGGCGTCGAATTCAGCAACAGCGCCGTGCGCTCCCGGGTGGCCATGACACCGACCACCACCGGGATGGTGTGGCCCTTCACGCACTCGAACCTCATCGCGGGCGCGGACCGCCTCCGAGGTGCGACAGGGATCCCGGCGCCGATCGCGCGGTACACCCCTGCGAGTTCCCCCACGGGATCGACCGGTGCTCGCGTCGAGACGAGCTGTCCGGGCAGGCTGGCCAGGAGCGCCAGCGCGTCGCGGAGATCTCGGATATCGGCGGCGCTGCTCATCGTTCCGGTGCCCTGGTGAAAGGGTGCAGGGTGCACATCCAGGCATCATCTCATGCGTGCGCCGGTCCGGACGCCCGTCTTTCTCTCACGATGACCACCTCCACGTGCCCGGCTCTGCCGCTCGCGCACGAGTCGCTCAGCCTTGATCACGAACGGCCGCAGATCGGCACGGATGACGAGGGCAGCCTCCTCGACGGTCAGCCACCGTCTCCGGCGCAGCCTGGCCTCGGACCAGTAGTCGAGTACGACCGTGACCTGCATCAGGAACACGTCGACGTCGTAGCGGTCGTTGTTGCGGGTGAATCGATAGCGGCCGAGAGGATCCGGTTCCAGGTCGCCGAGCAGGCCAGACTCCTCCTCGGTTTCGCGAATGGCTGCGTCCATGGCATCCTCGCCCTCGTCGAGCGAGCCCTTCGGCACGACCCAGCGCTTGCCGCCAGGGGTCGTGACGAGGGCGACCTCCATGCGGTCGTGCCGGAGGCGGTAGGGGATTACGGCTGCCTGTCGGTACCGTCGTGCCACGGCTCACACCGGCTCGAACGAGTTCCGCGCGCGGTGATAGAGGAGCAGTTCGCCGCGAGCCAGGTCGATGTAGAGCGCGTCCACCTGCAGGCTGCCGTCCTCGACGCGCTCGGCGACCCAGGGAAACGACAGGGCGTTGTCGAGCGAGTCCTTCAGCGCTTCGAGTTCGCAGGCTCGCTGTCGTTGATCCCGGGGTACGTCTGACGCCGTGACGCGCTGGCGCGCCGGCGCCGCGATCTGCATCCAGTTCGCCACGAAGTCCGTACTCTGGGGCAGCGGGTCGAGCAGCGCCTGGATCCCCCCGCAGCCGGCGTGGCCGAGCACCACGAGCTGGCCGACCTTCAGGATCCGCACGGCGTACTCGATCGCCGCCGAGGTCGAGTGCTGCCGATCATCCGGGCGGTAGGGCGGCACGAGGTTCGCGATGTTCCTGATCAGGAAGACCTCGCCCGGGACCAGATCGAAGATCTGCGTGGTGTCGATGCGGCTGTCACAGCAGGTCACCACGGCGTAGGGCGGGTGCTGACGCCGACCCGCGAGGCGTTCGAAACGCGCGCGGTGCTCTTCATAGTACGTGCGCCGAAAGCGCCTGAAGCCCTCGATCAGTCGTTCCATGATCACTCCCACTCGATCGTGCCGGGTGGCTTGGTCGTGACGTCGAACGCGAGGCCGCTCACGCCGGGGAGCGCGTGGATTCGCGTGTCGAGCTCCGCGACGAGGGCCTCCGGCAGCGGCGCCGGCGTGGCCGTCATCGCACGCTCCGAGTGCACGGGCCGGACGATCACGAATTCGCGGCCGCGGCCGTCCACGCTCATGGGGACGAGCACGGTCGGGCACTGCCAGATCCGGTCGTACAGCGCGTGGCGGCGCAGGCCCTCCATGACGATCGCGTCGGCCTCGCGCAACAGGTCCAGCCGTGCGCGTGTGACCGTCGCGGCGAGCGGCCGTACGTCGCGCGGCAGCGTCGCCTCGCGCCACCAGAGGCAGCGGTTCACGTGCGGCACGTCCTTGAAGATCGTGCCCGCGACGCGCAGCAGCCGATCCCACGGCAGCGCGCCCGCGAGCAGCACCGGGTGTTCGTAGGAACGCAGATCGGCCTTGACCCCGACGGAGCGGATCGGCAGCACGCTGGCCCGGACGTCCGCGGCAGCCGCCACACGGGCGAGCGCCGGCTCGATCTCGTCGAAGTGATCGCGAAGCGCCTCCCCCGTGGAACAGAGCAGTCGCACGCCCAGCCCTGGTCCGGGGAACGGGTGGCGCCACACGATCTCGGACGGCACGCCGAGGCGTTCTCCGAGCTCGCGCACCTCGACCTTGTACAGCTCCGCGAGGGGCTCGACCACGCGGCCGGCCGCGATCAGTTCCTGGACGATCGGCACGCGGTTGTGGTGGGTCTTGATCGTGTCGGCCCGCCTGGTGCCGCCGGTCTCGATGGTGTCCGGGTAGATGGTGCCCTGGCCGAGCAGGTGGCCCTCGAGGCCGAGCGCCCGGGCCTGCTCATCGAAGACCTGAATGAAAGTGTCGCCGATGAGGCGCCGCTTGCGCTCCGGCTCGACCACGCCGGCCAGGGCCGCGAGGAAGGTCTCGCTGGCATCGACGGACGTGAGGTGCCGGTCGAGGCCGAGCGAGGCCAGCGTCGCCAGCACCTGGCGGCTCTCGTCCTTGCGCATCAGCCCGTTGTCGATGTGCAGCAGGTGCAGGCGATCGGGGCCGAGCGCCTCCGCGAGCAGTCTGGCCGCCACCGTCGAATCCACGCCGCCCGAGGCCAGCAGGAACACGGACCGGTCTCCCACGCGGGCACGGATCCGCGCGATCTCCTCCTCGACGTACTGCGCCATGGTCCACGTCGGCTTGCAGCCGCACAGTCCCAGGACGAAGTTCGCCAGCATCTCGGAGCCGTGCGTGGTGTCGTCCACCTCCGCGTGGAACTGGAACCCGTAGCGGCGGTGCCGATCGGACCCGATGGCGGCGAAGCGATGTACGGGCGAACCCGACCCGAGCGTCGTGTAGCCGAGCTCCTCGAAATCCGGCCCGACGGCCACGACCGAGTCGAAGTGGCTCATCCACACCTGCTCGTCGGGCCCGAGCCCGCGAAAGAGCGGGTGCGGCTTCGCGATGTGCAAGGTGGCCTGTCCCCACTCGCGCCCGCCGTGGATCACCTGACCGCCGTAGTGTTTGGCGATCTCCTGGTGTCCGAAGCACAGACCCAGGATCGGGACGTCGAGGTCGTAGATGGCCTTCGTGTAGGCGGAGTCCTCGCCGAACGCCGACAGGGACGGGCTGCCCGACAGGATGATGCCCTTGCAGTCCGCGAAGCGGTCGATCGGGTCCTCGGGCTGCCGGATCTCGGCCAGCACGTGCAGCCGGCGGACCTTGGTGGCGATCAGGTGTGCGTACTGGCCGCCGAAATCGACGACCGCGATCGTGTCGTGACGTTCCACGCGCATCTCCCGTGAACCGGCTCCTCGAACTCCTGAAGCGTAGCCGAAAACCTCGCCGGCGAAGCCACGCCCGCACGTGGTACGATGCCGCGGCCGCGGACTCTCCACCCGGTCACCATCCTCGGGGCACATCATGCATCGACTCACTTCGATCCGCCCGTTCGCGACGGGCGCGGCCTGGCTGCTGCTGGCCGCCATCGGCGTTCCCGCGTCGGCCCAGCCAGCCCGACGCGCCATCTCGCTCGACGATCTCGCCAGGATTCGCACCGTCGGTGACCCGCAGCGATCGCCGGACGGGGCCTGGGTGGCCTACACCGTCGGCACCGCGGACGCCGAGAAGGACAAGCGCGACACCGACATCTGGATGACGAGCTGGGACGGCACGAAGCACCTCCGCCTGACCTCGTCGCCCGACAGCGAATCGATGCCGCGCTGGAGCCCGGACGGGCAATACCTCGCCTTTCTGACGTCGCGCGGCGACGAGGAACAGAAGAAGAAGGGCAGCCAGGTCTGGCTGCTCAACCGGGCCGGCGGCGAGGCCCAGCAGTTGACCGACGTCAAGGGTGGCGTGAACGACTTCGCCTGGTCCCCCGACAGCACACGCCTCGTCCTCGTCATCGACGACGTGAATCCCGCCGACGAGCCGGAGAAGATGGAAGGCTGGAAGCGGAAGACCAGGCCGCCCATCGTCATCGATCGGTATCGCTTCAAGCAGGACCGCACGGGCTACCTGCAGCGGTTCTATTCGCATCTGTGGCTGTTCGACGTCGAGGCGAGGAAGGCGGAGCCGCTCACGAGCGGCGGCTGGGACGACGAGTCACCGGCCTGGTCGCCGGATGGGACGCGCCTCGCCTTCGTCAGCGCTCGCGTTGGGCCCGATCCCGATCGTTCGAACAACACGGATATTTACGTCGTCGACGCACGAGCGGGCGCGGAGCCGCGGCGGCTGACGACCTTCACCGGCGCGGATACGGGGCGCCCGTCGTGGAGCCCCGACGGACAGTGGATTGCGTACCTGCAGGGCGACGAGGCGCGCTTCGGCGCCTACGACCAGGAGAAGCTCGCCATCGTCCCCGCCGCGGGCGGGGCATCGCGCGTGCTGACTCAGGCGCTCGATCGCACGGTCGGGGGCCCCATCATCTGGAGCGCCGATGGCAGGAGCCTGCTGTGTTCGGTGGTGGACGACCGGGCGGTCTACATCGGGCGCACCGCCATCGCGGGCGGATCGGTCGAGAAGGTCACGAGCGGCCGCCGCGAGGTGAGGAACCTCTCCGGGGGCCGCGACGGCGCCTTCGCCGTCCTCGCGGCGACGCCCACGGAGTTGCCCGAAGTGCACGCTCTGGAGAACGGCCAGCTGCGTCGCCTGTCGCATCAGAACGATGCCTGGCTCGCCGAGGTCCAGCTGGCGACGACCGAGGACCTCACCTCGACCAGCAGGGACGGCACCGAGGTGCACGGCCTCCTGGTGAAGCCGGCGGGCTCGGCGGCGGGGAAGCGGTACCCGACGATCCTCAACATCCATGGCGGACCGAAGGGGCAGGATGGCTATTCGTTCAACTTCGATCGTGAAGTCTTCGCTGCCCACGGCTACGTCGTGCTGGCGATCAACTACCGCGGGAGCGACGGGCGCGGCCAGGCGTTCCAGAAGGCCATCTATGGTGATTGGGGCAACCTCGAGGTCGTGGATCTGATCGGCGCCGTGGACAAGGCCATCGCGCTGGGCGTGGCGGACCCGGATCGCCTCGGGATCGGGGGCTGGAGCTACGGCGGCATCCTGACGAACGCGACGATCGGGCTCGACCCGCGCTTCAAGGCCGCCACGAGCGGCGCGGGCGTGGCGCTGCAGCTCTCCTTCTACGGGGTGGACCACTACATCGTCCAGTGGGACCAGGAGATCGGCCCGCCCTGGAAGAACCTCGACACCTACATGAAGATCTCGGCGCCGTTCTTCCGGGTGGAGAAGGTCAGGACGCCGACGCTCTTCATGGGCGGCGAGAAGGACTTCAACGTGCCGATTCAGGGCAGCGAGCAGATGTACCAGGCACTCAGGAGCCTTGGCGTGGACACCCAGCTCGTCATCTACCCGGGGCAGTTCCACGGCATCACGATGCCGAGCTACGTCCGCGACCGCGCCGAACGGCGCCTCGCGTGGTACGACAAGTACCTCACGCGATGACGGCGAGGCGGTCGCCGCCTATTTCATCCGGATGGCCGTCGCATTGGTGCCGCCAGCCCATATGACGCCGCCCGAGTCCCAGTACATCGCGCGTTCCGCGACGATCGGCACGCCGTTGGTGGACTCGATGATCGCGCCGAACGTCTCGTTGGAGAGCTCGGGCACCTGGGCGTTCACCCAGACATTGAACCGGGACGTCGCGGCCACGGTGTAGGTCTTCGTCACGGGGGCCTGGCCCAGTTCCCGGATGAAGATCACCGTCACTGCCGCATCCGTGGTGGTGGGGTTGGCGAGCAGGATGAACGTGTCGAAGTCGGCTTGCAGGCCGACGCGGCCTTCGGCGAATCCCCACTTCGTGCCGGTGACCGTCAAACCGAAGCTGCCGTGCGCTTCGGTCCAGGACTCTGCGCCGCCAGGCCAGTACATCGCGCGTTCCGAGACGATCGGCACGTCCGAAGACACCGATGTCGAGACCGCCACGTCCGCAAGGGCCGCATCCTCCCATTCCACGTTAACCGTCAGTCGGCTTTCGGGCTTGACGGCGTAGTTTCGTGTCACTGTCTTGCCGCTGGCCAGCAAGAACGTCATCGTCACGTTGGCCGACGTCGGGTTCGGGTTTCCCACGAGGATGTACGTGTCGAAGTACGACCCGGTGGCGCCCTCGGCATGGAACCAGCTCGTGGAGAGCTCGGCCACCCCCACGGATTCATGCCCGCCTTCCCACAGGCGGCCGGTCGTGCCGAAATACATGGCCCGCTCGGCCACGATGGGCAGGTCCGAGTCCACGACGATCGAGAACGACGTGTTGACGAGCTCGGGGTACAACCCGGTGAAGACATTGGCACGGCTGTTCCCGGGAACGTCGAATACCTTCATGACCGTGCCAGAGGTCTCCGTCAGGAACGTGACGACCACGTGCGCTGCCGCGGTGTTCGTGTTGACGAGGAGGACCCACGTATCGAAGAACCCCTGAGAGCCCTCGGCGAAGTACCACCGCGTGCTCGTGTTCTCGACCGCCTTCTCGCCGTGCCCCCCGTACCAGCTCGCCCGATCCCAGAACATCGTCCGCTCCACGAGCAGGGGATGCGAGAGGTAGTTGGGGGTGATCACCGCTGACGCCGCCGTGGTGCCGAGCTGCGTCAGGTCGTTCACGCGGACCGTCGCGCGCGTCCAGCCTGGCAGGGACTGGGTGTAGGTGATTGGGGACTGGTCCGCCGTGAGAAAGGTGATCCACGCGTCGGTGGGATTCGGATCGGCGTTCACGATGGCGACGTCGAGATCGAAGAACGGCCCCGTCGAGCCTTCGGCCAGGTAATGGCTCAAGGAGAACACGGCCGCATCGAAGGTCTCGGTGGTCTGGTGTCCGTCCGTGTCAGTGGCCGTGATGCTGATGTAGTTGTCGGTGAGGTTCAGCGGGATCCCTCGAGCCACCCAGGTGTAGCGCTTGTTCGTACCCGGGCTGGAGGCGGGCGTGAGCGTCGCTGTGCCGCTGCACGTCGGGTCGCGGCTCCACGTGACCGACGTCACGCCCTTGTCGTCCTCTGCGGTCCCGGCCAGCGTGACGAAGTCCGCGTTGACGACCGCGAACCCCTGGGTGGAGGGCGACGTGACGGCGACCGAGGGTGGCAGCTGGAACTCGAACCCCGCGGTCAGCACCGCTTCCTGCGAGTCGGGGTTGATGACTGTGACGTCGAGCTGTGCCGGCGTGGCCATGCCCACGACTATCGCAGTGATCGTCGACGGGTTGACGACGGTGACAGACGAGGCCGCGTAGAGTCCGACGGAGACCAGGGCGCCGGACTTGAACCCGGTGCCCGAGATGGTGATCGCGGTGTCTGCGTAGACCCTGGCAGAGGCCGGCGTGACCTTCGTGATGGTTGGCGCCAGGTCGAGATAGAAGAAGGCGTTCGACAGCGAGCCGCTCTGCCCGTCCGGGTTGGTGACCACGACGTCCGCCGATCCCGCGGCATGCGCGCCGGTCGTGGCCTCGAGACTCGTGGCGCTCGTCACGAGCACATTCGTCGCCGGGACGCCGCCGATGTGCACCGTGGCCCCCTCGAGGAAATCGACACCGGCGATCGTGACCCTCGTGCCGCCGGTGACGAGACCGGAGTTGGGGCTGACATTCCAGAATGAAGGTGCGTATCGGTACGTGTAAGCGGCGGCGAGCGTGCCGGTCGCGAAGTCCGGGTTCTTGATCTCGACGTCGGCAGGCCCGATAGGACCGCCTGGCGTCGTCGCGGTCATCTGAGTGGCACTCACGACGGTCGCGGGCGTGACCCAGTACGACCCGAACCAGGCGGTGGCCCCCGGCAGGAAGTAGTTGCCGGTGATGGTGACGGCAGTCCCGCCACCGACCGCACCCCCGTTCGGAGACACGCCGGTCACGACCGGGACCAGCGTCACGAAGGTGTAGTTGCCCATGTCGCCGGATCCCCAGTCGTGCAGGGGCATGCCGGCCACGACCGTGTTTCCACTCGTCGCAACGCTCCAGCCGCAGTGGTCGCTCTCGGAGGCCTCGAACGGGACCGCCGAGGCGTCCGTGGCCTGCAGCACCAGCGGCACCCCGGTGTGTCGCTCGAACAGGAAGACCGTCCCGGCATCGGCCCGCGGGACCGAGGCGATCGTCGGGTCGCGGTTCGGCGCCCCCACCGCCACCAGATCGTTGCCCAGGGCGAGACTGTGCCCAAAGGCGTCGCCGGGACTCGGGTCTGGCGCGGTCAGCGTCCGCGTCAACCCCCACGTGCCCGCGGTTCGCGTGTAGACGTGCGCGGCGCCTTCGTTGCCGTTCGGCGTCACGTCGAGGTTCGGCGCGCCGACGACCGCGGTATCGCCCCTGAGCGCGACGCTCCACCCGAAGCTGTCAACCGGCGCCCCCAGTGACAACCGCTGCTGCAGGGTCCAGGACGTCGAGTAGACGAAGACCCAGGCCGACCCTCGCAGGAAGCTGCCATCGGCGGTGTCGAGCGGTGCGCCGGCGATGACGGTGGTCCCGCTGATGGCGACGCTCGCGCCGAAGCCGTCGAAGGCCTCCGCTTCGAGCGCCGGGAGCGTGAGTTCGGCTTGCTGGCTCCACGTCGATCCGCTGCGGACGAAGATGAACGCGGCCCCCTGGTCGATCACGCCGGACACGTCGCGAAAGGGTGCACCCACGATGGCCACGTTGCCACTGATGGCGACGCTATGACCGAAGGCATCGCTCGCGGCGCCGCCGGTGGCCGTCAGCTTCTGCTGCTGGACCCAGAGCGCACCGCTCCTCACGTACACGTACGCCGCGCCCTGGTTGCCGCCTGCCGTGAGGTCGTGGTTCGGAGCGCCCACGATGAGCGTGTCACCGTCGATGGCCACGCTGAGGCCGAAATTGTCGCCAGGGCTGCCGGCGCTGATCTCCTGCGCCGGGTAGAACGCCTGGACGTCGTAGCGCGGGATGACATAGGCCGCGCCCTGGTCCGCACCGAGGTGATCGTGGAACGGGGCGCCGACGACCAGGGTGCTGTTGTCGAGAGCCACGGCCGCCGCGAACTGATCGCCGCCGCCAGGATCGGAGGCGAAGCCCGACCCGGTCTCGACCACAGGATCGACACGATCGGGAGGTGACGTCGCGACACGGGTGACGAGGCCGACGCCCCCGGCAACGGCCAGCACGCACACCAGCTTGCGCAGCATGGCTGCCTCTCTCCTGCCGGGGGCGCGTCGTGAGTCCGCTCGAGCAGGACGAAGCGGTCCTGCCCTGGGGGCCGTTGGTGTACAAGGCCACTCTGCACCCCGTCCGGAGGGGTGTCAAGGACCGATCCGAACCGATCAGGCCCGCCCGGCGTCCGCGTTCACGCGCCGACGAGCGTCAGCACCAGGCGACCGACGACGGCGTCGAACCGGTCCTCGAACGGCAGCGCCGTCGGGTCGCCCTCGACAAAAGCGACGTTGGGCAGGAGACGATTGACGGCACCGCACCGGGGCGATACCTTTCGCGGGAATCGCGAGGCCTCGATGTCCGATCCCGTCGAAATCGTCGCCGGCTACCGCCCCGGCGTCATCGGGCGCGTCACGCAGCTCCACGGGGAGTACTACGCCGACCGGTGGGGCGTCGATGCCCGCTTCGAGGGCGAGGTCGCGCGCGAGCTCGGCGAGTTCCTCCAGCGTTTCGACCCCGAGCGCAGCGGGTTCTGGTTCGTGCGCGGCGGCGCGGAGGTCGTCGGGGCGATCGCGATCGACGGGCAGAGCGGGGAGCCAGGCGAGGCACGACTGCGGTGGTTCATCCTTGCGCCAGGGTGGCAGGGGCACGGCCTCGGGCGACGGTTGATGACGCTCGCGATGGCGTTCTGCGCGCGGGTCGGATTCCGGCGCGTCTACCTGTGGACGGCGGCGGATCTGGACGCCGCGCGCGCGCTCTACGAGGCGTTCGGCTTCTCGCTCGCCGAGGAGTACGAAGATACGGTCTGGGGCGCGCCGATCCGGCACCAGCGCTACGAGTTCCGGTCAGGGGCCGGACAGGGCCACCGGCTGCAGCCCTGACCCCGTCCCGCCGATTACCGCAGACGAGGCGCACCCTCGGGCCGGCACTGGTGTCGCGGCCCACCGGGCCTCGCTGGCAGGATCGCGTGAAGGTCACCACCAGGACCGCGTTGATCATCGGCGGCGTGTTTGCAGCCGCCACCGCACTCGTGTCGCTGGCCTCGGACCGCCTGGTCTCGCGTGGATTCGCCGAGATCGAAGACCGCGAGGCCCGAGAGAACGTCGGTCGCGTGCTGAGCGCGCTCGCCGACGATCTCACCGCGCTCGACGCCGCCTGTCGCAACCACGCGAACTGGGACAAGGTCTACGAGTTCATCGAGACTGCCGACCTCCGGTTCATCGAAGAGGACGTCGGCTACGGCGCCTACAGCGATCTCGTCGCCCGCCGGCTCACGCTGCTGGTCTACGTCAACACGGCAGGGCAGGTCGTGTTCGGACAGGGCTTCGATCTGCGCAACCTCGTCGAAACCCCCCTCTCGCCGAGGCTGCAGCAGTACCTCGCGAGCGACAATCGCCTTCTGCGATCCGCGGGGACGGAGGAGGGCGTGTCGGGCATCATCATGCTCGAAACGGGCCCCGTGCTCGTCGCGGCCCGGCCGATTCTCACCACCCGCGGCACAGGGCCCAGCCGCGGCACCGTGATCATGGGGCGCTCGCTGGATGCCGCCGAGGTCAGCCGCCTGGGCCATACGGTGCACCTCCCGGTCTCCGTGCGGGCCATCGCCGAGCTGCGGGATCCCCTCGAGCGTCAGGCCGTGGCCGAATGGACGCAGGACCAGGCAGGCACGTGGCTCGCGATCACGGGCGAGCAGACGCTCGCCGGCTTCGCGGTCCTGCCGGCGGTCGACGGCTCGCCGGCGGCGCTGGTCCGGGTGGACCTGTCTCGAGACATCCACCGACGCGGGCAGGCCACACTGCGCTACGTCGCGATGGCCCTGGGCGGCATCGGCGTCGTCTGTGCGGTGCTGACGGTGTGGCTCGTGCGATGGCAGGTGCTCCTGCCGCTCACCCGCCTGACGCGGGCGGTGAGCACCATCGCGAGCAGCGGCGACGCCACCGCGCGGGTGGTGGTCGAGGGCCGCGACGAGGTGGCGATGCTCGCGACCAACATCGACGAGATGCTGGACGCCGTGGAGCGGTCCCAGCGCGACCGGCTGCGCAGCGAGGAGCGCTTCCGGCTCGCCGCGCAGGCCAGCAACGACGTGATCTGGGACTGGGACATGACGGCCAACCAGGTGTCATGGACCCGCGGGGCGGGCACGGGCGGCGCGCCGGCGCGCTCCGGCACGACCACGCGCAACGACTGGCTCTCGCAGATCCACCCTGACGATCGCGTGCGTGTCGAGGCCGGGTTCGACGCCGTCGTCACCGCCAGGGGCGAGTTCTGGTCGGACGAGTACCGGCAGTTGCGGCACGACGGGAGCGTGCGCGACGTGGTCAACCGGGGGTACATCGCGTACGACGCGGACGGCTCCCCCTACCGCATGGTCGGCGCCGTCGTCGACGTGACGGTGCAGCGGCAGAAGGCCGCGGCCGAGCGGGCCAATAAGGCCAAGAGCGAGTTCCTCGCCAACATGAGCCACGAGGTGCGAACCCCGCTCAACGCGATCATCGGGTACGCCGAACTGCTGCAGGAAGACGCGGCCTCGACCGATACCGAGACCCGTGTGCGTGACCTCGAGCGGATCCGCACCTCCGGCAAACACCTCCTGGCGCTCATCAGCGACGTGCTCGACATGTCGAAGATCGAGGCCGGCCGCGTGGACGTGCACGCCGAGGAGCTCGACCCGCGCGCGATCATCGAGCAGGTCGTCGAGGCTTCCGAGGCCCTCGCCGCACGCCGTCGCAACCTCCTGACCGCGGACGTGCCCGCCGACCTGGGCCTCATCGTGAGCGATGCCACGAAGGTGCGGCAGATCCTCTTCAATCTCGTCAGCAACGCGGTGAAGTTCACCGAGGCCGGCACCGTGCGCGTGGAGGCCGCGCGCGTGACGCAGTCCGGGAGCGAGTGGATCCGGATCCGCGTCGCGGACACGGGCATCGGCATTCCCGAAGAGCACATCGGGCGGCTGTTCAGGCCGTTCGTGCAGGTGGACGCGACGATTTCGCGCAGATTCGGCGGGACCGGCCTCGGCCTCGCGATTACGCACCACTACTGTCGTCTGCTCGGCGGACAGGTCGATGTCGACAGCGCGCCGGGCGTCGGGTCCACGTTCACCGTCTGGCTGCCCGTCGCAGCGCCCACGACAGCCCAGGCCGGAACCGAGGCCGCGTAGCCGATGGCACGGGTACGCCGCGCGTCAGCGGCGCGCGCCAGACAAGCCGGGACGGGAAGGCGTCCGACGGCCACCATCAGCTCCCGCTGACCTTCTGCTGCGCCTCGCGGGTGAGGTCCCGGTCGAGGTCGCCGTCTTTCCAGAACGAGAGAAACCGTCGGTAGGCCGCGCGAGCCTGGTCGGTGTCGCCGCGCTTCTCGCGCAACTGGCCGAGGTGGTAGAAGGAGCGCACGTACTCGACTGGCGCGAAGGTGTGCTCGAAGGTACTGTCGGCAATCGTCTGGAACCAGCGCTCGGCCTCGGCAGCGTTTCCTTGCGCGAGATGGGCCGATCCGAGGGCGTACCAGAGCGCGACATGATCGGTCGGCCCGCTCGCCGAGCCACGCGGCGACAGCGTCGAAAGCGCCGTGTTGAGTTCCTCCAGGGCCTTGGGGGCATCGCCACGGATGAGCGCGGCCCGCCCGAGCAATCGGTGGAGTGCCCGCTGTCTTCCGGTGTTGCCTGGGGTCTTGTCGACGAGTGACTTTGCCGAATCCAGCGTCGCGGCCGCGTCGGCCTCCCGCTTCAACCGGAGCTGCGCCTCGGCCACCAGGGCCAAGGCGCCGAACTCCGGTCCGCGACCCGCGGCCTCGGCGCGTGCGGCCTGTGCCTCGGCGAGAGCCTGAGCGAACTCGGATCTCGCGAGGTGCACATTCGCTTTCACGTTCCGCGCCTGCGCACTTCTGACCCCGGCTTCTGGAAACGCTCGCACGGCTTTGTCGAGCACCGCGAGCGCGTCCTTGCTCCTGCCGCGGTACAACTCGGCAATGCACGAGTTGACCGCGGCGGTCCACCGCCACGACGGGTCGGTGCCCGACCTGAGTTTGCGCGCGGTCTCATCGACCCCCGCCCAATCTTCCCTGAGCAACAGCACGACGGTGCGCCCGTTGAGGGGGTCGCTCGTGCCTGGCGTCAGCAAGTCCTCCTTGTCGAAGTGCGAGAGGGCCTCGTCGAGCTTGCCCTGTGCGATGGCGACCCAGCCGAGCAGGCCGCGGGCGAGCGCATTCTCAGGGAGCAGTCGTGTCGCGTTCTCGGCGATCTCGCGGGCCTTGGCGATCTGACCCATCCGGACATGGAGGCCGGTCAGGTTGCCATAGGTGATCGGATTCAGGGTCCCGCGCCGGATCAGTGTTTCGTACTCCGCGACGGCCTCGGCGTTGCGCTCGAGGGCTGCGTACAAGAAGGCCAGGTTGTTACGCGAGGCCTGATGCTCGGGAAAGAGCTCGAGGCCCTTTTTGTAGGCGTCGATTGCCGCCGGAACGGTCTCGGGCCGAAGGCTGTTGTAGAACCCCTGGATGTAGGAGCGTTCGCGCGGCGTCAGACGTTCCGAATGATCCAGGGCGAGCTTCCCGTACTTCTCCCGCTCGGCGATGTGGCCCAGGTTCGAGTGGATGACGGCCAGCTTGGCGTACGCCATGGCAAAGCCGGGGTCGATCGCGACGGCCCGTTCGAGGAGGGGGATGGCTTCCGCTTCCCGAAAGCGCTCGTGCAACGTGATGCCCTCGGCGTAGTAGCGATACGCCTCGATGGACGAGGTCGTGACCTCGTTCAGGCCTCGGTCGAGACCCTTCTCCTCCAGCGGCGCCCCCGGCGCACTGAGCAGCGAGCGTGCCGCCGAGGCACCGCCGCGCAGCACCTCGAGCTTGTCCTTCACGCGACGCGTCAGGTCGTCCACCATGGTGAACAGGCTCGACTCGTTTGGGCCCTCGACGCGCTCTGAGGTCACGATTCTGCCGGTGGCCGCTTCCTGCAGGCGCACCTGGATCCGGATGGCGTCGCCCGCCTTCACGTAGCTGCCGACCAGGACCGTCTTCACGCCGGCGCGCTGCGCAATCTCCTGGACGACCTCCGAGGAGATCGTGCGATCGTCGGCCCGCTTCATCTCGCTCAGGATCTGGTGGAGCCGGTCCGTTCCGAGCACCTCGACATCGGGCGACTGCGACAGGTCGGTGACGAGCATGTCGGTGATGCCCGTGCGCATCCAGTCGAGCTGTGGGTTGCCGGTGTTGTTGTCGAAGTAGAGCACCGCGAGCGATGGCCTGTCGGCCCCGTCTCCTCCTGCGGCCGCGGGTGTGGCCGTCTGTGGCCGGAACACCCACCACGCGCCCGCGCCGAGGAGCACGGCGGCGGCAAGGCCGCCGACCAGCCACGCCGGTACGCGCTTCTGCGGCGGGGCAACCGCCACTGGCTGCGTGGACGACTCGAGCCGGCGGCGCGCCGCCCGCAAGTCGACCACGGTGTCCTTGAGCCCCTGGTATCGGTGCGCCGGCTCCTTGGCCAGGCACTTGTCGAGGATCCGCTGCACCTCGGCGGCCGCGTCTCCAGTGACTCCTGGGCCGAGCGGACCAAGTCGGGGTGCCGGCTCGCTGATGATGGCGCTGGCGGTCTCGATCGAGTTGCGTCCCTGGAACGGCGGCCGCCCGGCGAGCATCTCGTGCAGGAGGACGCCGAACGAGAAGATGTCGCTGCGGTGATCGACCTTGGCGCCGCGCGCCTGCTCGGGCGACATGTACGTCATCGTGCCCAGCACGACGCCGGGGCTGGTGACGCCGAGTTGCCCGGTTTGACTGTCGGCCGCGCCCGCCGGGTCGGCCTCGATCAGCTTGGCGATCCCGAAGTCGATGATCTTCGCGTGGCCGTCCTCGGTGAGCATCACGTTGGCCGGCTTCAGATCCCGATGGACGATGTTCTTCTCGTGCGCGCGGGCGAGGCCCTCCGCGATCTCTTCTGCCAGTTCGAGCGCGCGAGGCGGCGTCAGCGGCTCGCGCGCCATCGCGTCGCTCAACTTGTCGCCGCGGATCAGCTCCATGGCGATGTAGGTGACGCCTTCGGCCTCGTCTACCTCGTGGATGACGGCGATGTGCGGGTGCTCGAGTGCCGAGGCGGCCTGGGCTTCCTGCACGAAGCGGCGGCGGCGATCGGGGTCGTGGACGAGATCGTCCGGGAGGACTTTCAGCGCGACGTCACGATTGAGGCGGCGGTCCGTGGCGCGGTACACCACCCCCATGCCGCCGCGACTGATTTCCTCGCCGATTCGATAGTGAGATAGAGTCCGGCCAGTCATGGTCGTGATGCAATACTGTCTGATTGGGTCGCGATTGTATCAGATTGCCGGGGCGCTCACGGCTGCGCAGCCGCCTGCCGGGTGGCCGTGATATCACCTGCGGCCAAGGACTCGGGCTGTGCGCGATCAGTCCGTGCCGGTCGGCTCGAGCGGCACCGGCGCCCCGAGCTCCTGCAGCAGCAGCCGGTCGAGCGGTTCCGGCGCGAGGGGACGTGAGAACAGGAAGCCCTGCCCGTAGTCGCATCGCAGCGCCACGAGCTGGTCGCGTTGCGACGCGGTCTCGATGCCCTCGGCCACGACCTCGAGGTTGAAGTGCGACGCGAGGTCGATGATCGTGCGGATGATGCCCTCGGCTTCGGCGTGCGTTTCGGCCTGCGCCAGGAACGACCGGTCGATCTTCAGGCGATCGACGGGGAAGTGCTGGATGTAGCTGAGCGACGAGTAGCCCGTGCCGAAGTCGTCGATGCTGAGGCGGAATCCCATGGCCTTCAGCCGGCCGCAGACCCGCCGGGCCGCGTCGGCGTCGGCCATCATGCTGCTCTCGGTGATCTCGAAGTCGATCCGGGAGGGTGGCACGCCGAACTCGTGGGCGATCGCGAGCAGCCGGTCCGGCAGCTCCGGCACGAGCAACTGCCGCGTCGAGAGGTTGATCGACACCGACAGACGGGTGGTCCCGTGGTCGCGCTCGGCCCAGCGCGCGATCTGCGCGCACACCGACCGCATCACGCTGTAGCCGAGCGGCAGGATCAGGCCCGTCTCCTCGGCCATTGGGATGAAGTCGCCCGGGGGCACCATGCCGCGCGTCGGGTGCTGCCATCGGACCAGGGCCTCGAGCCCGCTGACCTCGCCACGGGCGAGCGACACGATCGGCTGGTAGTGGACCACGAGCTCGCCGCGTTCGATCGCGCGACGCAGGTCGGTCTCGAGCTGGAGCCGCGCCACCACCTGGTCCCGCATCGCCGTGTCGAACACCTCGACGGCCCGCCGTCCCGACGCCTTCGCGCGCGACAGGGCCGTGTCCGCGTCCCGCAGCATGTCGTCGGCGCGCTCGTACCCGGACGCCGACAGCGCAATGCCGACGCTCGCGCCCAGGAACACGTCGTGGCCGTTGACGACGAACACCTGCGAGAGGAGCTGGAGGACGCGGTCCGCCACGCGGGTCGCATCGCCCGGATGGCGGATGCCGCTCAGGATGACGCCGAACTCGTCGCCGCCGAACCGCGCGATGGTGGTGCCGGACAGCCGTGTCCCGTCGTACGTGCCCGCGGCGAGCCGGGACACGGTGTCGGTGCTGCGAAGCCCGTGCTCCAGCCGGCGCGCCGTGTCGATCAGCAACTGGTCGCCGGCCTCGTGGCCGAGGCTGTCGTTGACCGTCTTGAAGAAGTCGAGGTCGATGAAGAGGACGGCGAACTGGAACTCCGGCACGCGCCGGCCGTGCTCGAGGAGCCGGCCAAGGCGATCCAGGAACAGCAGCCGGTTCGGAAGCCCCGTGAGGCGGTCCGCGACCTTCGCGTCGGTGATGTCGGTGACGTGTCCGGCCACGCGCACCGTGCGGCCCTCGTCGTCGCGCACGGCGGCGCCGCGAGCCAGCAGCCACCGGAAGGTGTCGTCGGGATGGCAAATCCGGTGTTCGACCTCAAAGGTCGCCGTGCCCTCGAGCGCGCCTTCGAACGCGCGGGCCACCCGGGCCGCGTCGTCCGGGTGGACGCGGGCGTACCAGCTGTCGAGCGTCGGCGCGAGGTCGTCGGGGGCGCCCATCAGCGTCTTCCACCGCGGGGAATAGAACACCTCGCCCGTGGCGACCTTCCAGTCCCACACGCCTTCGTTGGTGCCCTCGACGGCCAGGGC
>CAYLZN010000054.1:0-23408 GCA_964387935.1 uncultured Vicinamibacteraceae bacterium | reverse complement strand
CCGACGCCGACCTGACCGACGCCGTCCTGAGCGGCGCCGGCCTGCGCGGCGCCGACCTGCGCAACGCCGACCTGCGCAACGCCGACCTGCGCTACGCCGTGCTGACCGACGCCGACCTGACCGACGCCGTCCTGCGCGGCGCCGACCTGCGCGGCGCCGACCTGCGCGGCGCTTACCTGCCCGGCGCCGACCTGCACGGCGCCGACCTGACCGACGCCGACCTGCGCTACGCCGACCTGACCGACGCCGACCTGACCGACGCCGACCTGACCGACGCCGACCTGCGCGGCGCCGACCTGCGCGGCGCCGTCCTGACCGGCGCTTACCTGCGCAACGCCGACCTGCGCGGCGCTTACCTGCCCGGCGCCGACCTTCCTGCCGAGGTGCTGTAGCGATGGCCCGTCGACGTGGTACCGGCGAGCCGGTGGGGATGGGTGAGATCGCGGAGCGTCTCGGTGTCGGCTACCAGACCGTCCAGCAGTGGCGCCAGCGGCGCCGGTTCCCGCCCCCTGACCTGACGGTGGGGGGCCGGCCGGCGTGGTGGTGGGAAACCGTCCGGGTGTGGGCGGTCGAGACCGGACGGGCCCGGTGACCCGCACCGACCCGGCCGTGGCGTGGGCGGGCGAGCTGCGCGCCTACGAGCGGGCGATCACCGAGCGGTGGCCGCGGCTGTGGATCGAGCTGGACCGGGCCACGCACCGACCCGGCACCAGCCCTGCGGTGGGTGCATCCGACGCTGGTCGGCTCGGGGGACCTCCCGGCGACGGTCCGGCCGGTCCGCTGACGCGACGAGACCCCCGAGGGGATCGCCCCCCCGGGGGTCTCCGCCGTCTACCCCGCTGCCAGCGAGCGCTCATCCTACTGACCCCTTGAGCGTGCCGTCTAGAGCCTAGAGACGCGACGAGACCCCCACCCTGGCGCCCGTCCGTGGGCACGAGGGTGGGGGTCTCTATGCCGGCACCCCAAGCTCGGGGGGACGGGTCAGGGTGCCGGGAACGCTCCCCGGTCGGTGCGGCACGCGTCGCGATGCGACCGGTGATGCCACCGGGGGACGATCGAGTGGGTGTGGCCGCAGCGGGGACAACCCGCCCGGCGGCCCGACATGGGATGGTCGACGATCAGCATCGGCATCGAGCAGCGTGGGCAGCGAGTGTCGGTCACCGGCGGGCAGCCCATCGGGTGAGGACCTCGACGAACGGCCGCTCCGACCCGTCGGTGCGGTACATGCCCATGTGCGACTCCCACGACTCCGTGCGGGTGGGGTCGTCGTCGAGGCGGTACCAGAACAGCGGTCCGAGACGCACCCCTCCGGCTTCGAGGTCGCCGAGTGCGGCGAGGTAGCCGGCGGTGTGGAGCACCTGGTCGTCCTCGCCCATGGCTTTCGGGTCGCCGGGAGGTCCGACGGTGGAGCCGATCTCGGTCACCCAGACGGGACGGCCACCGGCGAGGTCCGCGACGGCTCGTGTCTGGCCGGTCGCGTTCCACGGCTCGACGACACGAGGGTCGGCCGGGAAGCAGTACGGGTGATGCCCGACGCCGGTGACGTGGTCGAGCATCGTGGGTGCGGCGGCTGTCTGCGCGGCGAGGAAGTCGGGGGCACGCAGCTCGCCGCCGGCGGGTGCGAGACCGCCGGTGACGACAGGGATGCCGGGCCGGGTCTTCGCGATGGCGTCGGCGGCGAACGCGGTCAGTGTCGCACTCGCGGCCGGGTCGGGTGCCGGTCCCCAGAACGTCGGATGGTTCCACTCGTTGCCGACCTCGATCGCGTCGGCACCGCGGGTCGCGCATTCGGCGGCCCATGCGGACCATGCGAGCATCGCGCCGCAGTCCTTCGGGGCGACATGTCCAGCCTGGCCGCCGGCGGCGAGCGTCGCCGGCATCCCCTGACACACATGCAAGACCTTGAGGTCGAGAGTGTGCGCGAGGGTGACGGCCCGGTCGTAGGCCGTCCAGTCGAACGGGACGGTGCCGTCGGTGTGCCAGTGCATCTCGATCGAGAACCGCACCCACTGTGCACCGAGGCGTGCGACGCGTGCGAGGTTCTGCCCGGTCGGCCAGGCATTCACACCCCACTCGCGGGGCGGCGCGGGGCGTTGCTGGTCGAGGCGGTCGGCGGCGGCGATGTGCGCCCGACCAAGGTCGCGCAGCCAGACGGCGGTCATGGTGTTGTCCACCCGTACACGCCGGGTTCCCACACGTTCGCGTCGACGGTGCTGGTCCATGTCTTCGTCTTGTGGGTGACGCGGTCGCCTTTGCGGTAGGCGTCTTGCGCGCCGGTCGGTTGCCGCCACGCGTCGGGGGTCGGCCCGGTGGTCTTGCGTACCGGGGCCCACAGGGCGGGGGTGGTGGCGGGGGTCCAGTCGGGTTGGGCGGTGTGTCCTTGGACGCATCGCCAGATGACGGTCCCGACGGTCGCGAGGTCGCCGGTCGTGTAGGTGTGGCCGGCGGTCCACGGGTCGAACAGTGCGGCGACGGCGGTTTCGGTGGTGGCGGTCGCGTCGGTGAGGAGTGGGGTGATGGTGAGTCGTGCGGCGGTGGTCTGAGCGGCTTGTCGTTTCGCGATGCGGGCGATGCGCGGGTCGGTCATCGGGTGCCGTCTCCTGTGAGCGCGTCGAGGAGAGCGTCGAGGGTTGCCTGCTGGACGGCGAGTGCCGCTTGTAGTTCGGCGACGGTCGGAGGGATGTCGGTGTCGTCGACGACGGGCAAGCCGGTTATCTGTTCGACGTGTTGGACGGTGCCGTCGTCGTTGTATGTGGTGCGTGTACCTGTCCCGTCTCCGCGGTCGATTACCTGCTCGATGAGTCGCCCGTCGGGGTTGTACGTTTCGTTGTAGCGCATCATGCCGCCTCGATCGTGAACGACAAGTTCGGTATTTCGAGGTATGCGTTGGTGGCCGTCCACGTGGGGGAGATGTCGGGTGTTCCTGCGGTCGCCGGGCTGTACGTGTAGCCGTCGAGCCGCCAGTTGTTATCCAAGGGGTTCTTCACTATGCCGACTGGCGCCGCGTAGCCGTACGTGCCGATCAGCCCGCTGGTGCCTGTCGCTATCCCGTAGACCTTGTGTCCGGCGGTCGTGCCACCCATCGACGCGAACGCGTACACCGTCCCGGCGGTCAGCGAGATCGACAGTCCGGTGACTGTCTTGTTGCCCGGTGTGTCGCACGCGATGGGGCTGATCGCCGCGACGTGAGCGGCCGGGCGGCCCGCAGCGTCGCATCGCCACAAGTTCAGGCAATGCGTCGCGCCTGCCGCTCCCGTCTGGACAGCGATCAGCACACTCGTCAGTGTCGAAGTCGCGGCCGGTTGGAACGGATACCCGAACGCGGACCGGGTATTGACGATGGGGACAACATTAGACCCGGCGGGGATCGCGTACGCGGCGGGAGCGACCAGCGGTGGCAGCCGACTCACGTAGCTCGCCACGGGCGGTAACGTCGCCGGGCGGCCGGTGAGGTCGCCGTACGCGCCGGATGTAGCGACCGTAGCGAGGTCGCCCGGCTGGACAGCAGTCGCGGCGAGTGCACCTTCCGCGGCGGTCGCCGCTCCGATCGCCGCGACGGTAACCGGATCGGTTCCCCCCACCGCGTGCGACGCGGCGTGCACCGTTGGTGTGCGAGCATCGGAAAGCCGCGCGTCGCCCGCCGCGGCGTACAGGTCGGAGAGAGTGACGGTCCCGGTCCGCCCATCGACTGAATCGACCGCACCACCACCACCACCACCACCGGCGGCGAGGACCGCCGCGACGTCCACGACGACATCGCCACCGACCGTCAGATCGACCGTCACATCTACGACCGACACCTCGACGATGCCGGTCACCGCGACACCTGCTCCACGACGGTCACCGCACCTGCCAACCACGTACGCGTCGCGCCGGCCCGGGTGACCTGCAGATCCCAGACGAGACGACCCGACATGGCCGCGGTCGCCGCCGCGGCGAGTGACAACGTCACCTCACCCGCCGCGGCGTCCGTCATGTCGACCGTCACGTCGACCTTGTCGACCGCGGCCGGGTAGGCGCGGACCTGGCCGACGATCGTCGCCGCCGACAAGTCGATCGGTGTGCCGCCCGTGTCTTTCGCGCGGACGGTCATCTGCCAGTCGTCACCGGCGACGAACACCACATCCAGTGTCGCCGGGCCAGTCGTCGCTACTGCCACGTCAGTCTCCCGGGAGGAGGCCCCGGTCGGAGGCGTCGACGGGGGTCACACGGCGGATGATCATCACCGCCGACGCGAGCCACCCGGCGGCGGTCACCAACCAGCGGACCACGTCCTCACCGCCGGCTGGTGCGATGGTGGAGATCTCGTGGGCGGCGGCGGTCAACACCACCGCCGCGGCGGTCAGCCAGGTAGGTGCGGCGCGAAGCACAACACGGACACGGGCAAGCAGGTCATCCATCGGGGTCTCCTTGTTCGAGGGCGGTGAGGCGTGCGGTGACGACCGAGAGCTGGTCGGAGACGTCGCGGACGAGGACACCGAGCGCGGCGATCTGCCGGGCGACGGCGGCGACCTGCCCGGCCCGATCCGCGCCCGCGATCGTCAACGCGGCGACTTGCGCGGCGAGGGTCGGTGCGCCGTCGGGCTGGTGGTTGACGGCGCGGTCGACGCGGTCGACGGACGCGGCGAGGCCGCCGAGGCGTTCGTCGAGGACGGCGACGATCTGGCCGCGGAGCCAGTGTGCATGCCAGCGGGACACGCCGACGAGGATCGCCGCGGTGCCGAGGATGACGGGGATGAGCACGGCGAGGTCGGTGACCGCCGGCTCCACCGACGGTGGGATGAGATCGACCGCGATCATCGCCGCCACCACGGCCGCCGCGGCGGGGACTGCCGGGGAGGGGTGACGAGTGCACCATCGAGCCGGACCGGACGCACTGTCGAGTCGTACTCGCGGCCGCAGTGCCAGCAGTGCGACTCGGCGGACCCGGTCGCGCACACACGACACCATCGGACGGGTAGCTGGTCGGCCATCAGGTCAGGCTTGCTGGCCGAGCGGGAACCGGCGCAGCGGTTCCCCCTTCCAGTACGGCCCCGAGGTCGGCTTGACCGCCGCGCCGAATGGGTGTACCGCGCCTCGCAGGTCGAGGACATACCCGGACGGCCGGTCCCAGTCCGTGACGACGATCCGCCTCGCGACGTCGAGACCCTTCCAGTACGGCCCGCCCGCCGGTTTCGGCGCGCCACCCACGGAGTTGATGCCTCCCCACCGGTCGAGGACGTACCCGCGTCCGTCGCCGGACGGGTGCATCGCCACATCGACCGCGATGCCTGGCTCTGCCATGTCTCGGTCCTCCTGGAGTGCTACGGCGGCTGCCCACGCGGCGACGGCGTCCCAGTCGATCGGGTCGGGACGACCCGACCGGACGCGGCTCAGGTACTGCGCGGTCGGGAACCCGGGACCCGGATCCCAGTGGTCACCGCCGCCGAACGCGAGGGTGACTTCGGCGTGGGTGGTGATCCCACGGTCACCCGACCGGAGTCCCACCGCGGTGACGAACTCCACCGGGATGTGGTACGCGGCGCACAGCGCGGCGGTGAGGAGCGCCGAGCGGGTGAGGACGGCACGCGAGTACACGTCGTCCCAGTCGACTGTCGTCTGGCGGGCGTACCCCGAATGCTCGATGTGGAGACCGTTGTGGTTCGCGTGGGGTGCACCCCACGCGACGTCGCGGTCGTGGACACACCCGATCGTCTCCGCGTTGTCGACGCAGTAGTGCGCCGAGGCTCGGGGTGCGTCCGGCCCGGCGAACCACTCGGCGACCTGCCGGGCACGGCCTGCCGTTTCGGGGGCCTCCATCGTGTGGAGCACGACCAGGTCGATCTGGCGACCTGACGTGGGGGTGAAGTTGCGCGCCTGGACGAACGGGTAACCCATCGGGTGCACCTCCACGGGGGACGGTCAGACGAGACGGGCGAGGCCGTCACGCCACATGGCGGGGGTGACGTCCGCGACGGTGTGTCCCGCCGCGCCGATCACCGTCCGGGCGGCGCCGATGGTGGTGGTCGTCGCTGTCACGGCGCTGGTCGTCTGGCGTGTGTACACCCAGATCCGGGGGGCGGATGCACGTGCCCGCGAGTGGGTGGAGTGCGACCAGGTCGACTGCTAGACGGTCAGCCAGTTCCCGCCAGCCGGGTCGACGACGAGCCGCGCTACCGCGTCGGCGGTGTCGAGGACGAGTGTCGCGGCGCCGTTGATCGTGTCGGAGCCGTCGGGGTTGATCGTGACGGTGTTCGTCGCGGAACATGTGGCGTCGCAGCGGATGGTGACGGGGAGTGCCACCGCTCCGAGAGCACTGGCGGCAGGGAGGGTCACCTCGCGTGCGGCGGTCAAGCTGACCATCGTGGTGAGCCGGACCGGGAGAACGATCGTGTAGTCCGCGTCGGACGACTCGGCGCTTCCACCGGCGAGCATCGAGAATCCGGAGGAGAGGTAGGCGAGCGCCACGTCTACGTCGTCGAGGTTCGCGTCGACGTCGGAGTTGGTGAGGATCGTTCGGCCGGTCGGGTCGTCGATGACGTCCGCCGCCGTGACGGAGATCCCCGCCGCGTCCCATTCCGTGCCGTTGTAGGCCAATGCCTGGCCGGTCGTCGGCGAGAGGACATCTGCGACGTCGGTCAGGCCGGCGAGGCTGGTAGCACCCGTGTCGCCGTCGATGATGCGGGTGCCGGTGCCGAGATCGGTGACGGTGCCATTGACGCGACAGCCAACGATCCACGCGTCGGTGGTTCCCGCTTCGACGACAAGATCGCTGTCGGCGGCGCATCCGACGAGGATCGGACCGGCACCGCGAACCACGATGTCGTGGCTGGTGTAGCAGCCGATCGCTACCGCCCCGTCGACGACCAACTGGCCGGCACTCACGTCAACGGCGGCGTCATCACCGCTCACGACTACCGGGCCCGACGCGCCAACCACATAGCTCAAGCGGCCCTCAACGTCGACGGTTTCGCTGGCCATATCAGCCGACGACATCAGGAACACGTCGCGAAGATCGCCGAAGCCGACCATGAACTTCTCGGACGCGTCACGGGGGAGGCCGGTGATCTGATCGACGATCTGTACCCGTTCCAACGTCGTCGCCCAGAGAGTGATCGTCGATCGGGTGTTCTGTTGCAACTTCGCCCAACTGGATCGGGACGTCCATGTGTCCCCGCCGACGAGATGCATTGCATTCAATGTGAGCGGCCCGTCGATCTGGTACGTCCCAGCGCACAAGTGGACCGCCGTATGGTTGAACAACGCGAGGACCGCTTGATCGTTCGTTCCGGTGCACACAACGTCGGCACGGGCCTTGTCCGACGGCAACGAATCGGACGCCGCGACGAGCACGTACTCTCGGCCACCCGTGATCTGCGTGCCGATCCCGCCGCCGACCAGCACCGGGTCCGACCCTTGCCACGCGACCAGCACCCGATCTCCTGCCAGCGGTGCCGCGCCAACCAGCGACGAGAGCGGGAACTCCACCTCCACACCGTCAACGTTCGCGGTGACCGACGACGGACCCTTCGCGACCACATCCGCCACGGAGAACGGCCGCGGTTCGCGGCGCAGCCGGTCGATCTCCGACGCCAGGCGATCCTCGCCGCTCACACCACCACCGCCCGCCGCTCGAGCCGCGCCGCGTCGGCCCACACCTCAGCCCACCGCCACGCGTTGCCCTCCACCGTGAACCGCTCCCGCACCACCACCCGCCCCGCCTCGGACTGCTCCGCGCGCAACACCCCGTCGCCCGCCAAGCGGCGCATCAACGCCAACCACTGCCGCGGCTTGGCCGCCAAGAACCCGACGCCCGCCTCGCGCACCAGGCGGGCGTACTCCGCGCGGGGCGACATGATGACCGGCACGCCGCACGCCATCGCCTCCAAGCCCTTCAACCACGACTTCGCCGCGTTGAACGACGTGTCAGCGAGAGGCGCCACCGCGACGCCAACATCAGCGACGGCGTCCGGCCACACATCGAACGGGACCAGTCCCGTCGCCGCGACCGGCCCTGGCGTACCGAGCAGCTCGGCGACACCGTCGCCGGGGCCGACCACGCCGAACCGGCCGCCGCCCCGCACGAACTGCGCCACCGCCCCGCCCAACACGTCAAGGTCACCCGGATGGGAATGCAACGACCCGCACCACGCCACCACATCCGAATCGACACGCGGCGCATCGCAGAACGCGGCGGGAACGAAGTTCGGCAGGACAACCGCTGTCCCCGGGGCGTACAGCCGCTTGAGCGCCGGGGTCGAGACCGTCACCAGCGTCGCCGCCGCGCACGCATCGCGCGCCACCGCCCACGACAACTCGCGGCGAGCCAACCCGCCCGGCGTGCGCACCACCGCGTTCGGGTGCATCCCCGCCCACGCCGGGTTCGACGGGTGAATGCGGTCCATCGCGTCGTCGATGTCGACCACCACCGCGATACCACGAGCCCGCAGCATGCGGATCGTCTCGGGCAGGACCCGCGACGCCGGCCGTTGGATCACCACCACGTCAGCGTCGTCGGGTGCGTTGAGCGCCCACACAGACCCGTCGTCGCGGAGATGCGCCTCGACGTCCGGTGTTGTCGTGTCGTCCCGGTCAGGGACGACCACCTCGACGTCCGGGCCGCCCGCGGCGAGGCCAGGCCAGATGACCCGGTAGTGGCCACACCCGGCGTAATCCGCGGGATAGGCGTACACCTTGATCACGTCGCCTCCTGCTCCACGACACGGTCACCCCACCGCACCCGACGCGCGACGCACCGCGTCGGGCCCGTCACGTCGAACTCGACGCGGCGCACCTGCCACACCTTCGTCTCATCCAGACCCGCCCACGCCCGGTCGAACGTGACGAGATCCCCAACGTCGAGCGCCCCGTCCGGTGGTTGTTCCCACTCGACGGTCTCCACCGCGGACAGTTGGCGGGCCAGGAGCCACGCGGCCATCGTGCGGGCCTGCCCCGCCGATGCGACCATGCTCGACGTGACCGTCTCCGTCCGCCGGCCGTACTCCCCGCGGACGAACGTCGGTGAGAGCGGATCGAGGTCCTCCGCCTCACCGATCGACTGCCCGGCCGAGCTGTGCGTGCCGATCACGATGATGTGGTTCGCGACGTCGTCGGTGTCGACCGTCACGGACCCGACCCACGGATCACCCGGCCCCCACCGCACCCACACCGGCGACGACGCAGCGATCGACCCCGGCTGTGCCCGCACCGTCCCCTCCGCGTCGACGGTGAGCCGCAACGCGAACGACGCCGCCAAGTTCCGCGCCTGTGCCCACACGTCAGCTCCGACCGGGACGACCAGCTGCGGGCACGTCCCAACACCGACCGGCAACGCGAACGTCGCCTGCGGCACCCGATCGGCGAGGAGCAACGGGATCGCGTCCGCGACGTCCAACCCCGATGGGATCAACGTGGGGCGTACCGCCGGGCGTTGCATCTGCTCCGCCGCGTCGACACCCTCCACCCGCACCGCGCCGTCCCCGACCTCGGGGCGGGTGACCCGCACCGTCGCCAGCGGGCACCACTCCTCGGTGCCGTCGTCGTAGCGGACACCGGCCTCGACACGACCCCACGTCGCCCACGGAGCGAGAAGATCCGACGTGTCGCGAGGGGTGAGCGACCCGTCGTTCGCGAACTCGAGCTGGACACGCCGCCCGACCGGGTCGTCCCAGTCGACGGTGACGGTCCCCGCCGACGGCCACAACGTCCCGACGTCACGCCCACCACGGCGCACCACGAACCGGGTGAGGCGAGTGTGGGACCGCCGGACCGTGGCACGCCACCGGTCCGACACCGCCCACATCAGCCGACCACCGGCCGAGTCGCGTCATCCACGTCGGGACGGGCAACGACCACCGCGTCGACCGTCACCACCCTCGCGTGACGAACCGGCCGTCCCTCCGCCACCTCCGCCCCGGTCGGCGCCGCGCGGATCCACTGTTCACCGATCTGGTTCACCGGCCGGAACCACCACGCCGCCGACGACACCGGATCGCGCAGCAACAACACCCCGTCCGCTTCAAGGAGTGCCATCAGTGCGTCGTACGTCGCCTGATCGACGGTGCGGAACGTCACCGGCCCCCGCCTCGACCGAGGAGCTCCATCCGTGACGACGACAGCGTCGCCGCCGCCCGACACATCGAACACCTGAGCGACGACCGGCCGGGAGAACTCCACATCGACCGGTGGCAACACGAGCGGCGCGACGCCGGTCGTCGGTGCGGACAGCATCCAGCCGGTCGCGGCACGCGACAGGGTGACCGTCACCGTCGACGACATCAACGACGCCAACCACGGATCGACGACGACGGTGTACGCCCGGTACGACCGGGCGACACCCGGCCGGGCCTCCCTGTCGATGTGTGTCGTCCCCGAGCTGGTGTACCGCAGCTCGTACCACTCGTCGGCCGGGCTGTCCGCGTCGCGCCACTCGATCACGAGTACCGACCCGACGGGCGGCGACCCGACCCCGACCGTGACGGTGATCGTCCCGTCGCCGTTGTCGCTGCCGGTGATCGACGGCGCCGCGGGCCGCGTCACGTTCTGCACCCACGTGAGGGTGTCCGCCGGCGCGGCCTTCCCGGACGTGTCCGACGCGGTGACCGACGCGACGTAGGTGCCGTTCGCGATGTCGGATGTGAACATCCACCCGCGGGCGGCGAGGTCGGTGCCGGAGAACTCCGCGACGGGTACCCCGCTGAGCGTCACCGACCCGGCATACGACGCCTGGCCGTCGCCGTCCGGGTCGGAGAAATCCCAGGTGACGGTCGGGCGGGTCGTTGTCGTCGTCGGGTCGTCCGGGCCGGTCAACGTCACCGTCGGCGCCGCTGACACCGTCCACTCGTGGATCGGACCGAGCCCATCCACGACCGCGAGACGCAACGGATCTGGACCGGTCCCGTCGTCGAGGATCGCGATGTCACACGCGATGTCCCAACCCTTCCAGTACGGTCCACCCGCCGCGGACGCTGCACCCCCGACCGCGTGGACGCCGCCCCACCCGTCGAGCTTCCAGCCCTTCCCGTTCGCGACGTCGTAGATCGCGAGGCCACGGGCGATGTCCCAACCCTCCCAGTAGCCGGGTTGACTCCCAACGGCTGGCGCTCCGCCGAACTGGTGGACACCACCCCACCCGTCGAGGACGTAACCGGCGAGAGCGGAAGTGTCCATCACGAGACGACGGCCGACGAGCCCCGGCCACTTCGCGACACCCCACCCGGAGATAGCGGCCGCACCCCCGAAGTTGGAGATGACGCCCCGGGCGTCGAGAGCCCATCCCTTCCCGTCCATGTCCGGGTGCATCACCAGCGACCGGTAGATCGCGTATGGCTTCAGGTACGGCGGGACGGTCGTCTTCGACGCGCCGCCGAACTGGTGGAGGCCACCGTAGAAGTCGAGGACGTACCCCGACCCTGCCGACCAGTCGTACCAGAAGTCGACGGCCGGGCCGGGCGGAGCCCACGAGTACCACGTCGGCGGTGCCGGTGACGCCGTCGCCGGATTCGGCACGCCGTACGCATCCCAGCGGCCGTTGTCCCACAGCACGAGCCGCTGGTCGGTGTTCGCCGGGTTGACACGCAACCGGACCGGGCGAGCCACGCTCAGCGCTTCCCGCGCAGGGCGACAGCGAGCCGCCGATCGCGTTCATCGAGGCGCCGTTCCAGGTCGATGACCTGGCCGCGGTCGGTGCCGGCGACGTTCACCGTCGTTGACATCGTCACGTTCGTCGTCGCGGTCGACGTCGAACCGGCCGGGCGGACCGTGATACCACCCGCGGCGAACTGCGCTATCGGACGAGGCCACGAGAACCGCTGCGACACCCCGAACCGGCGGGCGACCTCCTCGAGGATCCGCAACGACCGGGCCCGCTTCGCCGCCGCGAGCGGGATGTACGCCTCGCCGCCGGTTTCTGGTTCGGCCCACAGTCGCCACTCGCCGGGCCGGGCGATCTGCGCGATGTGACGTTCCGACCCCGCCGCGAAGGCAGCGACGTCCGGCACTCGCCGGGTTCGTAGGATCCCACCCGACCGGAAGTGGCGGAACTCGACGATGCCGCCATCCGCCTGGCCGCTGTGACGGCCGGTGTACGCGGCCCGCGGATCGCCACCAGCGGCGATGAGCTGCTGGTGCACGGTGAGCGTCACCGACGGGTTCCGGCGGATCTCGGCCAGCAGGTCACGAGCCCGTGTCAACGTCGCGACGGCACCGTTGTCGACAACCGACGCGGTGACCGTCGCCTGCTGGCCGTTCGTCGTCGCGACGAGGACCTGCAACTTCTGCCACCACAACAGGGCCTGCTGCGGGTCGCTGATCTTCGCGACGGTCTCCCGCAGACCCGGGATCAACATCAGCCGATCCTTCAGATCGGCCCACCAGCTCTTGACGCGGGTCGGGTCGTTCACGATGGGGACGGTCGTCACCTCCTTCGGGATCGCGGAGAGCGCCACCAGGAACGCCGACAGGTCCGTCTCCGCGGTGAGCTTGTCGACCCGGACCGTCACCTTCGGCGACGGGAACTCGATCCGGTACGTCTCCGCGATCGCCGCGACGTCCGCCGGCGACAGCTTCAACGCCTCTCCGACGGACTTCGCGGTGGCGCCCGCACCCTGGCGGGCCTTCTCCGCCGAGATCCTCATCGCAACAGGCAGAGCCCGGGCCATCGTGTCGCTCTGACGCATCGCGACCTGCTGCAAGCGGGCCATCTCCACCGCGCGGGCCGACACCTGCCGGATCGCCGCCTCCGCGAAGTTGACCTGGTCGACCATCGCCCGGCTGGTGTCCGACACGAGTGCCGTCAACACCGGCCCGGCCGTTTCGGGCCCGGCTTGCATCAGACGGGCGAGGAGCTGCGGGTCGTAACCCGCCGCGTACGCCTTCTGCATGTCCGTCATGAAGGTGTTCGCGGCGCCGACCTGCTCGCGGTAGAACTTCAGGACCAGGCCGCCGGTGACTTTCTGCCCCTGCTCCAACCCCTTCGTGACGTCGAGGATGTCCATCCCGGACGTGAACGCCTCGGACACCTTCTGCTGAAACTCCTGCGCCGCTTTCGCCTGCTCGCCAAGCGCGTCTTCGTTCAACTGCGCGGCGTGCTTCACCTGCTCGGACGAATACCCGGCCTGACGGCCGAGCTTCTCGATCGCTTCACGCGTGAGACGCACCGCCGCCGCGCCCCGCTGGCCCTTCTGCGTCAGGTCGTAGCCGAGAGCGTCGGCGAGGCGGCCCACAGCGACGAGATCAGCGCGCGTTGCGTCCTTGCCTGCAACGCCACGCAGATTCCGAAGGACCCGATTCCGTTCCTTCTCCACGTCCCGCAACGCCTTCAACGCTTCCTTCGCGCGGTTCGCGGTGTCCTGCCCGACGTTCTTGTTGAACGGTGAGAGACCCTCGCCGATATGTTTCATCGAGCCGAGAACACCGTCGTACTTGCGTGCTTCCTTCTGCGCGTCCTTGAACCGTGCGGAGGTCTTCTGGACCGCCCGGTCGAGCCCATCGAGATGCTTGAGGTCCTCGTCCTTCAGCCAGCCGGTCGCCCACTCCTTCGCCGCGGATTGCGACTTGTGGAGACTGTTCTGCACCCCGTAGATCGCAACAGCAGCAGCGGCGACGATCGCTGTCACCGACGTGAACGCACCAGCCAGCGCGACGCCAAGCGCGCGTAGGCCGCCGCTGATTCCGGACAGTTGCGTCACCAACGCCAACTGAGCGACGAGTTGTCGGGCACCCAACGTCGCCTCGGCGAACCAGCCGGCGAGACGCGTGGCGGTCAACGCGGCCGTCGCCGTCACCGACGCCCACAACGCCGGCACCACCGACCCGAGATACACCCCCGCCAACGCCGCCGCGACGGCACGATGCCGGTCGAGGAACCCGGTCACGGCACGCACCGCCGACCCGAGCACGTTGAACAGGTCGACCAGGCCCGCCGCGGCGAGGCCAGCGGCAGCGGCGACAACCGGACCGAACGCCGCCGCGAGGTCAGCGACGACCCGAGCGGCGTTGCGGATCGCGTCGCCGAACGCATCGATGCCAGGCCTGGCACGGTCGGCGAGCTTCCCGACCCACACCCCGACTTCGCGCAGCGCTAACCCGATCGCGGAGATCCCCGCAGCGAGGCCAGGCGCTCCCCACCGGCCCGCTTGGATCCCCTCCGCGATGAACCGGTTCCCGAGCACCTTCAGTTGGTAGCTGAGCGACTTCGCCTGCTCGTTCAGGACCTTCTGCGACGCGCCGACACCCTTGTGGGCGTCACCCATCTCCTTCGCGACGCGGGTGTAGTTCTTCCCCTCGTTGGCGAGCAACGCGAGGCCGCCCTTCAGCCCGCGCACCTCGGGGAACAGGCCCGCCATCGCCTCCGTCGTCCCGCCCGTCTCGACCCTGATCCGAGACATGACACCCTCGAAGCCGAGAGCATCAACCGCGGCCTGACCGGACTCGTACCCCCACGACCGGAGCAACGTCGCCATCTGCTCCGACGGCTTGATCAACGCCAGCATCACCCGGTTCAGCGCGGTGCCCGCCTCGCTCGCCTGGATACCGGACAGCGTCATCGTCGCGAACGCCGCCGACGCATCATCGATACTCACGCCGAGCGTCGCGGCGGTCCCCACCCAATCACCCACCGACTGCGACAGTTCCTCGAAGTTCACGACACCGAGGTTCACCGTCTGGAACAGCGTGTCGGACACCTCGCCGGCATGCGCCGCCGACAAGCCGTACGCTTTCAACACCGCGGTGATCGCCTTGCTCGACGTCGCCGTGTCCGTCAGACCGGCCGACGCGGCGGTCGCCGCCGACTCGAGGACCATCATCCCGTCCGCGCCGGCGAACCCCGACGACGCGATGTCGTACAGCCCGGCCGACAGTTCCGACGCCGACTGCGGCAGGCGCGTCGAGAGATTCAACACCTGGTCGGACAGACGCCCAAGCTGCCGGTCCGACAGCCCGATCAGGCTGTTCACGTTCCGCATGTTCGTGTCGAACTCGAGGGTGGCCTGCCCGCCGTTCCGCCACGCCGCCGCGAGACCGTTCACGACCGCCTGCGCACCGACGAACCCGGCCGTCGTCCCGACCGCGGTGCGAGCAACGTCCCCCAGCGCGGACACCGACCGTGCCACCAGTTGGAACCCGCCGGACGTGCCCGCCGCCTGGCGGCCCGCCTGCCCCAACGCGGACCCGAGCCCGCCGACCCCCGCCTTCGAGCCCTTCGCCGCCTTCGACAGTTGCGAGACGCCGTTCGTCGCTTGCCGCAACGCCGACTGCAGGTTCGCGACGTTGCCGGTGAGGACAACCTCGTACCGCTTCGTTGCCACGAGGTCACCCCCTCTCCACCAAGTGGACCTTCAGGCCGGCGCGATCCTCGTCATCCGGGACGGTGCCCATCGCACGCTCAACCTCGACGCAACCACGGCACCGGCGCAGACTCGCCCGCAACGGCGGGTTGTCCCGCAACCGGCCGGACTCGTCAAGCCAGTCACGATCCCGGGTGCCGCACTCGGTGCAGAACTGGGACCGCCACACCGTGTACGCCATCGCCTTGTCGCGGTCGTCTTCCGGCCACGCCAAGAACTCAGAATGCGGGATCCCGAGAGGGACGCAGTAGCCGAGCTCGGCGGCTAGCCGCCGATCCCAGTCGAGCCTTTTCCCAGCTCCACCACGCTCGTCGCCGCCGACGCCGAGTTCGCCGTCGCGAACAACATCAGCAGCTCACCCCACGCCCAGTCCGGCGACTCCCAAATCTCGGCGACCTCCGCGGCGGACAACGCCGGAGCGACGATCGACGCGGCGACCAACGCCGGCATGAACGACGGGTCGAACTCGGGGACCGGCTCACCTCGATCTTCGGCCTTCGCGACGTCTTCCGCCGACGGGGGATGCGCATCGAGGAGCGCCTGATACTCGCCGCGTGGCAACGCACGGAACGAGAACCGCTCCGACATGTCGTCACGCGCCGCGTCGGCGGCCGCTGCGGCTTTCTTCGCCGCGGCGACCGCCGACGCTGACGCTCCGTCCGCCGACAGAAGCGCCTCGTATCGTTCCCGGGCTTCACGAGCCGCGTCCGCGACCGTCGCGTCGAGACACAACGCGACGGTCCGGACGATCGGCTTCTTCCGGTCGCGCAGACGAGCGTACGAGTCGCTCACACGATCGCCACGTTCTGCGCCGGCTCGGCGGTGAGCGACACGCCGACCCGGAACTTCGCGGCTTCGTTGTCGACGGTGATCAGCTTCGACGGGGTGCCCGCCACCTCGAACGGGAACACGTCGACCTTGTCGCCGGTGGTGACCTGACCGCCGGGTCCGGTGCCACCCGCCGACGCGAAGACGAGGAACCCCGTGGTGCCCTTCGCGAGGAGGGTGAACTCTGTCGAGCCCTCACGCAGCTCGTAGAACTCGAGGCTGGAGTCGTCGGCCTGGTCCGGGCCGGCGATCTTCGACACGAACGTCGACCCGAGGTCCGGTGTCTCGATCGGCTGGTTCGTCCAGCCGAACCCTTCCACCGCGGAGATGTGGGGCGACAGGTCGGTGCCGCCGGTCACCTCGGCGAGCGTCGGCGCCGAGATGCTGGTGATGGTCGACGCGAAGTAGATCTTCGTGATTCCGCGCCGAACGAAACGTGTTTCGGGCATGGTGCCTCCTTCGGATTCCGGCGTCAGCCGGCTAGACCCGGCCTCACGGCCGGCTTGACGGCGGACCGCGACCGGTCCGTTTCGAGCCGCGACGAACCAGCGGCTTCGAGCTGGGCGACACGCCGTGCCGTGTCAGACGAACGAACGGATCGCGTCGACGGTCCACATCGCGACGAGGACGCCACCCTCCGCCGGTTCGATCCGCACCGCGTCGCGCCCCATCGAGAGGGGGATCGCGGCGTCGATCACCGCACCGAGCGAAGCGATCTGATCCTGCGCAGCTCTGGCACCGAGCCCGACGTCGACGTAGAGGCGGACCTGCCAGTGCCAGTAGTCGAGGTCCCAGCCGGCCAGCCAGAGCGACACGTACGGGCACGCACGCTGCCCCGGAAGCGGCTCGTGGTCGACGACAGGCACGTCGACGTCGGCGAGCGCGTCGAGGAGCGTTGAACGGGACCGGTCGAGGAGCATCAGGCGGCCCACGCCCGGTCGAGGATCCGTTCGGTCTCGACCCACACTTCCGCGATCCTCGGCGCCGCCGCGTCGATCCCACGGGACCACGCCATGTGCCCACGCACGCCGGGATGGCGGACCGGGCCCTCCACGATCCGGCCACCGATCCGCAACGGGCCCGGCTTGCCGCCTTTCGGGATCATGTGCGGCCGGGCGCCACGCTCCACAACTCCCCACGCCTGCGGAGGTGTCGCGTACACCGTCACCGACCCGCGGCGCGCCCGGTACGACACGGCGAGCTTCGCCCCGCCGCCGTACCAGTTACGCATCCTCCGCGACCGGTACGGCGTCGAACGCAACTCGTCGTACACGGAGCGGCGGAGTACCTTCGCCGCCTCCCGCGGGACGGTCGATTCGAGCTTGCGAGCCGCGGCGCGTAGCTGCTTCAGGTCGGCCGCGAGACGGTCAACGGGCGGGCCGGTCATGCCACCGCCGGTGGCAACAACTCCCCGGCGAGGAGGTCAAGCGCAGCGCGGGGCACCCCGAACGTCGGGACACCCGTCGCGGTGATCCCGGCGGGCCACTGGTCGTACGCGCCGAACGTCTGCGACGCGGCGCCCCGCTCGGCGCGCCACAGGTGCGAGACGATGATCTGACACGCCGCGACGAACTTGGCGGAGACCGACGCGACGTCGGGGAACCGCCCCGCCGTGTAGGCGATCACGACACCGTCCGCCCATGTCGCCGGACTGCCGGCGGAACGCCGCTCGAGGCGTCCCCACGCCCCGAGGCGGAAATCGTCGGACGTTTCGGCGCCGCGCACCTCGCCGGTGACCGCGGTACCGGCCGGCCATTCGGTAACCGACGTCACCGACGCGACGGGAGGCGCCAAGAACAGGTACCGGGTACCGCCGTCGACGTCGACAGTTACCTGCCGCTGGATCACCGGCCCGCACCGGTCGTCGAGAATCGCCGACGCGGCCGACACCAGCCGGGCGAGCTCGGCGGAGTCGACACCGTCGTCGGACGGGTTGAGGCCGAGGCCGGCGCGGGCCTGGTCGACCGTGATCACATCGAGAGCGGCCACCAGGTCACCTCCTCCCAGCCGAACGAGACGAGACGTGCCGGGGGTGGGCCGCCCGGCGAGGACGGCCCACCCCCACCACGATCAGGCCGTGCCGTTGAACGTGACGAGACCCACACCGGACGGGTTGAACAACGCCAGACCGATCCGCACCTCCAGCAGGAGGGTGAGGATGTTCGACACGAAGTTCGCGTCGTGCGAGTCGGTCAGGTACGACGCGGCGCCCATCCGGTCGAGGACCGCGACGGCCGTCGGGTCGATGAGGAGCGCCTTCCCGGCCGGGATCGCCGTCGACCGCACCTGACGCAGACCCCACGCAGTGCGGGCACCGGGCCCGGCGACGTTCGGCACCGCGTGGACACCGTCGGCCGAGTGGTTCGACAGGTCGAACAGCTCGGCGTCGGCGGGGTTCAGGACGATGATCTCCGGGACCGCCTCGGCGGACTCCATGAGCTGCATCGTGTGGCGGATCGACACGTACCGCGCCTCCGACGTGCCGGGCGCCCAGGTGACGATCCCGGACCGGCCGGCGAGACCCTTGAGGTTCGGGGGGGTGCCGTCACCGGTGATCGCCTGGAGGTCCATGCGGCGCTTCAGCGCGTACCGCAGGCGACCGTCGATGTAGTTGACGACCTGCGGCGCGTCGGCGGCGATCTGGCGGGTGATGTTCACCCACGCGGCGATCGTCGCCGGGGCCTCCTGCACCACCGCGGTGGTGATCCCGGCCTGCGGCTTCGGCTGACCCTCGGTGACCTCCGCCGTCTTGTTGGCGAGGTCCGCGAGCGGCGTCTTGTCCTGGACGTACTCCACGACGCCGGTCGACACGCCGATGCGGGGCAGCTCGTCGATCAGCCAGACACGCCGGTCGAGGGCGTCCTGGCCGACACGGTCGAGCCGGGTCGGCACCGCGAACGCCCCGCCGGATGTCGCACCCGACGTGGTGTCCGTCACCGAACGCAGGTCGACGTCGCCGAAGTCGACCCGGGGGAACGAGCGGCGCTCCATCCACTCGCCCCACGCGTCCGACGCGGTGAACCGCTGACCGAGCGACCGGGTGTCGGCCACCTCGCCGTCACGGTCGACCATCATCCCGAGGAGGTCCGCCACGCCACCCTCGAGGGCACGGCTGCGGGTCTCCATCTGCAGGTTCGCCTCGATGCGCGAGTCGATCTGCTCCAGCTCGGAACGCAGCTCGGTGAACCGGGCGGTCTCCTCGTCGTTGAACGCCCGCTGGTCGTGTTCGGCCGTCTCGTCGAGCTCGCGGAGCTCGCCCTGGATGTCGCGTCGCCGGGCGAAGTTCGCCTGGACGATGTCGATGTGGCTCGTGGCCATCGGTCTCTCCTTCACAGGTGGGTGCGCGCGCGGTTACGCGCGGCGGAACGAACGGTGCGCGAGGTGGGCGGTGCCCGACGGGCGGCCGCTCAGGCGTACAGCCAGGCGACACGGGGACGGGTGACGGTGCCTTCGCGGCCGTCACCGTCCGTGCCGCCAGGCTCGGTGGTGGTGGTGGTGGTGGTGGTGGTGGTGGTGGTGGTGGTGTCGCTACGCGCGTCGCGTAGCGAGATCAGCTCGGCGAGGTCGTCGGCTTCGAGCGCGTCGAGGTCGACGAACCCGACGGACCGCAACGCGACGTCGGCGGACGTCGCGGCGTACGCCGGGTTCGTCGTCGTCGACACGTCCCGGAGACGCAACTCGCGGATCGTGCGCAACGCCATGCCGTCCTCTACGGTCCAGTCGGTGCGCGACTCGATCGCTACGAACCCGATCGACGCTCCACGCACATCGCCTCGTTCGAGGAGCACCGCGACGTCACGACCGGTCGACGTGTCCGGCAGGTCGATCTCGTAACGGAGTGCCGCCTCGTCGTCGACGAGACGCAACGTGCCGTTCGACGTGCGCGCCAAGTAGTTCCTCATGTCGTGTTCGTGGAGCGCGAACACGTCCTGCTCCTGGAGGGTCTTACGCGCCGCGCCGGGCATGATCCGTTCCCGGAACGCACCCCGGTCGCTGGACGTGAGGACCTTGGATCGCGAGTCGTACGGGACCGCGACACCTGACGCGACGATGCGACCGTCGACGGTCTCGAACTCGGGCCGCTCCGCGACGGAACGCCGCTCGAAGATCATGGGGCACCTCCACCAACCGCTTCGTCACCGCCGGGGATCGGCGGCCAGTCCTCCAGCGCCCGCGCCTCGTTCGGGGTCATGAACCCGGCGCCGATCCCGATCGCGTACGCGTCGAACCGGTCCCGCAACGCGGCGCGCAGCATCGCGTCGAGGTTCAACTTCACGAACGTCGCCCGGTCGCCATGCGTGTGCAACAGCCGGTTGTGGCCTTCTTCGATGCGTTCGATCCACGGCCGCAACGAGAACTGCCCGAACGCGAGGTTCTGTTCGGCGAGGCCACTGCCCCACGACGTCGAGTTCGACGCGTCGGCGATCAGGTGCGGCGGCACCCCGAAGAACCGGGCGATCTCCGACACGCCGAACCGTTTCGAGTCGAGCCACTGGGCGTCGTCGGGGTTCACCGCGACGGTGTGGAGACTCGCACCGCCGACGAGGACTCCGACCTTCCCGGCGTTGCCCGGCCCGCCGTGCAGCTGGTGCCACACGTCCGCGACCTGCCTGGCCCGTTCACCGTCCGCTGTGCCACCCGCGCCGGTGTCCGGCAGTTGGATCACCGCCGGCGGCACCGCGTTGTTCGCGAAGAACCGGGCGCCGTACTCCTGCGCGGACAGGCCGGCGTCGATCACCTCACGAGCCGCGGTGATCGGCGACACGCCACGCACCCGGCCGGGGAGGACCATCCCCGTGATGTGCATGATGTCGAGCGGGGAGAACACCTCGCCGAGAGCGTCGAACACGATGCGGTTACCGTCGATGCGGACCGCGACCGATCGAGGGTCGAGCGGCACCAGGCCGACCGGGACACCCTGCGCGTCGCGTGGCGTCGCGATGAACGCGTTGCCGTCCGTGAGCAAGCTCAACATCACCTGGGCGAGGTACCCGGTGCGAGGCAACGCCGGCGGCACGAACGTCAAGTAGCCGGGCGGATCGACCCGCAACCGGCGCGGCCCGTCAGCGGTGAACGTCCCGAACGGCAACGTCGAAATCGCGTCCGACAGGATCCGCAGACAGCCGAACACCGCGGAGAGCCGCATCGACTGGTCGACCGTCGCGGACGCGGCATGCGACCACGGCTGCCACACCATGCCCTGCGCCCACTTCCCCGGCTCCGCGGCCGGTAGCGGCGCCACATCCGGGCGGAACATCCCCGCGAGCAGACTCACGGGGCCCCACGATCGGCACCGGCGACCGCGGACAGGAACACCATCAGCACACCCGCGACGATCAGGCCAACCGCCCACCCGAACTGGGCGGCCGACCCGACCGCCACCGCGGCGGCGCCGACCAGCTCCCCGACCGTCGTCACCACGTCACGCATCGCGCCACCCCTCACAAGATCAGCAGCGCCGGTTCCGGCGGCAACTTCACCGGCCGAGACAAGCCCCACACCGCGCCCGTCACCGCGACGAGCGGCGCCACATCCACCGGCGAACGCTTCCGGTCCCACGCCCACGCATCATTCGCCAACGGCTTCTTCACCGCGGCTCCCGCCGCGACGTCAAGGACCGGCTGATCGAGGTGCGTCACCTGACGGGACACGACCAGGTCATGAAACGCGCCGCACGCCGCGCCGAGATCCGCACCCGACCAGTCGACGACCTCCACCCACGGCTTCCCGTCCGGGGCGAGCTCCGCGAACTCATCGACGAGCGACGCGACCGGCGCGCCCCGCTGACACACCACCCGCCGGTGGCCACGCTCGAACAGCCAGCCGCGCACCCAGCCGGTCCCCGCCGCGTGCACCATCACCTCGACATGCGTGCGGCCGTCGCCACGCCGGCCGGCCATCGCGACATGCGTCCACGACCGGTCCCACGACACGTCCACCGCGACGGCCATCTCGCCGCCGTCCCACGCCACGTCGGTACGGCACGCATCCCACGCCCCCAACGGGAACGGGCCAGCCGCCGACGCATCCGACCACTGGCACAACACCTCGGCGCGGAACTGCTCCGCCGGCGTCGACGTCGCCTGTGCGACGATCGCCCGCTCCGTGATCAGCCGGCCCAACGCCGGGTTCGCCTCCGCCCACCCATCACGGTCCCACCCATCGCGATCCGGCCGGGCCGACCACTCGAACAAGCCGACCTGCTCGTCATCGCCGTCCGGCGGGACCGTCAACGCCGACAGGTCCAGGCCGTCCGGGTTGCCGAGCTGGCGGTGCGCGGTGAGCCGCAGGTGGCGGAGCACGACACTCGACGCGTCACCCGCGTTCGAGAGGCCTAGGATCAACGCGTCGGGGCGGGCCATCGTCGTGTGTGTGATCGCCGACCACGCATCCCACGACTTGTGAGACCTCAACTCGTCGAGTAGCACCAGATCGCCGGACAGGCCCCGGGCGGCCTTGGCATTCGCGGCCTTCACCTTGTACCGCTCGCCCGACTTCAGCTCGAGGGCCTTCTTGCCGTTCACGCGGACGACCCGGTCGATCATCTCCGCGAGCTGCGCATTTCCCTCGACCATGTCGACGGCGCCCTGCCACGCCACCTCCGCCACATCGAGATCCTGCGCGGTGCCGATCACCAGAGGCCGGCCCAACACGAACATCGCGAACAGGGCGAGGACGACCGAGATCGTCGTCTTGCCGTTCTGCCTCGCTACCAGCAACACCGCGGTCCGGTACCGCAACCGGCCGTCCGGGCGCAGCTCGAGGAGGTGGACCAAGAACCACTGCTCCCAGCCGAGGAGCTCGATGCCGAGCATCTCCGCCGCGAAGTCGCACGCCTGCCAGCCGAGCGTCCGCCGCTCCGCTACCGGCGACCTGGGCCACACCCGCCGCAACGGCGGCGAGAACACCCGCGGCGTCTCAACCCCGAACAGCTCACCCGACACGCTTCACGTGCAGCGCACGCATCTCAGCGAGCTTGCCGCCCTCCACCCTCGCCGGCAACGACAACCGATCCCGCCCCTCCGGCGTCAACCCACACGCGTTCAACGCCCGCAGGAACGTCGGCCACGTCGTCGACACCACGTCACCCGCGTCGAGGCGGCGGGCGAGAGCGAGCGCCGCGGCAACCGCCGCAGCGTCAGCATCACCCAGATGGTCAGCGGCCTTCAGCGAGCGGCGCACCGCCGCTTCAAGCGTCTCACGACGAGGCATCACGGCTCCCTCAGAAACACGACAGGGGGGAGATTTGGACAC